>NZ_CAJXYK010000011.1 GCF_913063425.1 uncultured Thiohalocapsa sp.
GAGCGTTTCTGGCTCGACCCCGACCGGGCGCTGGAAGACGACGCCTTCGCCGAGCAGCGCGCCGCAAGCGATTGGCGCGCCACCATCTGCGACCGCTACGGCAATTGGCTCAATGCCCGCATTGGCGGCGACCGGCTGTCCGTCGGCGCCCCGGAACACACCGAATGGCGCTCGGCCCTGGAACAGGAACTGCGCATGCTGCGCGAGGAGTTGGACCGCCATGCATGAGACCGCCGCCCTGCTGCTGTTGCCACGGATGCGCGTGCAGAACGCCAACGCCGTGTCCGGCCCCTTGAGCTGGGGCTTTCCTGCCCCGTCCGCGTTCACCGGCTTCGTGCACGCCCTGGAGCGCCGACTGCGGGCCCAACAACTCGACATCGAGTTCGGCGGTGTCGGCATCGTCTGCCATCGCTTCGAGCCCCAGGCGCACAAGCCCGGTGGGTTTTACTCGCCCAACACCTTCGCCCTGACGCGCAACCCCCTGTTCGCTGGATGGAAGGGGTTCGTCGACAAGCCCGCCGCGCTGGTGGAAGAGGGCCGCGCGCACATGGACATCAGCCTGCTGGTCGAGATCCTGACCGAGCCCGTCGAGCTGCCCCAGGACGCACTGGACCAGATCCTGGGCACGGTCGGCGGCATGCGGCTGGCCGGCGGCTCCATCCTGTCCGTGGGGCGCTCAAAACGCCACCAGCCCGAGCTGATCGAGTGGCCGGAGTCCACTGCCGAGGCAAGTGCCGAGTTCCGCCGCATCCGCCCCCGCCTGCTGCCGGGCTTCACCCTGGTGCAGCGCGACGACCGGCTGCTGGAACACCTCCAAGACCTGCAAGCCAAGGCGCCGGACAGCACCAGCCTCGACGCGCTGCTCGACCTCTGTCGCCTGAACATCGAGCCCAACGGCCCGGACCCGGACCACCCCGAAGACACCCTTTGGGAGGTCCGCCGCAGGCCCGGCTGGTTGGTTCCGCTGCCCGCGGGCTATGCCGCCCTGTCGCCGACCTATGCGCCTGGAGAGGTGCGCAATGCCCGCGATGCCGAGACGCCGTTTCGCTTCGTCGAGAGCGTCTACACCCTGGGCCAATGGCTCAGTCCGCACCGCGTCCAGTCGCTGGACGACATCCTCTGGCACCACAGGGCCGATCCCGCGGTCGGCCTCTATCGCTGTACCAATCGCTTCAGCACCCAGCAAACCCAAGCACAAGGAAACGCATAATGACTAAGAACGAGCTCAAGACCGCCTCCGTCCTCGCCTTCGAGCGCAAACTCGACCCTTCCGATGGTCTCTTCCATGCCGGGGACTGGGCACAGCGCGGTGACTCCAAATCCTGGGCATCGGTAGCACTGCGCAGCAAGTCCGTGCGCGGCACCATCTCCAACCGCCTCAAGGACTCGGAACAGAAGAACACCGCCAAGCTGGATGCGGACATCCAGCAGCCGAATCTGCAGACCGTCGATGTCGCCGCGTTGCCGCCCGACGCCGACACCCTGCGCCTGCGCTTCACATTGCGCGTGCTCGGCGGCGCCGGCACACCGTCCGCCTGCAACAACGCCCTGTATCAAGCCAAACTGCAGCAGACCGTCCAGCAGTATCGGGACAGCCTCGGCTTCGGCGAGCTCGCCCGCCGCTACGCCCACAACCTGGCTAACGGTCGCTTCCTGTGGCGCAACCGTTTGGGCGCGGAACAGGTGGAGGTGCAGGTGCGCCATCTGGTTCAAGGCAAGGAGGCCGCCGCCTGGACCTTCAATGCCCAGGACTTCTCGCTGCGTGACTTCGAGGCCCCGGAGCATGCCGGTGCGGACCTGAAGGCGCTCGCGGCGGTCATCGCAGAAGGGCTGTCCGGCACCGCCCACGTCCTGCTGGAGGTCACCGCCTACGCGCGGGTGGGGGCCGGCCAGGAGGTCTATCCGTCGCAGGAACTGATCCTGGACCAGGGCAACCGCAAGGGCGGGAAGAGCAAGACGCTCTACGCCGTCGGCGATGTCGCCGCCATGCACAGCCAGAAGATCGGCAACGCCCTGCGCACCATCGACACCTGGTACCCGGACCCGGACCATGCCCAGCTCGGCCCCATCGCCGCGGAGCCCTACGGCTCGGTCACCTCCCAGGGAAAGGCGTACCGCCAGCCCAAGGAAAAGATGGACTTCTACAACCTGCTCGATGGCTGGGTGCTCAAGGACAAGGCCCCGGCACCCGAGCAGCAGCATTACCTGATGGCCAATCTCATCCGCGGCGGCGTGTTCGGCGAGAAGGACTGACGGCAATGGACCACTACCTGGACATTCGGCTACTGCCGGACCCGGAGTTTCCGCCGAGCATGCTCATGAACGCCCTTTTCGCGAAGCTCCACCGCGCGCTGGTCGACCTTGACAGCACGGCCATCGGGGTCAGCTTCCCGGACCATGCCTTGGAGCCCCTGTCCCTTGGCGAACGGCTGCGGCTGCATGGAGAGACGAGGGCGCTGACGGAGCTTATGAGCCGCGACTGGCTGCGTGGCATGCGCGACCATGCCGAGCTCCACGGCCCCGCCGAGATCCCCGGCGGGGCGCCACACCGCGCGGTGCGGCGCGTGCAAGCCAAGAGCAGCCCCGAGCGACTGCGACGGCGCCTGATCAAGCGCAAGGGTATCGACCAGGTCGCCGCAAGCGAAGCCATCCCCGATCAGGCCGCGGAGCGTCTCCACCTGCCCTTCGTCACGCTCCAGAGCCGCAGCTCCGGCCAAACATTCCGACTCTTCATCGAGCACGGCCCACCGCAACCAGAGCCAACCCCCGGCCCCTTCGGCTACTACGGCCTGGGCCGAGGGGCAACCGTCCCCTGGTTCTGAACCAAATTTCCAGCCCTCGACACAGAGGGCTTGGAATCAGGCACTTACGACATCCCCCAGAACTTGGGGTAGACTGCGTCTGCGCGCACTCCGTTCTTTAACATCAAGGAATTAGAGCGTTTCGCGTCTAGTTCACTGCCGCATAGGCAGCTCAGAAAATCCGGGCCGTCGGCCGCTTCGGCGCCGAAGAGTTCACTGCCGCATAGGCAGCTCAGAAACACACCGCCCTCGCCGCCCTCACGGACCTCCTGTTCACTGCCGCATAGGCAGCTCAGAAATGGTCGTACTGCTCGACGGTCACATCGGGCTCGTTCACTGCCGCATAGGCAGCTCAGAAAACGCTGCAGCACCCCCTGGTGCACAATCAGGCGTTCACTGCCGCATAGGCAGCTCAGAAAATTGATCCCCTCTGGGCCTTCGAGAGCTACACGTTCACTGCCGCATAGGCAGCTCAGAAAACCAGCAGGCCGACCTGCTGCCGGCTGAGGCCGTTCACTGCCGCATAGGCAGCTCAGAAAGGCCACATCGTCCTCCAGCGCGACCATGCCGCGTTCACTGCCGCATAGGCAGCTCAGAAAAGGACGCCCACCCCGCCCCCGCCGACAGCCTGGTTCACTGCCGCATAGGCAGCTCAGAAATATCGCGACCACGCGACCTGACCCCGTGACCGGTTCACTGCCGCATAGGCAGCTCAGAAAACGACGCTGGAGGCATCCAGGAATCGCGCCGAGTTCACTGCCGCATAGGCAGCTCAGAAATGTGCCCCGACTGCGCGCAGCGGGAGCCCGACGTTCACTGCCGCATAGGCAGCTCAGAAAACGACGCGCCCGATCTGCGCGGCGTTGGCGGCGTTCACTGCCGCATAGGCAGCTCAGAAATCGAGTTTCAGCTCGCCGAAGGCCGCGCCGACGTTCACTGCCGCATAGGCAGCTCAGAAATCGTCGACGGTGACCTCGACCTCGCCGGCCAGGTTCACTGCCGCATAGGCAGCTCAGAAACGGCCGCGGCGCGCAGGCTCGCGGCGGTATCGGTTCACTGCCGCATAGGCAGCTCAGAAACTGGAGGGCGGCGGGGCGAGCGAGTATGTGCAGGTTCACTGCCGCATAGGCAGCTCAGAAATGCCGCCGAGCTGGGCCGACCCGCTGCACATCGTTCACTGCCGCATAGGCAGCTCAGAAAAGGTACACCTGGACGTCCTCGATGATGCACGGGTTCACTGCCGCATAGGCAGCTCAGAAAGCTGAGCCCAGCACCACCCGCGCCGCCAGCGCGTTCACTGCCGCATAGGCAGCTCAGAAACTGCAACTTCGTGAGCTGCTTGAACACTTCGCCGTTCACTGCCGCATAGGCAGCTCAGAAAAGTTGCAGGCAGAGCTGAGGAAGGCCGAGGAAGTTCACTGCCGCATAGGCAGCTCAGAAATCTTTCGAGGCGACGGCCAACCAAACCTTTGAGTTCACTGCCGCATAGGCAGCTCAGAAAAGGCGCGACTACCAGACGCCACTGCACACCGTGTTCACTGCCGCATAGGCAGCTCAGAAATCTACGACGGCGCCGGCGAGGCCACGCAGCAGGTTCACTGCCGCATAGGCAGCTCAGAAATGGCCGCGACCCCCGTGGGCGGCAGCCTGTCGGTTCACTGCCGCATAGGCAGCTCAGAAACTGCTGCGGCAGCAGCTCTGTGCGCCGCCAATGTTCACTGCCGCATAGGCAGCTCAGAAATTTGACGGCGAGCCGGCGGCGGGGCATCGGGTGTTCACTGCCGCATAGGCAGCTCAGAAATCGGGCGCGCCTTTGCTGCCCGGCGAGCTTGGGTTCACTGCCGCATAGGCAGCTCAGAAAAGGCTGCCGCCGGTGCCGCGGTGCGTGCTGTCGTTCACTGCCGCATAGGCAGCTCAGAAAACAGCACACTGCGCGAGCTCCTGTGCCGACAAGTTCACTGCCGCATAGGCAGCTCAGAAATTGAGGGCGGCGGCGGTGTCCTTGCTCTGCGCGTTCACTGCCGCATAGGCAGCTCAGAAACCGTCGCGCTGCTCGATCTCGCGCGGGGTAACGTTCACTGCCGCATAGGCAGCTCAGAAATTCGGGCTGCCGCCGGACGCGGTGCCATGCTCGTTCACTGCCGCATAGGCAGCTCAGAAATGCCGAGCTGGCATATTGCTGCTGCACTCGAAGTTCACTGCCGCATAGGCAGCTCAGAAATGATAGCGCGCGATGACCGGCCCACCGAAGGTGTTCACTGCCGCATAGGCAGCTCAGAAATCCTGCCGGGCGATGGACTGCTGCACGCGGTCGTTCACTGCCGCATAGGCAGCTCAGAAATCCGGGCTCTCGGTCTCGCCGCGCAAATGCACGTTCACTGCCGCATAGGCAGCTCAGAAAGTCTAGCGGGATTTTGTTACGCTGTGCGGTATGTTCACTGCCGCATAGGCAGCTCAGAAAACCCGCGCAGCAGCAGGCGCCCGTCCGGCCCCGTTCACTGCCGCATAGGCAGCTCAGAAATGGGCGCTGTACGGCACGCATATCGCCGGGCTGTTCACTGCCGCATAGGCAGCTCAGAAATGGTCGCCAGCGAGCCAGTGAGCCAGCCCCAGGTTCACTGCCGCATAGGCAGCTCAGAAAAGCATCAACCCCAGGACCCGTGCCCGAGGACCGTTCACTGCCGCATAGGCAGCTCAGAAAAACTACAACGCCGTCCTCGACCGCTTCGATACGTTCACTGCCGCATAGGCAACTCAGAAATCGCACTGCGGCTGCTGATCACGGCGCGCGATGTTCACTGCCGCATAGGCAGCTCAGAAATTTCGACGCGAGCGCGACCCCTGGGGCGAGCCGTTCACTGCCGCATAGGCAGCTCAGAAAGCGGCAAGCAGCGCGGCGAGGCTGGCGCCGATGTTCAGTGCCGCATAGGCAGCTCAGAAAACCATTTGCTCGCGTGGATAAGCAGCGGGCCGGTTCACTGCCGCATAGGCAGCTCAGAAATCGACGCCGCCGGGCAGATGCAGCGGATGGCCGTTCACTGCCGCATAGGCAGCTCAGAAATATGCGAGCAGCACCTGGGCGACACTCACTGAGTTCACTGCCGCATAGGCAGCTCAGAAAAGGTAGCCCGCGCCGCCGCCCGGCGCCGTCGCGTTCACTGCCGCATAGGCAGCTCAGAAATCCAGCGCCGGCGCAGCCAGCGCGCGAGCAGGGTTCACTGCCGCATAGGCAGCTCAGAAACTGCTGCTGCGCGCCAGCGGCGCGATCACTGGGTTCACTGCCGCATAGGCAGCTCAGAAATCAGCCCAGTCGAGCAGACCCTGCGCCGTAATGTTCACTGCCGCATAGGCAGCTCAGAAAGAGCGGCGGCCGGCCGGACAGATCCGCGTACGGTTCACTGCCGCATAGGCAGCTCAGAAATGGCTCTGCGCTGGCGCGCAGTGCCGGGGCGGGTTCACTGCCGCATAGGCAGCTCAGAAACTCGCGGCCGGCCCGGTCGAGATCACGAGCGGCGTTCACTGCCGCATAGGCAGCTCAGAAATTGCGCTGGTGGACCCGGACGCGTATGAGGTGGTTCACTGCCGCATAGGCAGCTCAGAAAAGCTCCACGGCCTGCCGGAATCCCAGCCACACGTTCACTGCCGCATAGGCAGCTCAGAAATGGTGATCCTGGAGCCCGAGGAGCCGGTGGTCGTTCACTGCCGCATAGGCAGCTCAGAAATCGGTGCCGCCGGTGTCGACCCACCCGGCCGTGTTCACTGCCGCATAGGCAGCTCAGAAAAAGCTCGGCTGGCGGCTGTTCCGCAACAACGTGTTCACTGCCGCATAGGCAGCTCAGAAAGTCCCGCCCCTCGGTGCCCAGAGTGTGGGCATGTTCACTGCCGCATAGGCAGCTCAGAAAATCACCTCGTCGGCGTCGATGCGCCGGAGCGCGTTCACTGCCGCATAGGCAGCTCAGAAATGCAGCGTGCGGTGGACGCTGGAGCGCCCGATGTTCACTGCCGCATAGGCAGCTCAGAAATCGCGCGCGTGCCCGGGGCCGCGGAGGCCGACGCTCACTGCCGCATAGGCAGCTCAGAAATCGCGCAGCAGCAGCGCGGCAGCGAACTGCCCGTTTACTGCCGCATAGGCAGCTCAGAAATGGTTGCGGTCGGCCAGCTCGCGCAGGGCGTCGTTCACTGCCGCATAGGCAGCTCAGAAACGCACAACCCCATGGCACGGCGACCGCAGCGCGTTCACTGCCGCATAGGCAGCTCAGAAAACCACCACGCGCGCGGGCGGCTCGCCGTAGACGTTCACTGCCGCATAGGCAGCTCAGAAATAAGCGCCCGGCTCGGCATCCCCCGCGCCCAGGTTCACTGCCGCATAGGCAGCTCAGAAAACCGACTACGCCACCGCCGCCCAGGGCGCCACGTTCACTGCCGCATAGGCAGCTCAGGAATCGGCGCTGTCCGGCACGACGATGCACTGGCCGTTCACTGCCGCATAGGCAGCTCAGAAAACCGGCTGACACTGCACCGTGACGGCGCTGCCGTTCACTGCCGCATAGGCAGCTCAGAAAGCTCCGGCTCGAAGGGCTCGGCTCGGAAATCCGTTCACTGCCGCATAGGCAGCTCAGAAACGCCGGATCAGGGACGACGGCGCAGGCGCCCTGTTCACTGCCGCATAGGCAGCTCAGAAAGAGTGGGCGCAGCTGGCCGCGGCCCACGCGGAGTTCACTGCCGCATAGGCAGCTCAGAAACCCCGCTCCACCCCCCAGCCACCGTGCTCACCGTTCACTGCCGCATAGGCAGCTCAGAAAACTCGCGCATCAGCGCCGCATAGCCGCCGTGCGTTCACTGCCGCATAGGCAGCTCAGAAACAACCTGCCCGCCGCCATCGTCGAGGCCGTGCGTTCACTGCCGCATAGGCAGCTCAGAAATCGGAGATGGCCAACGCCCTGGCGGAGTTGATGTTCACTGCCGCATAGGCAGCTCAGAAACAGCCGTCGCGGTCGTCGTAGCCCCTCGCGCCGTTCACTGCCGCATAGGCAGCTCAGAAATCGCCGAAGCCGCCCGCGGCTACGGCGCCGACGTTCACTGCCGCATAGGCAGCTCAGAAAAGCCAGCGGCGGGTGCGCAGGCGGTTGCGGCGGTTCACTGCCGCATAGGCAGCTCAGAAATGCCGAGCTGGCATATTGCTGCTGCACTCGAAGTTCACTGCCGCATAGGCAGCTCAGAAAACCAGGTCCACGATGCCGACCAGGTGGCCCAGGTTCACTGCCGCATAGGCAGCTCAGAAATTCCGCGAGACAACCGCAGGCTTTCGCCACCAGTTCACTGCCGCATAGGCAGCTCAGAAATGCGCCAGCCGCTTTGCGGCGCGCCCCGCGGCGTTCACTGCCGCATAGGCAGCTCAGAAAAGCACTACCGGGCCTATGCCGCACGCGACACAGTTCACTGCCGCATAGGCAGCTCAGAAAGAGCAGACCGCGCGGCCCGCATGCAAGCCGAAGTTCACTGCCGCATAGGCAGCTCAGAAATGCGCGAGCGCCAGGAGCGCGCCAACCGTGCCGTTCACTGCCGCATAGGCAGCTCAGAAATGGTCGTTGCCGCCCGGGTCGGACAGCGTGATGTTCACTGCCGCATAGGCAGCTCAGAAAGTCCGGGCCGCCCTCGATGCGCACAGGCGAGCGTTCACTGCCGCATAGGCAGCTCAGAAAACCGACGTCCGTGAGGCCATCGGCAGCGGGCTGTTCACTGCCGCATAGGCAGCTCAGAAATCGGCCATTGCCGCCGGGTAGTTCTCGGTAGCGTTCACTGCCGCATAGGCAGCTCAGAAATTTGAGGCCCGATAAATGCCGCTCTACGAAGCGTTCACTGCCGCATAGGCAGCTCAGAAAGTGCAATACAGGCCGTTACGCAGCGTGTCATCGTTCACTGCCGCATAGGCCGCTCAGAAACGCAGGCCACCGTGATCGCCTGCGCGTTCTTCGTTCACTGCCGCATAGGCAGCTCAGAAATATCGATTCGCACGGCGCCAAGCTCTTGCTCGGTTCACTGCCGCATAGGCAGCTCAGAAAAAGTGGAAGCCATCGAGATTGGCGACGACTGGGTTCACTGCCGCATAGGCAGCTCAGAAAAAGAGATGCCCGACGACACCCCCGAGCTGACCGTTCACTGCCGCATAGGCAGCTCAGAAATCCTGTCCTCGTCGCTCTCTCTCGTATCTGTAGTTCACTGCCGCATAGGCAGCTCAGAAACGCCGGCGACCGCGCGCGGCTTCACCGCCGGTGTTCACTGCCGCATAGGCAGCTCAGAAACACGACCCTGTCCGCATCCGCGGCACCCGTTACGTTCACTGCCGCATAGGCAGCTCAGAAATTTTGGTTGCCCCGGGAATCCACCCGGGGCGAGTTCACTGCCGCATAGGCAGCTCAGAAATGCCGGTCCAGGGCGGCCTCGTAGGCGTCCGCGTTCACTGCCGCATAGGCAGCTCAGAAATGCGCGAGATACGCCGCCATCCGTGCGACGCAGTTCACTGCCGCATAGGCAGCTCAGAAACACGAATCCCTGTGACCAGGTGAAGACCTCGCGTTCACTGCCGCATAGGCAGCTCAGAAAAGGCCACAGGCGGCTCGATGGGCTCGCCGCAGGTTCACTGCCGCATAGGCAGCTCAGAAAATGATCCTGTACTGCACCGAAAACCAAGGCTTGTTCACTGCCGCATAGGCAGCTCAGAAAATGTGCAATCGCACGACGAGGTCGCCGACGTATGTTCACTGCCGCATAGGCAGCTCAGAAATGAGGGCGCTCAGGGGGCCGCTGGCGGGGACGGTTCACTGCCGCATAGGCAGCTCAGAAACTCGCCCAGGCGTACAGCCTCGAGGGCTCGCGGTTCACTGCCGCATAGGCAGCTCAGAAAATGGTGAGCCGCGCTAGCTGGTATCGACACCTGTTCACTGCCGCATAGGCAGCTCAGAAATGATCGACTACGCCAGCGCGCACGCGCTGGACGTTCACTGCCGCATAGGCAGCTCAGAAAAGGGCTCCGGCATCGGCAGCGGCGGCTACGGCGTTCACTGCCGCATAGGCAGCTCAGAAATATGCCGTGGGCCAGATGGGCCGCTTCGCCGCGTTCACTGCCGCATAGGCAGCTCAGAAAAAATCCGCGCCGGAGTCCGGAATCAGCGTCGAGTTCACTGCCGCATAGGCAGCTCAGAAAAAGCTGCGCGCGGCGGTCGAGGCGATGGAGCCGTTCACTGCCGCATAGGCAGCTCAGAAAACGACGTACACCGACAGCGGCGACGGCGTGCTGTTCACTGCCGCATAGGCAGCTCAGAAAAGCGTCGTGGTCGCCGATGCCCCGGTCCACAGGTTCACTGCCGCATAGGCAGCTCAGAAAAGGCCGAGCAGGTCCACCGGTGTCGCGCTCTGGTTCACTGCCGCATAGGCAGCTCAGAAATCATCGAGCACGACAGTCGGGGTGTAGTCGCCGTTCACTGCCGCATAGGCAGCTCAGAAAACAGGTGGTAGTACGGCGGCTCGCCCAACGTCGTTCACTGCCGCATAGGCAGCTCAGAAAGTCACGGTGCGCTATCGCCCCGCCGGCGGGGAGTTCACTGCCGCATAGGCAGCTCAGAAAAACCAATGAGCCCGACCGCCAAACACCTGGACGTTCACTGCCGCATAGGCAGCTCAGAAACAACGTCGGCCCGTGCTGGCGGCTGATCTGCCGTTCACTGCCGCATAGGCAGCTCAGAAAATGCTTAGGCCGCCGGCGCTTGCCCCGCTGCCGTTCACTGCCGCATAGGCAGCTCAGAAATACACGCCAGAGTACATGCGCGCGTGTCTCGTGTTCACTGCCGGATAGGCAGCTCAGAAATTGAGGTTGCCCCAGGCCCGCACCTGCTTCCGGTTCACTGCCGCATAGGCAGCTCAGAAACTCACCCTGGTGCTGGGCTGGATCGGCGCCCTGTTCACTGCCGCATAGGCAGCTCAGTAATGCCGAGCGTAGGGCGTGCCGTCCTCGGGCGCGTTCACTGCCGCATAGGCAGCTCAGAAAATCCCGCCCACCGGCGCCACCCTCACCCTGGCGTTCACTGCCGCATAGGCAGCTCAGAAATCCATCAGGCGCTCGATTTCCTCCACCGCCCAGTTCACTGCCGCATAGGCAGCTCAGAAAGCGCGCCACTCCTGCTCCTCGGACATGTATCCGTTCACTGCCGCATAGGCAGGTCAGAAATGTTCGCCCTCGCCGGTGAGCCGCGCCAGATCGTTCACTGCCGCATAGGCAGCTCAGAAAATGTTCGTGCTGGACTACATTCGCACCAGTCCGTTCACTGCCGCATAGGCAGCGGAGAAATACGCACGCGAGCGGTCGCGACGGTACTTGGGACACGCGATGCCGAATCCCTGGCCCTGCAGGACCGTGTGGCCGGCGAGGGTGGCGGCCCCGATTCGCGCTTGAGGTTGGTCAGTATGATATCTACCGTAGTATTTCCAGCACACAGAGTGTGACAGTGGACACTGCAAAGATCTTCCAATCCGGGCGTCGCCAAGCCGTGCGCCTCCCCAAAGCGTATCGATTCGGGGGTAAGGAGGTCGCTCTCAAGCGCCTCGGCTCGGCGGTTCTACTGCCGCCGGTCGACAACCCTTGGCAACTGATGGAAGGGGGGCTTGGACGAGCTCAAGGAGGGATTCGTCCTGGAGCGCGCGCAGCCTGAGCAGGCCGCGCGAGAGGAGCTGGGCGAGTGCGGTATCTGCCCGACACCAACACCTGCATCGACATCGTCAACCGGAAGCCGCCGGCGGTCATCGACCTGGGTCGGGCCCCGCGGTTACGCCGATTGATCGGCGGTTCCCGTGCCGGCCGGGACGCGCTGACAACGCAAAACGGGGCCCGAAGGCCCCGCGTGCAAGCATGATCGCGCATCCCTGCGCGGTCGTCCGTGGGCAACAGCGTCAGGTACTGCCGCGTGCGCCCATGAACTCGGGGTAGGCCTCAAGGCCGCATTCGCCGACGTCCACGCCTTCGTACTCCTCTTCCTCGCTGACGCGGATGCCCATGATCAGCTTGATGAGCAGCCAGACGATGAAGGAGGTGATGAAGACCCAGGCGAGGATCGTGACGAGACCGATGGCCTGGGCACCGAAGCCGGCGTCGGCGTTGGTGATGGGCACGGCCATCAGGCCCCACATGCCGACCACGCCGTGCACCGAGATGGCGCCCACCGGGTCGTCGATGCGCAGCTTGTCCAGGGTGACGATGGCGAAGACCACAATGACGCCGCCGACGCCGCCGATGAGCGTCGCCGCCAGCGGGGTCGGAGTGAGCGGCTCGGCGGTGATGGCCACAAGGCCGGCGAGGGCGCCGTTCAGGGCCATGGTCAGGTCGGCCTTGCCGAACAGCAGGCGGGCGGTGATGAGCGCGAACACCAGACCGCCGGAGGCCGACATGTTGGTGTTGACGAAGATGCCGGCGACGGCGTTGGCGTCGCTGATGTTCGACACCACCAGCTGCGAGCCGCCGTTGAAGCCGAACCAGCCGAGCCAGAGGATGAAGGTACCGAGGGTCGCGAGCGGCAGGTTGGCACCGGGGATGGCGTTGATGCTGCCGTCCTTGCCGTACTTGCCTTTGCGCGCGCCGAGCAGGATGACGCCGGCCAGGGCCGCCGATGCACCCGCAAGATGCACCACGCCGGAGCCGGCGAAGTCCTGGAAGTTGAGGCCGTCCAGGAAGCCGCCGCCCCACTTCCAGTAGCCCTGGACCGGGTAGATGAAGCCGGTCATGACCACGGCGAAGAGCAGGAAGGCCCAGAGCTTCATGCGCTCGGCCACGGCGCCGGAGACGATGGACATGGCGGTGGCCACGAACACCACCTGGAAGAAGAAGTCCGAGAGACCGGCGTAGTAGATGTCACCGTCGCTCGCGAGGACAGCGTCCACGGCGTTATCGGCGCTGGCATCCATGAACATGAACGACCAGGAGATCTCCGGGATCACGCCGTTGCCGCCGGCGGGATACATGATCCCGTAGCCGATCAGCATGTACATGATGCAGGAGATGGCGAACAGGGCGACGTTTTTGGTGAGGATTTCGGCGGTGTTCTTGGCGCGGACCAGGCCGGCCTCGAGCATGGCAAACCCGGCGGCCATCCACATGACCAGGGCGCCGGACATCAGAAAGTAGAAGGTGTCGAGTGCGTATGCGAGTTGAATGCTTGGCTCTTCCATCGGATTCGGTGCCTCCGTCGGGTCGCTCAGAGCGCGTCCGGACCGGTCTCGCCGGTACGGATGCGGATGACTTGCTCGAGGTTCGAGACGAAGATCTTGCCGTCACCGATCTTGCCGGTCTGCGCGGCGCCGGTGATGGCCTCGATCACCTGGTCCACCAGGGAGTCGTCCACCGCGATCTCGATCTTGGACTTGGGCAGGAAATCGACAACGTACTCGGCGCCGCGGTACAGCTCGGTGTGGCCCTTTTGGCGGCCAAAGCCCTTGACATCGATGACGGTGATGCCGGAAACACCGATGTCGCCGAGCGCCTCGCGGACGTCGTCCAGCTTGAACGGCTTGATGATGGCTGAAATCAGCTTCATGGATTGCGCTCCTTGAACGGGGAAGCGCCGGACGCGTGTTGGTCCGGCGCACGGGGGGTGACAGGATCGGGTGCGCGGCGGCCTCAGAATTCCTTCAGCCAGCCGACCCAGAATTTGGGGTCGTCGTCGTAAGTGTCACGGCCCACCTGCTCGTAGTTGAAGCTGAAGGTGCCGAAGTCACCGGCCTCCTTGCTGATGGAGACGCCGCCATGGCCGTAGTCAACCCCGCCGATGTCCTTCGTATCGAAGTCGTAATAGCCTCCGAACAGGCTGAGACCGAAGTCGTAGGGCAGCGGGACGTCCACGGAACCGTAGTAGTACAGGTCGCCTTCGGAGAACGGCCCGTCGTCGTCTGCCTCGCCCCAGGCGGTGTAGGCCAGACCCGCGGTAAACCACCTGTAGGTGCCGCTCGCACCGATCTCCCAGAAGTCTGCATCGCGGCCGTCCGGGTAGGCGTAGTAGATGGTGCTGAAGTCGAAGCTCAGGTCGTCGTTCACCGCAAACCCGTAGCCGGCGTAGAAGTCGAGCTCGTAGTTGGGGGAGTCGTCGTCGGCGCCGGCGGTGGTGCCCTGCACGATGTAGTTACCGTCTGCATCCGTCATCGGCATGCCGGTGTCGGGGTCCACAGGCACGATGCCCATGACCTCCTCGGAGCTGCCCTCGTCCCAATCGATGTTGGACGCCCAGGTGCCGGCGTAGAAGCCGCTCTCGTGGGCTACGTCGAGCCCGCCCTGGACGGCGGCCTGGTCGCCGGTCTGGGTGACGCCGCGCCACATGTAGTTGGACACCGCCCCGATGTTGGCGCTGAAGGACCAGGGGTCCTGCGCCAGGGCCGTGCTCATGGACGCCAGCGACACGACGGCCAGGGTGCCAGCGGCGGCATTGCGAATCATTAAAGTTGTCATGCTGTCTACCTCTATGGGGTGCGTGCGGGGCATCGGACTGTCGTCGGCCCCTTTTGTCATTCGCCGCGTGGGCGGATTCCGCGGTGAGTAGAAGCACTCGCTGTGCCAGAATCGCAATGTGCCTAAAAAAACACGGTTTGAGGCATTTTGTGGTGGCAGTGCAACATTTGGGCTGCACCATGGTAGTGCAAAGCGGCCGCGCAAGACCCGAAATCGCGCACGATAATCGGGCGTCGCGCCGGTGGGACGCGCTGGAATCTGAAGCCCTATAATCCCTTCCGACCGCCATCACAGCCCCCCGGAGGATGCCTCATGTTGGACCCGAAACAGCTCGACGACCTCGCCCGCCGCCTCGCCGACGGCATGCCGGAGGGCCTCAAGGTGTTGCGCGAAGACCTAAGCCGCGGCTTCCGCTCCACACTGGAGACGGGGCTCGGCCGGCTGGACCTGGTGACCCGGGAGGAATTCGACGTCCAGGCCGCCGTGCTGGCGCGCACCCGCGCCAAGCTCGACGCACTGGCCACGCGCGTGGCAGAGCTGGAGGCGACCGCGGCCCCGACGGGCTCGCAGCAGACGCAATCGAGCGCAGCCGACGCCGCGCAGGAGCCGCCGTCGGCCTGATCGGAAGCCAGGCGGCAGGGTCGGCGACGACGCCACAGTCCCCAGCCCGCGTCCTCCGCCCTCAGCGCTCAGGCCTTGATCCCGCGCCTCACCGCAGCCCCAGCGCGCCGCGGCGCGACCACCACTCAAGCCGAAACGGACAGCCTCAACCATGGGCCTCTGCGTCCTGCACAGCCGCGCCCGCGAGGGCATCCGCGCCCCTGAGGTCTTCGTCGAGGTGCACTCGGGGGGCGGGCTGCCGGCCATGTCCATCGTCGGCCTGCCGGAGATGGCCGTGAAGGAGAGCCGGGACCGGGTGCGCGGGGCCATCCTGAACGGCCGCTTCGACTTCCCCGCCGGGCGGGTCACCATCAACCTCGCCCCCGCGGACCTGCCGAAGGAGGGCGGGCGCTTCGACCTGCCCATCGCGGTGGGCATCATCGGCGCCTCAGGCCAGGTGCGCACCGAGCAGCTGCCGCGGCTGGAGCTGCTCGGCGAGCTGGCGCTGACGGGCGCGCTGCGGCCCGTCTCCGCGGTGCTGCCGGCGGCGCTCGCCGCCCGGGACGCCGGCCGCGCGCTGGTGCTGCCGCGGGCCAATGCCGACGAGGCGGCGCTGGTGGAGGGGCTGCAGATCCTGCCCGCCGAGCACCTGCTGGAGGTCTGCGCGCACCTGAACGGGGATGCCGTCATCACACCGCATGCGGCACCGATCGGGGGCGTGCCGCGGCCGACCTATCCGGACCTGGCTGACGTGCAGGGCCAGGAGCAGGCCAAGCGGGCGCTGGAGATCGCCGCCGCCGGCGGCCACAGCCTGCTCTTCATCGGCCCGCCCGGCACCGGCAAGTCCATGCTCGCGAACCGCCTGCCGGGCATCCTGCCGACGCTGGACGACGCCGAAGCGCTGGAGGTGGCGGCGATCCGCTCCGTCAGCGGTCAGGCGGAAGTGGACCCCGCCCGGTGGCGCGAGCGGCCCTTCCGCGCCCCGCACCACACCGCCTCCGGCGTGGCGCTGGTGGGCGGCGGCGGCACGCCACGGCCGGGTGAGATCTCGCTCGCGCACATGGGTGTGCTGTTCCTGGACGAGCTGCCGGAGTTCGACCGGCGCGTGCTGGAGGTGCTGCGCGAGCCGCTGGAGTCCGGGCGCATCCACATCTCCCGCGCCGCCCGGCATGCGGAGTTCCCGGCGCGCTTCCAGCTGGTGGCGGCCATGAACCCCTGCCCCTGCGGCTATCTGGGCGATCCCCAGGGCCGCTGCCGCTGCACCGCGGAGCAGGTTGCCCGCTATCGGGCGCGCATCTCCGGACCTCTGCTGGACCGCATCGACCTGCAGCTGGAAGTGCCGCGGCTGCCGGCGGAGCGCCTCACCGCCGGCGCCACGGGCGCCGCGCCGGACGCCGAGACCAGCGCCGCGGTGCGCGCCCGCGTGGAGCAGGCCCGGGCCCGGCAGCTGACACGCGCCGGCTGCACCAATGCGGTGCTGGAAGCCGGCGCCCTGGCGCAGCACTGCACCCTGGACGAGCAGGGCCGTCAGCTGGTGACCCAGGCCATGCGGCGGCTGTCGCTCTCCGGCCGCGCCTATCACCGCATCCTCAAAGTGGCGCGGACCATTGCGGACCTCGCCGACAGCAAGGCCATCAACGTCGCCCACTTGGGCGAGGCCATCGGCTACCGCCGGCTCGACCGGGGCGGCGCCGCGCAGTCCGCGGGCGGCGGCGCCTGAGCATGCTGGAGCTCACCGGCATCACGCTGCGCCGCGGCCCCAAGCTGCTGCTGCAAGGCGCCGACCTGCGGGTGCATCCGGGGCAGAAGCTCGGCCTCACCGGCGCCAATGGCTGCGGCAAGTCGAGCCTGTTTGCGCTGCTGCGCGGGGAGCTGCAGCCGGACGCGGGTGCCGTGTCCGTGCCGCCGGACTGGACCATCGCCCACGTCGCTCAGCAGACGCCGGGCGGGGAGCGCCCGGCCATCGAGCTGGTGATGGACGGCGACACGGAGCTGCGCGAGGTCGAGCGCCGCCTCGCCGCGGCGGAAGCCGCCGGCGACGGCGTGCAGCAGGCGGCCCTGCACGGCCAGCTCGAGGCCATCGGCGGCTACACGGCAGAGTCCCGCGCCGCCCGGCTGCTGCACGGGCTCGGCTTTGCGGTGGGCGACGAGCGCCGGCCCGTCTCCAGCTACTCCGGTGGCTGGCGCATGCGGCTCGCGCTGGCGCAGGCGCTTATGTGCCGCTCGGACCTGCTGCTGCTGGACGAGCCCACCAACCACCTGGACCTGGATGCCGTCATCTGGCTGGAGGGCTGGCTCAAGGCCTACCCCGGCACGCTGCTGCTCATCTCCCACGACCGCGATTTTCTGGATGCCGTGGTGGAGCGCATCTGCCACATGGAGCGCCAGGGGCTCAAGGTCTACGCCGGCGGCTATTCGGCCTTCGAGCGCCAGCGCGCCGAGCACCTGGCCCAGCAGCAGGCGGCGCACGAGCGCCAGCAGCGCGAGGTCGCGCACATGCGCGCCTTCGTGGACCGCTTTCGCGCCAAGGCCACCAAGGCGCGGCAGGCGCAGAGCCGGCTCAAGGCCCTGGAGCGCATGGAGCTCATCGCGCCGGCGCATGTGGACTCGCCGTTTCGGTTCAGCTTCCGGGCGCCCCTGGCCAAGCCGGACCCGCTGCTGCGCCTGGAAGACATCCGCGCAGGGTATGGCGAAACCAGGGTGCTGGACGGCATCGGCATGAGCCTGCGCCCGGATGACCGCATTGCATTGCTCGGCCCCAACGGCGCCGGCAAGTCCACGCTCATCAAGCTGCTGGCGGGTCTAATCGAGCCCTGGTCCGGGCAGCGCGAGGCGGGGCAGGGGCTTGCCATCGGCTACTTCGCGCAGCATCAGGTGGACCAGCTGGACCCGGACGCCTCGGCGCTCAGGCACCTGGAGCGGCTGACCGCCGCCGCGCATGCGGGCGGCAAGCCCGCCACCGAGCAGCAGCTGCGCGACTTCCTCGGCGGCTTCGGCTTCCATGGGGACAGAGCCACCGAGCCGGTCGCCCCCTTCTCCGGTGGCGAAAAGGCCAGGCTCGCGCTGGCGCTGATCGTCTGGCAGCGGCCCAATCTGCTCCTGCTGGACGAGCCCACCAATCATCTGGACCTCGACATGCGCCTGGCGCTGAGCGAGGCCCTGCTCGGCTTCGACGGCGCGCTGGTGCTGGTCTCCCACGACCGCCACCTGCTGCGGGTCACCTGCGACACCCTGCTGCTGGTGGACGCGGGCCGGGCCGAGCCCTTCCCCGGCAGTCTCGACGACTATCCCGCCTGGCTCGCCGCCCGCAACAAGGAGCAGGCGCAGCCCGCGTCCGAAGCAGGCAGCGGTCCCGGCGGCCCGGGGCCCGGCAGCCTTTCGACAGCGAGCCAGGCGAGCGCTGCCGCGACCGGCGCCGCCGCGGCCTCCCGCAAGGACCAGCGCCGGCGCGAGGCCGAGCAGCGCGCCCGGCTGCAGCCCGCCAGGAAGCGCGTCCAGCAGCTTGAGGCCGCCGTGGAGCGACTCACCGGCGAGCGCCAGCGCCTGGAGCAGGACCTCGCCAACCCGGGCCTCTACGCCGACGACGCCAAGCCGCGGTTGCTGGCGCTCCTCGCCGACAAGCAGCGCCTGGACGCCGAGCTGGAGCAGGCCGAGGCCGACTGGCTCGACGCGGCCGCGCAGCTGGAGGCATTGGAGGAGCAGGATTGACGGACCCGGTCAGCGCCGCGCCGCACGCCAGTGCGTAGGCCCTGTGGGAGCGGCATCCCTGCGGCGACGATCAGGCCCGACCCACCTGGGCGCGCGTTTCAGCGCGGCAGTCGCATAGGAGCCCGCGACAACGCCCGCTCCGCTGCGGGGCGCAGCGCTCCGCTCGTGCGCCAAAGTCGGGCGGTGACATGCATGGCGTCAGTCCCCAAAGAAAAAATGCCGGCACGCTTGCGCACAAACGGCTTCGCGCCATGACTGCGGCGCGTTATCTTAGGCGGCAACGCCGGGAGCCGACGGCGCTTTCTGCACGAGAGTTGCTTGTCAGCCCGGCTGGGGCACCCGCGGCCCAGCCCGCGGTTGCCGCCGCCGCGGCTCGTCTCCGGCCTTATCCTGATCACGGACCCTATCCCTGGAACTCCCTTCATGTCGCCATTCAGAGACCTCAGCCAGAGCACGCCGAAAGAGGCCCTGTTCGATCTTGCCCCCCTGCCCATGGACAAGGAGGGTATCGCCCGGGACTTCAAGCGCTACTACGCCCACACCCTGGGGCGGGATCGCGACTGCAAGTCCGCCTACTATCCGTACAAGGCGCTCGCCATTGCGCTGCGGGACCGGCTCATGGAGCGCTGGAAGCGCACCCGCGCCGCCCATGACGAGGCCAACTGCAAGCGCACCTACTACCTGTCGCTGGAATTCCTGATGGGGCGCTCGCTCAGTAACGCCCTGCTCAACCTCGGCGTGGACGATGCTGCCCACAAGGCGCTGTACGAGCTCGGCCTCGTCTACGAGGAGCTGGAGGATGCCGAGATGGACGCGGGCCTCGGCAACGGCGGCCTCGGGCGGCTCGCGGCCTGCTTCCTGGACAGCTGCGCGACCCTGCAGCTGCCGGTGAAGGGCTATGGCCTGCGCTACGAATACGGCATGTTCCGCCAGCTCATCGAGAACGGCCGCCAGCTGGAGGAGCCGGACCACTGGCTGCGCGACGGCAATCCCTGGGAGCTGGAGCGCCCGGAGTACACCCAGCGCATCCCCTTCGGCGGCCACACCGAGCAGTACAAGGATGAGTCCGGGCGCCTGCACCGGCGCTGGGTGGACACCCACGACGTGCTGGCGGTGCCCTACGACATCCCCATCCCCGGCTACAAGAACGACACCATCAACACCCTGCGGCTGTGGTCCGCGGCGGCCACCGATGAGTTCGACCTCGGCGAGTTCAACGCCGGCAGCTACCCCGAGTCCGTGGCCGCCAAGAACAACGCCGAGCACATCACCATGGTGCTCTACCCCAACGATGCCAGCGAGAACGGCAAGGAGCTGCGGCTGCGCCAGCAGTTTTTCCTGGCCAGTGCCAGCATCAAGGATGTGCTGCGGGAGTGGATCCGTCTGCACGGCAAGGACTTCAGCGAGTTCGCCGACAAGAACTGCTTCCAGCTCAATGACACGCATCCGGCGGTCTCGGTGCCGGAGCTGATGCGCCAGCTCATCGACGAGCAGCACCTGGACTGGGATACGGCCTGGGACATCACCACCCGCACCATGGCCTACACCAACCACACCCTGCTGCCGGAGGCGCTGGAGCGCTGGCCGGTGCGGCTGTTCCAGCAGCTGCTGCCGCGGGTGCTGGAGATCATCTTCGAGATCAACGCCAGGTTCCTCTCCAAGGTGGCCGCGCGCTGGCCGGGCGACATGGATCGCCAGCGGCGCATGTCGCTGATCGAGGAGGGCGGCGATCCGCAGGTGCGCATGGCCTTCCTCGCCATCGTCGGCAGCTTCTCCGTCAACGGCGTCGCCGCGCTGCACTCCCAGCTGTTGAAAGAGGGCCTGTTCCGGGACTGGTTCGAGCTCTGGCCCGAGAAGTTCAACAACAAGACCAATGGGGTCACGCCCCGTCGATGGCTCGCCATGTGCAACCCGGGGCTGCGGGAGCTGCTGGACGAGACCATCGGCGAGCACTGGGTGCATGATCTGAAGCGCCTGGACCAGCTCGCGCCCTATGCCGACGAGGCCGCCTTCCGCGAGCGCTGGGACGGCATCAAGCGGCAGAACAAGGCGCGGCTTGCAAGTCTGGTGGCGGCCACCTGCCGGGTGGAGTTCCCGCTGGACTTCATGTTCGACGTGCAGGTGAAGCGCATCCACGAGTACAAGCGCCAGCTCCTGAATGTCCTGCATGTGATCCACCTCTACAACCGCATCAAGCACGGCGACACCGACATCGGCGCACCGCGCTGCGTGCTCATCGGCGGCAAGGCGGCCCCGGGCTACGAGATCGCCAAGCTCATCATCAAGCTCATCAACAACGTCGCCGGCGTGGTGAACGCGGACCCGGAGGTGAGCGACTGGCTGCGCGTGGCCTTCATCCCGGACTATCGGGTGTCGGTGATGGAGGTGCTGGCGCCGGGGACGGACCTCTCGGAGCAGATCTCCACCGCCGGCAAGGAGGCGTCCGGCACCGGCAACATGAAGTTCATGATGAACGGCGCCGTCACCATCGGCACCCTCGACGGCGCCAACATCGAGATCCGCGACCAGGTGGGCGACGACAACTTCTTCCTGTTCGGTCACACGGCGGAAGAGGTGCAGCGCATCCGCGGCCACTACGACCCAAACGGCATTATCGCCAATGACCCGGCGCTGGAAGAGGTCATGCAGCTGCTCGAATCCGGGCATTTCAGCCAGTTCGAGCAGGGCATCTTCGACCCGCTGGTGCACGGCATCCGCAGCCCGCACGACCCCTGGCTCACGGCGGCGGATTTCGACAGCTACCGCCGCGCCCAGCTCCTTGCCGCCGAGACCTACCAGGACCGCGAGCGCTGGCTGCGCATGAGCATCCTCAACACCGCCCACAGCGGCTTCTTCTCCTCCGACCGCACCATCGCCGGGTACAACAACGACATCTGGCGCCTGGAGGCGGTGCCGCCGGTGCCCTGGGGCGGCACCTGAGGCGCGGGGCGTGCCGGCCTCCGGGCCGGCGCAGCTCACTTGCGAGGGTTGGGGCAGCGCAGTCCGTAGGTCCGGTCAGCGCCGGTAAACGAGCGCCGGTCGCAGATTTTCCACGGCTTTGCACTAGGCTTGAAGTTGCAGCGCAGCAACCGCAGCCAGCCGATGAACGACATTGCCACACCCACGCCGGACCCGACCATCGCCGCCACCGACGAGCTCGCCCCCGCCCACATCCTCCGCGAGCAATTTGCCCGCGCCCGCCGCCACCTCGATGACGTGGAGCCGGGCCTTGTGGATTTTCTGCGCCTGCCGCGGCGCACCATCACCGTCAATGTGCCGGTGGAGATGGACGACGGCCGGGTGCAGAACTTCGTCGGCTACCGGGTCATGCACAACAGCCTGCTCGGCCCCGGCAAGGGCGGCATCCGCTTCCACCCCGAGGTGTCCCTGGACGAGGTCGCGGCGCTGGCCGCGCTCATGACCTGGAAGTGTGCTCTGGTGCGCATCCCCTTCGGCGGCGCCAAGGGCGGCGTCACCTGCGACCCCAAGCAGCTGAGCCGCGGCGAGCAGCGGCGCATCACCCGGCGCTTCATCGCCGGTCTCGGCGACAACATCGGCCCCTATACGGACATCCCGGCGCCGGACATGTACACCGACGCCCAGACCATGGCCTGGATCTACGATACCTACGACAACCTGCATCCCGGCGAGAACAACCTGCCCGTGGTCACCGGCAAGCCCCTGGAGCTGGGCGGCTCCGAGGGCCGGGACGAGGCCACCGGCCGCGGCTGCGTCTTCGCCGCCGAGCGGGCCATCGCGCTGGGCGTCGTGCCCGAGCTTACGGGTGTGGACGGCGCTAGAGTCGCCATCCAGGGTTACGGCGAGGTGGGCCGGGTCGCCGCGCGCCTGCTCGCCGAGCGCGGCGCCCACATCATTGCGGTCAGCGACTCCCGCGGCGGCGTGCTCGCGGAGAACGGCGACAAGCTGGACCTCGCCGCCGTCGCCGCCTACAAGGCCGAGGCGGGTACCGTCGTCGGCCTGCCGGAGACCCGCAGCATCACCAACGCCGACCTGCTGGCACTCCCCTGCGACATCCTGATCCCCGCCGCCCTGGGCGGGCAGATCCACGCCGCCAACGCGCACCAGGTGCAGGCCCGCCTCGTTGTTGAGGGCGCCAACCGCCCCATCACGCCCGAGGCCGACGACATCCTCAGCGCCCGCGGCATTCACGTCCTGCCGGACATCCTCGCCAACGCCGGCGGCGTCACCGTCAGCTACTACGAATGGGTGCAGAACATCGAGCACCACAGCTGGCCGCTGGAGGACATCAACGGGCGCCTGCGCTCACGCATCAACAGCGCCACCGACCGCGTCGTCAACCGCTGGCGCGCCTTCCCCCCCAACTGCCCCGACGGCACCGGCCCCTGGTGCACCGACCTGCGCACCGCCGCCCTGGTGGAAGCCCTGGAGCGCCTCGCCCTGGTGGTCAATCAGCGCGGCATCTGGCCCTAACGCGCCCCCTGGGGCCGCCGACTTCCAGTCGGCGCGCACGCACGGCCCCTGGGGGCGCCGACTTCCAGTCGGCGCGCACGCGCAATCCGCAACCGAGTCGTTGCCCTCCCACCCTTCATCAGATAGAGACAGCGCCACCTTGTGTCAGGCTCGCCGTGCCGGAGCCCCTCAACGCCCGCTGTCCGTGAAACCCACCGCGGCTCCTTCACGGATGCCGACAAGTCGACCGACACAGGGGGCTATCGAACTGCCCCATTATCGCCGGCAGCTGAGGTTGACCGAGGACGCCGCGAGCGGCAGGCTGCGTACCCTGGTCGACGGTTGCGCCGACCGGGCTCAGCGTCAACTCTGCGACAGAAAGCGGACTCTCGGCGGCAAGGGGACGGCTGGCGGGGACCGGCCAAATCCGGACATTGACGGGCGAAGCCCCGAAGGGCAGCATTCGGCCATTAACGGAAATTTACCGGCCGCAGCTTTGGATGCAGGATTCGGCCAAGGACAGAAATGCGGCGTACCTAGAGCGTCGCAGCCAATCGGGCGGAAGCAGCCACCAAAACGACCAGGTACCCGCGACACCCAGGCGCATGTCCACGACTGGGGCACCGCCCGCGCCGCCGCCAGCGAGCGGCGCGCCCACCACAGGTGCAGCGTGCTCGGGTGCCCATGGCGGATGGACTTCTCCCGCGCCGCCGCGGCATTAATGTAGTCCAGCGGCAGGGCGACCTCCATGAGCTTCTTCGGGCACTGATCAGCATAGGGTCATATTTCTGCCGACCTCTGCTCGGGGATCTTACTAGCCCTCGGTCTTCTTCTCCGCGAGCGCGATCAGATCCTTGACCAGCTCATGCAAGTCCGTCGTGGGGTTGTCGGTGCCCACGGCTTGCGCGGCCTTAACAGCCTTCTCGGCGTTCTCGCTGGCCTGTTGCAGCTTGGGCTTGGTTCGTTCGTAGACGCCACGCAACCCTTTCTCATAGTCGTGTAGCGGACCTTTCTTTAGCTTGGCGATGACCGCCGCACATGGTGAGCGGGACTGCGTTGGATGGAACGGTGCGGTGTGGAAGCTGTAGTGCAGCAGCAGCCAGTACTCGAAACAAGGAATGGAAGTGACGGCTCTGAATAGCGCCTGATGTCCGTTGCGCTTACGGAGCTTCTTCTCCCGAATACGGTTGAGCGCTTTCTGGTAATCGTTGTGCTGGTCGCGGTCGAAGACGCAGTAGACGCGATCAAAATCTGGTTCCTGCTCGAACCGACGAATCGCTTCCTGGGCAACGGAATCCGGGCTGGAACCGCAGTTTCCGGTGATGACCACGTTGTTCGGGTTGAGGCCGAGGTCGTCCCGGAGATCGATCAAGTAGCTCGGTGCGGCCTTTTCATCCTCGCAGACGATCAGCACGACCTCCAAAGGGTCGCGACGGGCCTTCTTGCGTCGGAGCGCCGCCTTGTTGCGTTCCTTGCGTCTGCGGAACAGATCCTCGGAGCCCACTGGTCGCTACTCGGTGTCGCTGGCATCGGACCTGCGCCTTCTGGCCTGGCTGACACGACTGCGAGGTGGCTCTTTCTCGGGGTGCCGGGGGTGTTCCGGGTCTGGCCTGACGACTCGAATGCGCCGTGGCTGCGGACTCGGCAGGGCACCGTAGCGACCGCGCAGGTAGCCCCGCCCGACCGCCTCCTGCTTGCGCGGGCGAAAATCGGACAGGGGATACAGGTGTGTTTGTTGCTGCCGCTTCTCGACGAACCAAACCTGATCCCTGCGAAGCTCGCCTTCCAACTGGGTGACGTCGTGCGTGGTACAGATCAGCTGCGCTCCGTACGGATTGGTGTCCGTGCTGTGAAAGAGATTCACCAGGAAGCGGACGAGGGTGGGATGTAGGCTGGTGTCGAGCTCGTCGATGACCAGCACCAGCCCGTGATCGAGCACATCGAGCCAGGGGCCAGCCCAGCTGAAGAGGTTGCGGGTTCCGTCGGATTCGTCGCCGAAATCGAAATTGATCGCTTCTCCGGATTGTAGATCCCGATGCTGTGAGTAGACTTCCAGGCGCTCCTTGCCGACGAGCTGCTTGGCGAGGTCATCGGGGAAGTCTTCGGGTAGGTCCTCGGCCGTCCACTTGGCGACTTCGACCGACAGACCCTCGATACCCAGGTCCGCGGCCTTGAGGAACTCCAGCACGCGCGCGCGGTCGTCTTTCTTCCTGCAACGCGTGGCGGTGTAGGAATCGAAGTGCATTGTAAAGTCTCTGCCCGCGGGCACAGCCCGCAGTCGGTCCACGAACCAGTCAAACACCGGCTGAAGCTGCTGGTTGTTCAACTGGACCGCCGTAGATAAGAACAGGGCATTGGGACGGGTGGCTTCGCTTAACGTCTTCTTCGGCCCCTTGAACGCGGGTCCGAAGTACCAGTCAGTCTTCTCGCTGGCCGGGTCTACAGTGCGCGCGAACCAGCGCTGGGAGCGTCCCTCCGGGAACGCGATGAGCCACTCTTCCCGGATGCCCTCTGCGGTGGCCGAGAACCCGTACTGGTAGCGGACCGAGGATTGCTCGAAGACGATCTCGAACTCACTTGGCGCCTGCGCGGCTTTTGCCGCAAGCCGGAACGGCTGAAGATCCAAGCGGTCACCGCGCTGCTTGCCGCTGGCGGAGTGCTCCACCAGGTGGGCCACGGAGTAGAGGGCCTTGACCAGGTTGCTCTTGCCTGACGCGTTGGGTCCCAACACCATCGCGGAGTGAAGGAGCCTGGGTGTGCTCGGGGAGTTGGGAGCAAAGGTGTTGGCCTCCCAGCGCTCCTTGCTGCTGGACGCCACCATCGAGAGGACCTGCGTGTCCTTGATCGAGCGGAAATTGGTGACACTGAATTCGATGAGCATGGGATGTCCTCATCCTATCGCTGCCGTGGATGGTCGCTGTGTAAGACCGCAGGGAGGCGGAAAATCGCCCGCTGTTCTCATCTTAGGGGGACATCTGCAGATATTCTGCACGAAACAGGGCGGAGTCGCGAATTTTTCGCGTTGGGTGCATGCGTTCCACTGACAGGACGGTCGCTCCCCAGTCAGGTCAACCGCATGGCAGGCGCACATCAGCAAGGCGTCGAGCCGGCCGCGGCGAGGTCTTGCCAATTGTAGTTGATGCTGCTGACCACCCCACCCAGGCTCACTGTCGAACGGCCGGCGGATATAGACGGGCTCGGCCTCGGCGCCGTCCTAGCCGAGCGCGACCAGCGCCCGCATCCAGTGGTCCGGCTTGTTGAAGCCGGTGAGGATCTCGTCGCGGGTGATGGTGACGGTCTGGGCACCGGCGGCGCGGCCCTTCCGCTTGACCTCGATGAAGCGAAGCTGATGGCTGGGGGTGCGGAACGTGATGGTCCGGTCCAGGTTTTCCTTGGACACGTCCTGCGATAGTTGCGTTACGCCTCCTCTGGGTCGGTAACTGCCTCGCCGGGTTCCCAGGCGAGCGTCTGCTCACGGTGGCCAAGCGGCCGCCGGACCTTAAGCGCTGCCTGGGTTCACCCGTTGCCTCTTGCTCTCAGGGAAGCCTCCACCAACGAGGGAGGCAAGACAGGATTCCTTACCCTGCTCCGTGCGCAACAAGAGCCGCGAGATCTTCGCCTGGTCTCGCCTGGCGTTGACCGCAGCACGCGGCCAGGTCCTACCGGTGCGGGGTCCCTGAGGAAGACAGTCGACGAGGGGCTGCCAGTGCGGAATCCAGCATGCCTGGATCACGCGCTCCCGAACGCCCACCGTGCCCGGCAGGCTGTCGCTGCTGACGCAGAAACCATGTCATTGATCCGGACCTGACGTGGCGGGCGCTCGGGCTGCCTGTTTACACGGGCTGGCGAGCACGGCGTGCCTGCCACAGAAATCCCCCAATCACGCAGATTGCGCAGACGATCCCAGCAAGGCACGCTGGACAGCCGGCCACACCGGGGGCTCACCGCAGGTCCCCGCATCGCGCTCTCACGCCGGCGGGGCTGACTGCCCAACGACAACCAAAGCGGGTTTGGAGGAGATCACAATGTCTGACATTCGAGAAGTGGTGGTTTTGAGCGGCGTGCGCACGGCCATCGGCGACTACGGCGGCTCGCTCAAGGATATGCCGACCGTCGAGCTGGCCGCGTCGGTGGTGCGGGAGTCGGTGGCCCGCTCCGGGCTGGAGCCGGCGGAGATCGGCCATGTCGCCATCGGCAATGTCATCCACGGCGAGGTCCGTGACATGTACATCAGCCGCTATGCGGTGCTGAACGGCGGTTTGCCCATCGAGACGCCGGCCTTCACCGTCAACCGTCTGTGCGGCAGCGGGCTCCAGTCCATCGTGCTGGCGAGCCAGGCCATCATGGTGGGCGACTGCGACTCCGCCGTTGCCGGCGGTGCGGAGAACATGAGCCGCTCCGCCTACTGGGTGCCGGGCGCCCGCTGGGGTCAGCGCATGGGCGACGGCAAGCTCATCGACCCCATGACCGGCGCCCTGTCCGACCCCTTCGATGCCTGCCACATGGGCGTCACCGCCGAGAACATCGCCGAGCAATGGGGCATCACGCGGGCGGAGCAGGACGCCCTGGCCGTGGAAAGCCACAAGCGGGCCGCCGCCGCCATTGCCGATGGGCGCTTCAAGGATCAGATCCTGCCCGTGGAGCTGAAGACGCGCAAAGGCGTGACCGTCTTCGACACCGACGAGCACGTGCGCGCCGACGCCACGGTGGAGGGCATGGCCAAGCTGCGCACGGTGTTCAAGAAGGACGGCACGGTCACCGCCGGCAATGCCTCGGGCATCAACGACGCCGCCGCCGCGGTGGTGCTGATGGAGCGCAAGGCCGCCGAGGCCAAGGGTCTGAAACCGGCCATGCGGCTGGTGGCCTACGCCCACTCCGGCGTGGACCCGAAGGTCATGGGCATCGGCCCGACGCCGGCGATCCGCAAGGTACTGGACCGCGCCGGTCTGGGCATCGCCGACATGGACCTGATCGAGCTGAACGAAGCCTTCGCGGCCCAGGCACTGGGGGTGATCAAGGACCTGGACCTGCCCATGGACCGCACCAACCCCAACGGCAGCGGCATCTCGCTGGGCCATCCCATCGGCGCCACCGGCGCCATCCTCACCGTCAAGGCCCTGCACGAGCTCACGCGCTCCGGCGGCCGCTACGGGCTGGTCTCCATGTGCATCGGCGGCGGCCAGGGCATCGCCGCCATCTTCGAGCGGCTCTGACCGTGGCGGCACGGCCGGGTGCGGACTGATGCGGCGCCCCTCGGGCCTGCCCGGCTTGCCGGGCAGGTCTGTGGCGTCGATCACGGTGGCCGCCGCGAGGAGACTGGGCCAGTCTTCGTATCCCACTCCGAAACGACGGCTGCCGTAGGTCGGTTCAGCGGTGTCGTATCCAGACAATCAACGGGTTACGCGAGCACCGTGTCGGGTTAAGCTGCGCTGACCCGTCCTGCGCCGGGGTCTTGCCGGTCTCCGCGGCATGGGTGGGCGCCGCTGACCGGCGTCACCGGCGCTCGCCGTTCAGTCTGACATCCGCGGTGAGAGGCCCCCGGTGTCAGGCTCCTGGGATGAGGTGCGTTGTCCCGCCCGCCATCTGCGGCCGTTGTCCGCGGCCATCGCCTTGTGTAGTGTCCAGCCTGCCGGCGGCCCGACGTGGAAGGACAGCCTCCGCGTCGCATCCGGTCCCGCAAACCCGGGCCGACGAGCGCCCGCAGCGCCGCTTCAGCGTCGGCTCGGCAGTTCAATCGACGCGACAACGCACACCAACCCAGAAGCACTCGATGATCTTCCAACTCTGCTACCTCAGCAACGCCACCCGGGACATGCAGCGCGAGGACCTGGTGGACCTGCTCAGTGTCTCCCGCCGCAAGAACGAAGCGCTCGGCATTACCGGCCTGCTGCTCTACAGCGGCGATCGGTTCATCCAGCTGCTGGAGGGCGAGGAGGCCGCAGTGCGCGAGCTGTACGCGCTGATCAGCAAGGATGAGCGCCACCGCGACGTGACCCTGGTCTACGAGGAGCATGTCCAAGCACGCACCTGTCCGGACTGGACCATGGGCTTCCAGGCCATGCCCGAGAGCGAGTGGCTGGAGTTCCCGAGCCCCGACGGGTCGGAACGGGGGCTGCGCCCGATGCTGGAGTCCATGAGCCGCGCGAAGGCGGTGCTGCGCAGTGTGGCGGAGCGGGGGCTGGACCCGGCGCGGGGGCTCTAGTCCCTGACTCCAAACGAGACTGCGATTGCGGATGACGGGTTTCGCTGCGCTCTACCCATCCTACGCCCCGGCAGCTCTGCTTGAGATGCGGTGCTGGCGCACCGACGCGGCCGCCAAGAGGCGCTGGCGGGTACGCCGGCTCCAGTCGGCATCCCGGGGCACGCGGACTTCAGTCCGCCGACAGCAGATAATCGCCCGGCCTTGTGTCGTCGCGGGCTCAGGGCAGCAGCTCGTCCACCCGCACGACGCAATCCGGCGCCGCCAGCGGGCTGGTCTGCTGCCCCGGACCGAGGGTGTCTCTGCGCCGATAGGCATCCCCCTGTGGCGCCCGGTGAATCTCCAGCACCTGATCCCGCAGGTTCAGAATCCAATAGTCGGCGATGCCGTTGCGGGCGTAGACGCGGGCCTTGCGCTCGCGGTCGTAGCCGGGGCTGCTGTCGGCCACCTCGATGACCAGCAGCGCGGTGCTGGGATGGGCGTGCACGTAGTCCCGCGGCGCGCCCGGGACGACAGCGATGTCCGGCTCGGGCTCGGACATGTCGTCGATGGCCAGCGGCTTGTGTGTGCGGATATAGGCGTTTGGGAAGGTACAGGCCCGCAGCACAGCCTCTGTCAGGTCCGCTGTACTGGCATGAGCGCTTTTCTGGGGGCTCATATCGACGATGTCTCCATCCAGCAGCTCCAGGCGTGCCTCTGCGCCGAAGCCGCCGACCTCGACGATGCGCTCGTACTCGGCCCGGGTCCAGCGATGGGCGTGCGGGCTGACGGGCTCTCGAAAGGCGTCGGTCATGGTCTGCTGTCTCCGTACGTGGCGATGGGCGTGCGGCTGGCTTGGGGGCCTGTCGGCAGGATCTGTGGTACGAGCATCCGCCTTCAGCAGCGTAGCGCATGCGCCAGGATCATGGCGACTCGCCGCGGCGTGCCGAAGTCGGTCAGCGCCGCCGCCATCTGCCGGACGCGCTATCTTATGCCCAGTGCCCCCCCGCGAGCCCCTGCCCAGGACCGAGATGCCGCATCGCCGCAGCCGCCGTGAGCCGAGACCCTGCCCCATGCGCAATCGCCTTCGCGCCGGCATGGCCTTGCTGGTTGCGGGCTGCTGCCTGCCGTCGGCGCAGGCGGACTCGGACGCCGACCGCGCCCGCCGGCTGGTGCAGCAGGGGGTCATCCTGCCGCTGGAAGAGATTTTGCCCCTGGTGCGCGCCGTCAAGCCCGGCACCCTCATCGAGCTGGAGCTGCACTACGAGCGCGAGCACGACGCCCACGTCTACGAAATGGAGGTGCTGGACTCCCAGGGCCGCCTCTGGGAGGTGGAGCTGGACGCCACCACCGGTGAGCTGATCGAAGTCGAGCCGGATGACGACTGAGCCGTCGCGGCCCATTCCGCCATGCCCGACCCCGCCATGTCCGACCCCGCCGCTATGCTGTCGCAGCCCAGCGCGCCCGAAGACCCCGCCGCACCTGCCCGTCACACCTGTCTGCCATGCGTCTGCTGCTGATCGAGGATGACCCGGAGCTGGCCCGCGGCCTGCGCCGCGACCTGGCCGACGCCGGCTATGCCGTGGACTGGGCCAAGGACGGGGTGGACGGCGCCTTTCTGGGCACAGAGCAGCCCTACGACGTGATTGTGCTCGACCTGGGGCTGCCGGGTAAGCCCGGGCTCGAAGTGCTGGCCGAGTGGCGCGCGGCGGATGTGCAGACGCCGGTGCTCATCCTCACCGCCCGGGATGCCTGGCACGAGCGCGTGGACGGCCTGCGCGCCGGCGCCGATGATTACCTGGGCAAGCCCTTTCACGTGCAGGAGCTGCTCGCCCGATTGCAGGCCTTGACCCGCCGCAGCGGCGGCCAGGCGACCCCGCAGCTGCGCAGCGCCGGGCTGACGCTGGACGAGGACCGCCAATGCGTGCTGCTGGCAGACGGCAGCGAGTGCGGCCTCACGGGCACTGAGTTCCGGCTGCTGCGCGCCTTCATGCGCAACCCGGACAAGGTGCTCTCCAAGGCCTGGCTCGCGGAGCACGTCTACGACCAGCACGCCGAGCCCGGGGCCAACACCATCGAGGTCTATGTGCGCCGGCTGCGGGCCAAGCTCGGCCAGCAGCACCTGCGCACCCAGCGCGGCCAGGGCTATGTCTTCCCATCCAACCCCTGACCGCCCCGCGTCGGCGCCTGCGCCGGCCGGGGACGCCGCCGGCTGCGCCCCGGCCGCGGGCAAGGGCCTCGCGGCGCTGCGCCGCCGGCTTGCCTTCACCCCCCGGGATTCGCTGGAGAACCGCCTCGGCCTGGGGCTCGGGCTCAGCCTGGCGCTCCTCATCGGCGCCGCCTGGTGGCTCGGCCATGTTGCCCTGCACCGCACCACGGATGCCTATGTGCTCTCCCGGCTGGAGCACGACACCCAGGCCCTGCTCGGGCGCCTGGAGCACATCGGCGACCTGGAGCGTGCCGCCCACCACCTGCTGCCCGTCTACCGCCAGCCCTTCTCCGGCCACTACTTCAAGGTGCTGACGGCGGCGGGCGCCGTGCGCTCGCGCTCGCTGTGGGACCAGGACCTTGCGCTGGACCCGGTGCCCGTCGGCGCGGTGCGCAACTGGTATACCGACGGGCCGGCGGAGCAGCCGCTGCTGGTGCGCGCGGCGGGCTACCGGATGGGGGAGGGACCCGTCACCATTGCCGTGGCCGAGGATCTGTCGCCGGTGCTCGGCACGCTCAGGCGCTACGAGCAGCTCTTCGGCGTGCTGGCGGTTGCCGGGCTCCTGGCCATGCTGCTGTTGCAGCGCGTCATCCTGCGCCGCTCCTTCCGCCGGCTGGCGCCCGTGTACCGCGACATCGACGCCCTGGAGCGCGGCGCCACCAGCCGCCTCACGGAGCATGTGCCGGCGGAGATCCTGCCCCTGGTGCGCAAGCTGAACGGCCTGCTCGCGGTCTACGAGCAGCGGCTCACCCGCTCGCGCAACGCCGCCGGCAACCTGGCGCATGCGCTGAAGGGGCCGCTCAGCCTCATGCGCCAGCAGCTGCGGGCGCCCACGGAGCCTGAAGCCGGCGCACCGGGCCACGACTCCGCCGCGCCCGCCGGCGACGGCACGCGGCGGGTCTGCGCGGCGGAGGTGGAGCGCATCACGGCCCTGGTGGAGCGCGAGCTCAAGCGCGCGCGCATCGCCGGGCGCGCCCGGGCGGGCTCCGTGTTCGACCCGGGCCTGGAGCTGCCGGACCTGAAGCGGCTCCTGCTCGCCATGTACCGCGACAAGGCCCTGGACCTCGACTGCCGCAACCGGTTGCCCGGTGCCATTGCCCTTGACCGCGAGGATCTGCTGGAAATCCTCGGCACCCTGCTGGACAACGCCTGCAAATGGGCTGTGAGCCGCGTCCGCTGCACCCTGGCGCCGGCCGACGGCGGTGCCGGCCTGCGGCTGCTGGTGGAGGACGACGGCCCCGGCTGCGACGCCGCCGAGCTCGCACGCATCGCCCGCCGCGGCGAGCGCCTGGACGAGCAGGTGGACGGCCACGGCCTGGGTCTCGCCATCGCCCGGGAGATCGCCGAGTCCTACGGCGGCACCCTTCAGCTCGGCCGCTCAGCGGACCTGGGCGGCTTCCTCGCGCGCGTGGACCTGCCGTTGCCGGCGTCCGCCTGAGCCGGTTGCGCCCGCAGTCAGCTTGTGTCGGTTGCGTTGGAGGTCGGGGCAGCACGCCAAGGCGTAACCCGACAACGCCGGTTGGCTCAGACGCTGCGAGCGTCGGGTCAGGCTCTCGCCGGCCCGATCCACGCGGTTCATGGTCCCGATCCCGATCCCGATCCCGATCCCGATCCCGATCCCGATCCCGATCCCGAACTGGGCGCCGCCCGTGTTCAGCTCGGTTTCAGATTGGTCGTGCAGTCTGTGCACCAAGTCGGCGGCGGGCGGCAGCCCCAGGGCGATCAGCCACGTGCCGCCGACGCACCTTGATCCAACCGCACAGGAGCACTGACATGCACACCGCAATCCGTCTCACCGCCGCCGCCCTCGCCCTCGCCGTGGGCGCCGGCACGCTGTTCGCCGCCGGCGACGGCGCCGCCGCTCCGCTCACCATGCAGCAGGCCGTGGACAAGGCCCTGGCACAGCGCCCGGGCGAGGTCATCGGCACCGACCGCGACCGCAAGCACGGCCGCGACGCCTGGGAGGTAGAGATCCGCGACGACCAGGGCCAGGAGTGGGAGCTCTACTACGCCATCGACGACGGCAGCCTGCTGTACGAGGACCGGGACTGACGCTCGGGTCATTGCGGACAGTGCAAGGCTGCAGAACTGAGGCCAGGCCATCGCTCGCCGCCGGCGGACTGAAGTCCGCCTGCCCCGGGTGTGCCGACTGAAGTCGGCGTACCAGGGCGCCAGGGCAGATCTCGGCACAGCGTCGCGGTATTCCGCACTGCGCAACGCGTCCCTCCCGGCTTCGCGGCTCGGAACAGACCAGCTATGCACATGCACCAGCCACATCCGAGCGGCGGCGGATCTCACGCGCCGCCGTCCGCAGGCATCGCCGGGTCGCGACGCGGCCTGAGGCTGTCGACGCTGTGCCTGCTCTCTCTGCTGATCCTGCCCGTTTCGCACGCCGCCACGGCGGCGACCCTGGGCGAGGCGGTGGATGCCGCGCTGACGCTCGCTGAGCAGGGCCAGCGCGCGGACGCCCAGCAGGCCGTCGGCGACGCCGTGCGCGCCAAGGCCCGGGGTCTGCTTGCCGACAACCCGGCGCTGCGGGTCAAGCTGCTGTCAGATCAGTTCACCGGCGACGACGGCGCCTACGAGGTGGAGGCCATGGTGGACCTGCCGCTGCTGCTGCCGGGCCAGCGCAGCGCACGCTTCGCCCTGGCGGATGCAACCGGGGCGGCGGCGGACGCGCTGTGCACGCGCCTGCGCTGGGAAATGGCGGGCGTGGTGCGGGAGCTGGTGTGGGAAGCGGCGCTCGCCGAGGGGCGGCTGCGCCAGGCCGAAGCCGCGCTCGCCGCCGCCGAGGCCCTGGAGGCCACGGTGGCCAAGCGCGAGGCCGCCGGCGAGCTGGCACGGCTCGACTTGCTGCTGGCCCGTCAGGACACCCTTGCACGCCAGAGCGAGCTCGCCGCCGCCCGCGCCGAGCAGACCGAGGCCATGGCCGCTTATCAGGCCCTCACCGGCTTGGCGGAGCTGCCGGTACCCCTCGCGGAGTCGCCGGCGGCCCTGTCCGGCGCCGGCGCCGCCGATGACCCGTCGGACGCGCACAACGCCGCTGGCGCAGCACAGCTGCCCGCGGCCATTGCGGGCACCCATCCGCTGCTGGCGAGCCTGCGCCAAGGCCTCGCCCGCGCCCGCGCCGAGCGGGGCCGGGTGCGCGCGGACCGCAGCGGTACTCCGCTGCTGAGCCTGGGCGTCAAGCACGCCCGCGCCGCGCGCTCCGCGCCGGAAGACGACGCCCTGCAGCTGGAGGTGAGTATGCCCTTTGGCGTGCGCAGCGCCTCCGCGCCGGCCATGGCCGAGGCGGAGCAGGGTGTCACCGATCAGCTCGCCGAGCTTCAGCAGGCCCGCCGGGAGCTGCTGCGTGGCATTGCCGCCGCCCGGGCCGCCGTCAGCGGCGCGCAGCTGCAGCTCGCCGCCGCCCGTGCGCGGGTGGAGGTCACCGAGGGGGCCCTGGCGCTCGCCCGGCGCGCCTTCGACCTGGGCGAGGGCGATCTCACCGCCCTGCTGCGCGCCCAGGAGCGTGCCCGCGAGGCCCGCCTGGACCTGGCCCTGCGCCAGCTCGCTCAGGGACGGGCGATCTCCCGACTCAATCAAGCCCTTGGAGTGCTTCCCCAATGATGGTCCCAGCAAGACAAGGCCGTCCTATCCCTGACGCCCGCCGGCCGCTGCTCGCGGCGCTGGCGTGGCTGTCCGCGCTGGTGGCGCTGCCGGGGCCGGCCGCGGACCTGGTCCCCCTGAGCGCCGACGAGCAGGCCGCCTTCGGCATCGAGCTGGCGGCGCCCGAGCCTGCCGGCACCGCGCTGAGCCGCCGCTACCCCGGCAAGGTGGCGGTACCCAACCGCCAGCTGCGGGTGGTGGCGGCGCCCCAGGCCGGTGTCATCGAGGTCCTGCTGGTGGCCGAGGGCGAGCGCGTCGAGGCCGGGCAGGTGCTGGCGCGGCTCGCAAGCCCCGAGCTGGTGGCGGTGCAGGGCGACTACCTGGAGGCGCTGACCCGGCTCGGCCTCGCCGACAGCGAGCTGGCGCGGGAGCAGATGCTGCACCGCGAGGGCATCACCGCCGAGCGCCGGGTCATCGAGGCGCAGGCCAGACGCCGGGAGCTGGCCACCCTGGTGGACCAACACCGCCAGCGCCTCACGCTGGCCGGGCTCGAGCCGGCGGCCATCGCGGCGCTCGCCGAGAGCCGGCGCCTGTCCAGCACCCTGCCGGTGCGCACCCCCATCGGCGGCGTGGTGCTGGAGCAGATGGCGGACACGGGCGAGTCCGTGGCCGCGTCGGCGCCGCTCTACCGCGTCGGCGAGCTGTCGCCGCTGTGGGTGGAGGTGCATGTGCCGGTGGATGCACTCGCGGGCGTCGCGGTGGGCGGCGGCGTGCGGCTGCCGGCCCTGGGTGTGGACGGGCGCATCATCACCGTGGGCCGCATGGTGCACGGCGAGGATCAGGGCGTGCTGGTGCGCGCCGAGGTCACGGCAGGCACCGAGGACCTGCGCCCGGGCCAGTTCACGGAGGTCCAGCTTCTCACCGGTGCCATGGGCGAGACCGACGGCCCCGGGCGCTGGCGCCTGCCCCGGGCCGCCGTGGTGCGGGACGCGGGCGACGCCTATGTGTTCGCCGCGGCCCAGGGCGGCTTCCGGGCGGTGCCGGTGACGGTGCTGGCCGAAGAAGACCGGACGCTGGTGGTGCGGGGTGATTTGTCGGCTTCTGATCAGGTGGCGGTGAGCGGCGTGGTGGCCCTGAAGGCGGCCTGGCTCGCGGGGGAAGGCAGCTGATGCTGGCCCGGCTGATCCAATTCGCGCTCACCCAGCGCCTGCTGATGCTGCTGGCGGTGCTGCTGCTTGCGGGCGCCGGCTGGCGGGCCTTCCAAGAGACGCCCATCGACGCCTTTCCGGACGTCTCCACCACGCAGGTGAAGGTGATCGTCAAGGCGCCGGGCATGACGCCGGAGGAGGTGGAGTCGCGTATCACGGCCCTCATCGAGGTGGAAATGCTCGGCATCCCGCGGCAGACCATGCTGCGCTCCATCGCCAAATACGCGCTCACGGACATCACCGTGGACTTCGCGGAGGGCACAGACATCTACTGGGCCCGTCAGCAGGTCTCCGAGCGCCTCGCCGCCGTCTGGCCGGACCTGCCGGACGGTGTGACCGGCGGCATCGCGCCCATGACCACGCCCCTCGGCGAGATGCTGATGTTCAGCATCGAGGGCGGCGACCTGACCCTGGCGGAGAAGCGCGACCTGCTGGACTGGACTATCCGGCCGGCGCTGCGCTCGGTGCCCGGCGTGGCGGACGTGAACGCCCTGGGCGGCTTCGTGACCACCTTCGAGGTGGTGCCGGATCATGCCCGCATGGCCGCCTTCGGCGTGTCCCTGGCGGACCTGCGCGATGCCGTCGAGCGCAACAACCGCAACGACGGCGCCGGGCGGCTGGACGAGGGCGAGGAAGCGCTGCTGGTGCGAAGCGAGGGCGCCATCGTCACGCTGGACGACCTCGCCGGCATCGTCGTCGGCGGCAGCGCGGGGCAGCCCGTGCGTGTGGCCGACATCGCCGCCGTGCGCCGCGCCGCGCTCACCCGCTACGGCGCCGTCACCCGCGACGGCGCCGGCGAGACCGTGGAGGGCCTGGTGCTTGGCCTGCGCGGGGCCAATGCCCGCGCGGTCGTCGACGCCGTCAAGGCCAAGCTCGCGGAGCTCAAGGCCGGGCTGCCGGAGGGCGTGGAGATCCAGGTCTTCTATGATCGCGGGGACCTGGTGGACAAGGCGGTGCACACGGTGAGCAAGGCCCTGGTTGAGGCCACGCTGCTGGTGCTGGTGCTGCTGGTGCTATTTCTCGGCGACCTGCGCGCGGCGCTGACGGTCGCGCTGATCCTGCCGCTGGCGGCGCTCGGCACCTTCATTCTCATGCGCCAGTTCGGGTTGTCGGCGAACCTGATGTCGCTCGGCGGTCTGGCCATCGCCATCGGCATGCTGGTGGACGCGGCCGTGGTGGTGGTGGAGAACATCGTGAGCCAGCTCTCGCGCCACGGCGGCGGCGACGAGGCAGACGGCGGGGGGCTCCAAGAAGGCCATCAGGGGCGCCGCCGCCTGCCGCGACTGCACCTGATCTTCCGCGCGACGCGGGAGGTCTCGGTGCCCGTGGCTTCCGGTATCCTGATCATCATCATCGTCTTCCTGCCGCTCATGACGCTGCAGGGGCTGGAGGGCAAGCTGTTCGTGCCGGTGGCGCTGACCATCGTCTTTGCGCTCGCCAGCTCACTGCTGCTGTCGCTGACGGTCATCCCGACACTCGCGTCCTTCCTGCTCGGCAAGGGCGGCCATGGCGACCCCTGGGTGGTGCGCCAGCTGCTGCGGTTCTACACGCCGGTGCTGAACTGGTCCCTGCGCAACCAGTGGCTGGTGATCATCGTCGCCCTGGCGCTGCTCGTGGGCACCGGTGCCCTCTACACCCGCATCGGCAAGGCCTTCATGCCCACCATGGACGAGGGCGATCTGGTGGTGCAGCTGGAGAAGCTGCCGTCCATCAACCTGGACGAGTCCATCGCCATCGACCAGCGGGTGCAGCGGGCCATCATGGACGCGGTGCCGGAGATGCGCGCCATCATCGCCCGCACCGGGTCCGACGAGCTGGGGCTCGACCCCATGGGCCTGAACCAGACCGACAGCTTCCTGGTGCTGGCGCCGCGGGAGGAGTGGCGGTTCGAGACCAAAGATGAGTTGATCGACGCCATCCGCGCCGTGCTGGAGCGCTTCCCGGGGCTCGACTACGCCTTCACCCAGCCCATCGAGATGCGCGTCTCGGAAATGCTCACCGGCGTGCGCGGCGACTTGGCCGTCAAGGTCTTCGGCGGCGATCAGGCCGAGCTGAACCGCGTCACCGAGGAGATCGTCGGGGTGCTCGCGGGCATCGACGGCGCCCAGGACGTCTATACCCCGCGCAACGAGGGCGCCCAGTACCTGAACCTGGTGGTGGACCGCATGGCGGCGGGGCGCCTCGGCATCGACGCCGATGCGCTTGCGGCGCTGCTGCGAGCGCAGGTGGAGGGACTCGACGTCGGCACCGTCTACCGCGAGGGCAAGCGCCGGCCCCTGGTGCTGCGCGGGGACGAGGCCCTGCGCACCTCGCCGGCGCGCTTCAAGGGCCTGCAGGTGGCGACACCGGACGGACGCTCGGTGCCGCTCAGCAACCTGGTGACCATGGAGCGGGTCGAGGGCCCGGTGGCCCTGTCACGGGAGCTCGGCAACCGGCTCGCGGTGGCCATCGCCAACGTGGACGGGCGCGACCTGGTGGGCTTCGTGGAGGAGGCGAAGGCCGCCGTGGCCGAGCAGGTGGACCTGCCCGCCGGCTACTGGCTGGCCTGGGGCGGTGAGTTCGAGAACCAGCAGCGCGCCGCCGCGCGCCTGGCGCTCGTGGTGCCGGTGGCGCTGGGGCTGATCTTTCTGGTGCTCTTCTCCACCTTCGGCTCGGTGCGGCAGGCGCTGCTGGTGCTCTCTAACATCCCCTTTGCGCTCATCGGCGGCGTGGTGGGGCTCTACATCACCGGCGAGTACCTGTCGGTGCCGGCGTCCGTCGGTTTCATCGCCCTGCTCGGCATCGCGGTGCTGAACGGGGTGGTCATGGTGACCTGGTTCAAGCAGCTCCAGGCCCTCGGCCGGCCCATCGGCGAGGTCGTTGTGGAGGGCGCGAAGCGTCGCCTGCGGCCGGTGCTGATGACCGCGAGCATCGCCGCCTTCGGCCTGGTGCCGCTGCTGTTCGCCACCGGCCCGGGCTCGGAGATCCAGCGCCCGCTCGCCATCGTCGTCATCGGCGGGCTGGTGTCATCCACGGCGCTGACGCTGATCCTGCTGCCGATTCTGTACCGCCGCTTCGGCTGAGGCCGACGCGGAATACCGACCCCGGGGAGCTGCCCTCGGGTCCGACCCCGAGGACCGATGATGACCGATTGCCTGCTGCATCTCATCGTGCCCGCGGCGCTGGAGGACGCGCTGGCGGAGTGGCTGTTGGAGCGCGACGACGTGCCGGGCTTCTCCAGCCTGCCGGTGGCGGGCCACGGCTCCTCTGAGCACTCCATGACCCTGGCCGAGCAGGTGGCTGGGCGCAGCCGGCGGGTGCTGTTCATGGTGGAGCTGCCGCAGCCGGTGGCGGAGCGGCTGCTGGCGGACCTCGCCGGCGCCTTCGCCGGCACCGGCCTGCATTGGTGGCTGGTGCCGGTGCTGAGCGCCGGGCGGCTGGATTGAGGGGGATGGTCGTGGCGCGGGGTGGACAGGATGCGCAGCGCGCTCGGTGGTCACGCTGCGCTTTGCTGACCCCGCGCAGATGCCGGATCAGCGACCTGGTGATGCAGCGATGTGGAGTGGCTAAGCGCAGCGCATCCAGCGCCAGCCAAGGGACGTCGGGCGGACAAGCGAAGCCCATCCACCGCAAGCCAAGGCGGCGGATGCGCTTCGCCAAATACCTGAGCAAGGTCCGCCCGACCGTGCTCAGGTTGTTTTCCGAACCGTCGCTAACCGATCTTGTGGGCGATCTCCACCCGGCTGCCCGCCGGCGCCGCCACCGGGAGCCGGATGTAGAAATGCGCAGAGCGGGCCTGGCGGTTGCGCTTCATAGGGTCGGTGCTGTCCGTGGCAAGGATGGTGCCGTCCGGGCCGATGACCTGCACTTCCACCCGGCCCGGGATCATGCCACGGAGCGGCAGCTGGTTGGCGATGTCGCCGCTGACGCTCATGGCGTCCGCGTCCTGCTGCACCCGCACGCGTGTGATCTCGAAGTGGCTTGTCGCGGAGGTCTGTACGGCGAGGTCGTCGCCGCCCGCAGCGGTGGGCTGGCCGGCGCAGGCGGCGCCGCTGAGGCTCATGGCGCCGGCGAGCATGGCGGCGATGGCGGTGTTCTGTCGATTGGATTTCATGGGCTTGCGCTCCTGCCGGGTCGGCACCTGGTGTCTGCCTGCGAGCGGTTGCAGGCAGCCTTACCCAAAGCTTAGTGCGGCAAGCTGAAACCAGGCTGAACGCGGCTGCGGGCAGGCGACAAACGCCGCCCCCCGGACAGATGCGCCGAGCTCGGGGCAGGTCTGGGCCGGTATTGGTGGGTCGGGTCAGCGCAGCGTAACCCGACACCGCAAGGACAGAGCAGGGTAGGTCGGGTCAGCGCAGCGTAACCCGACACCGCGAGCCCGTATCCAGCTGATGCTCAGGTGACGCTGTCGCTGCCTCGACCTACGCCCAAGCGCTGCCCGGTCCCGCATGCCAGGGAATGTGGCGTGCAATGCGCCACCTGGGCAGGCCCACGCACAGCCCCTTCCAGCAGCCCCCCGTGTGACCCGCCGGCACCCCTCAGCCCACCGGCAAGGTGGTCCGCTCCACCACCCGCCGCAGCACGAAGCTGGAGTGCACGCCGCTGACCCCTTCGATGCGGGTGAGCTTGTTCAGCAACAGGTCCTGGTAGGCGTCCATGTCGCGCACGATGACCTTCAGCTGGTAGTCCGCATCGCGCCCGGTGATCAGGAAGCACTCCAGCACCTCCGGCATGGCCGCCACTTGGGCGTCGAAGTTGGCGAAGCGCTCCGGCGTGTGCCGGTCCATAGCAATGCTGAGAAAGGCGATGAGGTTCAGCCCCAGCGCCTTGGCGCTCAGCAGCGCCCGGTAGCCCTCGATGATTCCGGCCTCCTCCAGCGCCCGCACGCGCCGCAGGCAGGGCGACGGCGACAGCCCGATGCGGTCGGCCAGGTCCTGGTTGCTGATGCGGCCGTCCTGCTGGAGGATGTCGAGGATGCGTTTGTCGTAGGTGTCGAGCATGCTGTGGCTCCGGCCATCGTGGAGGAGTTGGCGGTTGTCGGCGAGAGCGAGACCGATGCCCACAAGACTGCAAACCCATGTCCCGATGCCATCGGCGCCCGGGGGCGCCGACTTCCAGTCGGCTGCCACCTGCACGGGCTCGATGCCCGCGCGGGTGGCTGCGCGACGACCGTGCGCCATTGGTGGGACGCGTTGGATTGACAGCAACCGAGCGGCCGTTGCGTGGGGCGCGCCGGATCAACTCTCCGGTGGCAGCCTGTAGCCCGGATGCAGCGAGGCGGAATCCGGGTCTGCCGTCAGCCACCGCGTGCGCGTATGCACTACCGCCTGGCGTCGGGTTCCGTCTTCGGTTGATCCGAGTCCTGTTTGGACGGAGCGGTGAGGCATCGAGGCCGTACCCCACGCGGATCACCAGCATCCGAACCTGTCGGTCCTGGATTTCGGCAATGACGCGACAGTTGCCGATGCGGTACTTCCACCAGCTGCCGAGGTCTGAGCCTTGCAGGGCTTCGCCCACGGCGCGGGGGTCGGCGGCCTCGTCGATGTGACGGCTCAGATAGGCCGCGATGCTTGCGGCGACGGGCTTATCGAGCTTCGCCGGCTCCTTCTTGGCGCGGTCGGCAAATCTAGTAGTCCAGGCCAAGCTCCCGCTCCACTCCGTCCAGCGAATTGGTCCGCTCGCCGCTCGCCAGAAACGCCGCGTGCCGCTGCCTGGCGATGGCGAGGTCCTCGAGATCGCCCAGGTACTCGGCCAGGGCCTCGGCGATCATGTCCGCCTCGCTGCGGCCGGTCTCGGCGCTGAGGCTGGTGAGCCGCTCGGCGAGCTCCCCGGGGATGTCGATGGAGAGGTTGGTCATGGGGTGGCGAGCGCGAGGGTGAGCCGATGGCCCGAGTGTAGCGCAGGGCGTTCCCGCCCGCGTTCAGCGGCATGCTCAGTGATCCGCCTGCCTGCGGCGCTGCGCGCCGCGTGGCAGCAAGGCCCCGGTCCGCTCGCGCTGCCGGCAACGTCCGCAGAGCGCAGAGCGCCGGGAGCGGCGTGACACTGCGCAGAGATTGGTCAAGCATTCGTCGATGGCATCGGATTTGGTCTCTGGACGCCCTTGGGCCGATCGCGGATTGGCTGAGCGATCAATGCGTTATGGCGCGCCAAGCGGCGGATGCGCTGCGCTCATCTGGCCTTAGCCCTCGGGGCTGGTGGCTGGTGGCTGGTGGCTGGGGCCGATCTCCTGACGTTCGTACTCCGTACTTCGTACTCCGCGCATCTTCCGGGTGCCGCTCAAATTGCGCATGAAGCGCTGAAGGCGACAGGGTATTGCTAAGTAAGCGCATCCATTCGGCATATTCGCAATCATCTGCCCGGCCGGTGCGCGCAGACTATCCATCGTCGGCCACAAGCCGGCACGGGGCCAGACCCACAAGGCAAAGGCCCGCTCCAGTGGCTTCAATCCCGCGACCGCAACCCGGCGCGGGCCGGAGCCGCCAACCCCGAATTCTCCAACCCCTTAGGCCGAAGCATGTTCGACCACCGCAAGTACCGCCCCGCACCCGCCGTCCAGCTCGCAGACCGCAGCTGGCCGGACCGCACCATCACGCACGCGCCCCGCTGGGCCAGCGTGGACCTGCGCGACGGCAACCAGGCGCTGCTGGCGCCCATGAGCGTCGCGCAGAAGCGCGAGCTGTGGCAGCTGCTGGTGGACATCGGCGTGAAAGAGATCGAGGTGGGCTTCCCGTCCGCGAGCCAGCCGGACCATGACTTCGTGCGCTGGCTCATCGAGGAGCGGCAGATCCCGGAGGACGTCACCATCCAGGTGCTCACCCAGGCCCGGGAGGACCTCATCCAGCGCACCTTCGCGGCGCTGGACGGTGTCCACCAGGCCATCGTGCACGTCTACAACAGCACCTCGCCGGTGCAGCGTGAGTGGGTCTTCGGCGCCGACCGCGAAGGCGTGAAGGCCATCGCCGTGCGCGGTGCCGAGCTGGTGCAGCGCGAGGCCGCCAAGTACCCGGGCACCCACTGGACCTTCCAGTATTCGCCGGAGAGCTTTTCGCAGACCGAGCCCGAGTATGCCGTCGAGGTGGTCAATGCCGTCCTGGATGTCTGGCGCCCGTCGCGCGAGCACCCCTGCATCGTCAACCTGCCGGCGACGGTGGAGTCTGCGAGCCCGAATGTCTTTGCCGATCAGGTGGAGTGGTTCTGCCGGCATCTGGACCGGCGCGAGGCCGTCATCGTGTCCCTGCACACGCACAACGACCGGGGTGGGGCCGCGGCGGCGGCTGAGCTCGGCCTGCTCGCGGGCGCCGACCGGCTGGAGGGCACGCTGCTCGGCAACGGCGAGCGCACCGGCAATATGGACCTGGTCACGGTGGCCATGAACCTCTACAGCCAGGGCGTGGACCCGAAGCTCGACCTCTCGGACCCGGACCGGATCATCGCGGTCACCGAGCGCTGCACCGGCATCGCCTGCAGTCCGCGCCACCCCTGGGTCGGGGAGCTGGTGTACACCGCCTTCTCCGGCAGCCATCAGGACGCCATCGGCAAGTCTCTGCGCCACCAGCGCGCCGCCGACGACCTGCCCTGGCAGGTGGCCTATCTGCCCATCGACCCGGCGGACATCGGTCGCAGCTACGAGGCCGTGATTCGCGTCAACAGCCAGTCCGGCAAGGGCGGCATCGCCTTCGTGCTGGAGCGCGACTACGGCCTCAATCTGCCGCGCTGGCTGCAGCAGGCGCTGGCGCCCATCGTGCAGCGCGAGAGCGAGCAGCGCAGCGGCGTCATCGACGCCGAGCGCATCCACGCGCTGTTCCGGGAGCACTTCGTCCACGACGGCGCCGATGCACCGGTGCGGCTCGCCGGCTACCGGCTGAGTCGCAACGGCCATGACCGCATCGAGGCGCGCATCGTCGCCAATGGCGCTGAGCAGGCCATTGCCGGGACGGGCGACGGGGCCATCGCCGCCTTCGCCGATGCCTGGCAGCGGGCCTTCGGGGTGGAGGTGAAGATCGCCGACTACCAGGAGCACGCCATCGGCGCCGGCACCGATGCCGAGGCCGCGGCCTATGTGCTGCTGGACATCGACGGCCGGCAGGTGCCCGGTGCTGCCATTGACCGCGACACCGTGGGTGCGTCGCTGCGGGCGGTGTTGTCGGCGCTGAACGGTGCCGCAGCAGCGGCTGAGCCCGCGGACGCGCTCGCCGGTGCGCCGATGGCCGCGGCCTGACGCGCCGGCCGCCAGCGAGCGGCGGGCGGCGCCGAGGCGCTGAAGATGCCATTGCGCCAGGCCCCGCTGGCGCAGCAGGTATCCGACCAGGTTCGCGAACCGGGGCTCGTCCGGACAGCGGGCAAGCAGCGCCTGCGCTGTTTCGAGCCCGCTGTCGAAGGCGGTCAGCGCGGCGGCGTGCTGGCCGAGCCGCAGCTGCGCCCGCCCGACGCGCTCGTGCGCCCAACCCAGCGCGAAGCTGACTTCCGGGTCGTCGGGGAGTGCCGCGTGTCGTCGCTCGGCAATGGCCAGCTCTTCGCGATAGGACACGAGCGCCATGGGGGGCGTCGTCCAGCAGATGATCTCCGATGTCGTCCCGCGGCGCGCCGGTGTCGGCGAGCCGGCTCAGGGACACGGCGAGCGCTTGCTGGTGCTCGACGTCGCCGGGCGCGGCATCCGCCAGTGCGCGGCGCAGGGTCAGCGCCTCGTCGTCATGCGCCCGCGCCGCGTCCTGACGGCTGCGCCCGTCGGCCTTCGACTCGGGCAGGCTCGCGATGCGCGGTATGCCGCCGAAGGCCAGCGCGACGAAGACTGCCCAGCTCAGCCAGGACCAATCGGCGAGCACCTTGGTGTCGCGCAGCCAGACATGGCGGGCGATGAACAGCGCCACGGCCGCGCCGACGGCGATGGCCACCGCCACGCCGACCCGCTCGGGCCTTGGCGCGTGGGTCATCCCGCGGGCGCCGCTTCCGGCTGAGGCTGTCGCAGCAGGGCAACCAGGGCGTCGAGCCCATGCCCGGCGGCAAGTCGGTCCAGCACCGGCCGCTTGAGTCCGATGAGGCCGACGCCGAACAGCGAGGCGTCGTAGAGCCGCCAGACGCCGTCGCGTCGGCGCAGGTGCAGCTCCATGCGCAGCCCCGGCAGGCCGTCGGCGGCAACGAGCACGGGCACGCGCGCCCGCGGGTACGTCCCCCGTGACAGCCGGACCTGGTCCGGCAGCGCACGCAGTCGCCAACCCCGCAGATCCCGCAATGCCGGGGCATGGCGCGCGATGAAATACTCCACCAGCGTGCCTTGCAGGACCAGGCGCTGCCCCGGGTCGGCGCAGCCCCAGTGGCGCCCGAGCAGCAGTGATGTGATGTACGGCAGGTCGAGGTGGCGGAGCAGTGGCTCGGTGACGGCGCGCAGTGCGGCGGGATTGGCAGCGTTACCCGCGGCGGTGACGGCGCGGGCGACATCGGCCGCCGCCCGCTCCGCCGCCGCAAGGGGGGCGGCGGGATCGATCTCCGTTGTGGTCGCGTTGCCTGCGGTTGCAGACGCCGGTGCTGCTGGGGGAGACGGGAGGGTCGGTTCCAGCGCGGCGGCAATCAGCAGGATGACCGCCGCGCCCGTGAGCAGCCATAAAGCCGGGGAGGGCAGGGCGCGCGGTCGGGAGGATTCTGCGGCCGACGGCATCAGGTGCAGGCTCAGCCGGTGCCTATCGCAGGCTTCGAGGCGTTCTGACGGCTTACCAGCCCCGAGCGGCGACGGTGCCCCTCAGGCGGCGGCACCTCCACAGCACCCGGCGTCGAGATGCGCCACCAGCCACTCGCGCACCTGATGGCTCGAGCGCGAGCCGCTGAAGCGCCCGCATTCCTTGCCGTCCTGGAACAGGATCACCGTCGGGAAGCCGCGCAGCCGGAAATGGCCCGCGAGCTTCATGTTCTCGCCCTCGTCCACTTCCACCTTGGCCAGGCGCACGGCGCCGTCGAGCTCGTCGATGACGCGGTTCAGGTGCGGTGTGAGCTGGTGGCAGGGCGCGCACCACTCGGCCCAGAAGTCCACGAGGATGGGCTGCTCCCGGGAGGCCGCGACCACCTCCTGCTCGAAGTGCGCATGGTCGACATCGAAGGCATAAGGACTGGCGGCGGGGGTGTTGAAGAGCATGACGGCAACATCCGGAGTGTGTGGCGTGGCCCGCGATGGTGAGGCTCTTTGCCTGATTTTCAGCAGCCGCGGTGCAGGCGCCGCAGCGTCTGTCAGAATATTACGCGATTGTCTAAGGGAATCACCTATATAACAGTCAGGATTATCGGCGTAGCTGCGCAGTTCGTCGCGCGCCGCCGAGGGTGGAGGCTCCGGCGTCCGATGCGCTATGGTTGGCGGCTCGCCACAGCCCAGAACCACGCGGGGGCACCATGACCGACGTTCTCACCCAACGCGCCGCCTACCCCACCACGCGCATGCGCCGCATGCGCCGGGACGACTTCTCGCGCCGCCTGATGCGCGAGACGACGCTGACGCCTGACGACTTCATCTATCCGGTCTTCGTGCTGGAGGGCAGCGGCCAGCGCGAGCCGGTGCCGTCCATGCCCGGCATCGAGCGGCTCAGCATCGACCTGCTGGTGGAGGAGGCGCAGACCGTCGCCAAGCTTGGCGTGCCGGCCATGGCGCTGTTCCCGGTGACGCCGATTCAGGCCAAGTCCGAGGACGCCCGCGAGGCCTACAACGCGGATGGCCTCGCACAGCGGGCGGTGCGCGCACTCAAGGACGCGGTGCCCGGGCTCGGCGTCATGACCGATGTGGCGCTGGACCCTTTCACCACCCACGGCCAGGACGGGCTCATCGATGCCGCCGGCTATGTGATGAACGACGCCACCGTGGAGGTGCTGGTGCAGCAGGCGGTCTCCCATGCCGAGGCGGGCGCGGACATCGTCGCGCCGTCGGACATGATGGACGGGCGCATCGGTATGGTGCGCGCCGCGCTGGAGGCGGCCGGCGCCGTCAACACCCGCATCATGGCCTACTCCGCAAAGTACGCCTCCAGCTTCTACGGGCCCTTCCGCGACGCCGTGGGCTCGGCCGCCAACCTGGGCGGCGGCAACAAGTACACCTATCAGATGGACCCGGCCAACGCCGACGAGGCCCTGCACGAGGTGGCGCTGGACCTCGCCGAGGGCGCGGATATGGTGATGGTCAAGCCCGGCATGCCCTACCTGGACATCGTGCGGCGGGTCAAGGACCGCTTCGGCGCGCCGACCTTCGTCTACCATGTGAGCGGCGAGTACGCGATGCTCAAGGCCGCGAGCCAGAACGGCTGGCTGGACGAGCGCCCGGTGGTGCTGGAGGCGCTGACCGGCTGCAAGCGCGCCGGCGCCGACGGCATCCTGACTTACTATGCCAAGCAGGCGGCGGAGTGGTTGAATGGTGAATGAGTTTCGCGTTGCGAGGGGCGAGGAGCGAGGCGCCCAGCGCGCGGACGACTCGCCGTAAGACCCGGCCCCTCGCCCCTCGAAACTCGCCCGCCGACACTCGATACCACGATGACTGATCACTACGCCGTCATCGGCAACCCCATCGCCCACAGCAAGTCGCCGGCGATCCACGCGGCCTTCGCCCGGCAGACCGGGCAGCGCATGGACTACGGGCGCATCCTCGGCAGCCTGGAGGACTTCCCGGGCGATGTGCGCGCCTTCGTCGCCGACGGCGGTCGCGGGCTCAATGTCACCGTGCCCTTCAAGCAGGAGGCCTGGGCGCTGCTCGCCGATCGCAGCGAGCGCGCCGAAGCGGCGGGTGCCGTGAACACCATCATCGTGCTGGACGACGGGCGCCTGCGCGGCGACAACACCGACGGCGTCGGGCTGGTGCGCGATCTCACCGTCAACCAGGGGTTTGACTTTGAGGGTAAGCGGGTGCTGCTGCTCGGCGCCGGCGGGGCGGCCCGTGGTGTGCTGGGGGCGCTGCTGGAGGCCGATCCTGGATCACTGACCATTGCCAACCGCACCGTGGCCAAGGCGCAGGAGCTCGCCGCGACCGCCGCGGGGGAAGTGCAGAGCTGCGGCTTCGATCAGCTCACGGGGCGCCGCTTCGACCTCACCGTCAATGCCACATCGAGCGGCCTCCATGGCGAGGTGCCGCCGCTGCCGGAGGGGCTCCTGGCCGCCGGCGGCTGGGTCTACGACATGGTCTACGGCGATGCGCCCACGCCTTTCTGCCGCTGGGGCGAGGCCCAGGGTGCCGCGCGTTGTCTGGATGGCCTCGGCATGCTGGTGGAGCAGGCCGCTGAGTCCTTCCGGCTCTGGCGCGGTGTGCGGCCGGACACGCAGGCCGTCATCGCGATGCTCCGCCCGGGCAGCGCGCCGTCCGGCAGCGGTTGAGCCCTACCGCGCGCCGCACCACGTAGAATAGACGCGAGAGAGCGGGCTCTTCCAGAACAGGTTTCCCATGCAGATCAGCGTCCTCGGCACCGGGCTGCTCGGCAGCGAGATTGCCATCCGGCTCAAGGAGCAGGGCTTCACGGTGAGCGCCTGGAACCGCACCGCAGGCAAAGCCGCCCCGCTCGCCACAGTCGGCATCCGCTTGCCGGACACCGCCGCCGCGGCCTTGGCGGACGCTGACCTCGTGCTGCTGCTGCTCGCCGATGCGCCGGCCATCGAGGCGACGCTCTTCGCTGCGGACACCGAGCCCGCCCTCGCCGGGCGCACCATCGTGCAGATGGGCACCATCGCCCCGACGGAGAGCCAGGCCCTGGCGGCGCGCGTGGCCGACGCCGGCGCGGCCTACCTGGAGGCACCCGTCCTCGGCAGTCTGCCCGAGGCGCGCGCCGGCAAGCTGCTGGTGATGGCGGGCGGTGACGCGGTGCTGTACCGGCGCTGCCTGCCCGTCTTCGAGGCGCTGTCGCATGAGCCGCGCCACATCGGCGTAATCGGCCAGGCGGCGGCGCTCAAGCTCGCCATGAACCAGCTCATCGCCGGGCTTACCGCCACCTTCTCCCTGAGCCTCGGGCTGGTTCGCCGGGCCGGGCTGGACGTGGAGCAGTTCATGGGCGTGCTGCGGGGCAGCGCGCTCTATGCGCCCACCTTCGACAAAAAGCTCGACAAGTACCTCCAGCACGACTATGCCGGCGCCAACTTCCCACTCAAGCATCTGCTCAAGGACGTGCGGCTGATGCAGGGCGTCATGGGCGAGGCGGGACTCGACACCGGGCTGCTCGATGCCGTGGTCACGGCGGCCGACAGGGCCATTGAAAGCGGATACGGCGACGCCGACTATTCGGCGCTGTACGAAGCCCTGACTCAGGCACCGGGCGCCGGGAGCTGACTGCGCGGCCTCTGCGTTGCCACGAGTCACGCTCTCCTCAGCCCTCAGCCCTCAACCCTCAGCCCTCAGCCCTTCCCCATGGACCTCCCCTTCACGCATCACCCTGGCCGCCGGGAGCGCCATCTGCGCCGCCGGCACCTGAATCCGCTGTTTGCCTGGCCGCCGGAGGAGGTGGCACCGGAGCAGTTGCTGGAGGCGCAGCGGCTGGACCACGAGGAGCTGGAGGCCTTTACGGCGTCCTTTCGCGAGCTGGTGCAGCGCGCGGTGGACCTGTCGCCTGACGCCGGCAGCGACCCGGTGCTGGCGCTGAAGGCAGACCTGGAGCGCCACTACGAGCAGGCCTGCGGCCTACCCGAGGACCAGTCCGAGCTGAAACAGGCGCTGGCGAAGCTCATCGACGTCATCATGCGCACCCTGCTGCGCCACGTGGGCGACGACCCCACCGCGCAGCAGGAGCTCGCCGACGAGGCCGCCGCCCGGCAGATCCATTTCCGCCTGCTGGAGCAGCCCCTGGTGGTGGACCTGCTGCACCCGGACAGCCCCATCCGCCCGCAGGATCTGACGCCTGCCCTGCTCAGCGCGGACGAGGCCGAGCTTGCCGCGGCCTGCGAGCTCTTCGCCGCGCAGCAGCTCGCGGTGATCGTGGACGAGGCGGATGCGCTGCACCGGCGCCTGAGCGAGCGCGGTGTGGCCGTTGGCGACCTCAGGCACCGGCTTGAGCACCTGCGCCGGAGAGCTGAAGGGGCCAACGCGGCCGGGCGTGCGCATTGACGCCGCAGGGCCGATGACCGCGGCGCCGCGCATGCCATGCTGCGCCCCGCCGCGCCGTCTCCCGCGCCCTTCGGTCGCGGGCGGCGCTCTGCTCGTCACGCTGATCATCGCCTGCATCGTCGCGGTGCCTGGGGCCGTTGCACAGCCGCCCGCCACTGATGCGGTGATTTTGCCCCCGCGCGTGAGCGACTGGCTGCCGAGCGACTGGTGGACGCCGGTGCGCGTGGTGAGCGGGCGACTTGACGACGACCCCTATGACGATTTGGCCGTGTTGGTGGAGCGTCGGCAGGCGGCGCCGGACGACCCGGCCTATCCGCGCGGCGCCCGCGGCATTTTCGTTGTCTTCGGCAGACCGGACGGCGGCTGGCGGCGGGGTCCGCTGGCGCCGGGCCTGCTGCCCTGCGTGGAGTGCACCAGCAGCTTGAGCGGCAACATCGGCGCCGCCGTGGTGGACATGGCCATCACCGCCGACGGGCTCCTGGAGCTGAGCTGGGTGGAGCGTCGTCGCGTCACCAAGGCGGTGCGCGTCGTCATCGGCTGGGACCCAACCTTTGGCGCCCTCGGCCTGCAGACCGACGACATCACCATCATCCGCCCGCGCGGCGGGCGCAGCCATGTGCGCCGCGACTACCGCGCCGGGCGCATGTGGGTGGACGGGGTGCCCGAGGACATGCCGGCGCGGTTCATCCCCATCGAAGAGATTTCCGCCGGTCAGTTTTGACGCCTGCCGGCACTGCCGGGCCGGGGTCAGATGCCACGCGCGCGGCGACACGGTGCTGCGCGGCGGGTCCAGTGGTCGCTGCCGGGTGACCGCTCGTCACCATGCTGTGCTTGCAATATTAGGGATGTTCCTCATAACGCTCGGGAGTCGGGGCCTGCGGGCGCTCGCCCGCCCGGCAGAGCCGCAGGCTGCTGCTGCGACGGACGCCCCATGCAGTTTCCCATCTGAGTGCAGGATTGATCCCATGCGAAGACCGCAGCCCCCCTCCGCGGTCGGTGCAGCAGCCGACCCGGTGTCCCCTGTTGCCGTCGGTGTGCCCGTCCGCCGCCGTCGCCAAATGTTTCTGCTGTTGGTCTCGGCAACCCTGCTGGTGGCCGTTGGGCTCATGATCTGGACCCTGTCCGCCGGCGGCTTCGGCGGCCTGGATTTGGCCATTACGGCCCTGTTCGCATTGACGGTGCCCTTCAACGCCATCGCCTTCTGGAACGCGGTCATCGGTCTGGTGCTGGCGCGCAGCAGCCCTGACCTGGCGCGCGCCCTGTGCCCGCCGCTGGTGGAGGCCACGGACCGCAGCCCCATCACCACCAGCACCGCGCTGCTCGCCTGTGTGCGCAACGAGGACGCGGCCATCGTCGGCCGCAACCTGGACGTGATGATCGAGGGGCTGGTGGCTTCCGGCGTGGCCGGGCACTTCCACGTCTATGTGCTGAGCGACTCCCACTGGCCGGAGGTCATTGCCGCAGAGGAGGCGCGCATCGCCGAGCTCGCCGAGCGCTGGCACGACCGCATGGCCGTCACCTACCGGCGGCGTGCCGACAACCCCGGCTTCAAGGCCGGCAACATCCGGGACTTCTGCGAGCGCTGGGGCCACCGGCACGACTTCATGCTGGTGCTTGACGCCGACAGCCTGATGGAGGCGGACGTCATCCTGCGCATGGTGCGCACCCTGCAGCAGGCCCCGCAGCTGGGCATCCTGCAGTCTTTGATGGCGGGGCTGCCCACCACCAGCGCCTTCGCGCGGCCGCTGCAGTTCGGCATGCGCATGCTGATGAACGGTTTCACCGCCGGCAACGCCTGGTGGCAGCAGGACGTGGGGCCCTACTGGGGCCACAACGCGCTGATTCGCCTGCGGCCCTTCATCGAGCATTGCCATCTGCCGCCGCTGCCGGGCCGGGGACCCCTGTCCGGCTGGGTGCTGAGCCACGACCAGGTGGAGGCAGCGCTCATGCGCCGGGCCGGCTACGAGGTGCGGGTGATGCTGCTGGAGAGCGGCAGCTGGGAGGAGACGCCGACGACGCTCACCGAGTACCTGCGCCGGGACCTGCGCTGGTGCCACGGCAACATGCAGTACTTCAAGCTGCTGCGCTGGCCCGGTCTGCATCCGGTGAGCCGGATGAATCTGCTGCTCGCCACCGGCGGCTTCATCGGCTCCACCGCCTGGGTGCTGCTGATGCTGCTGTTCGCGCTGCCGCTTGCCTTGGACAACGGGCCGACGTTCCATCCAGGGCCCGGCCTCGCGGTGTTTCTGCTGAGCATGGGGATGGCCTTTGCACCCAAGGTCGCAGCACTGCTGGAGGTGGCACTGGAGCGCGACCAGCGCCTGCGCTTCGGCGGTGCCCCGCGGCTGCTGGCGGGCGCCCTCGGGGATATGGCCTTCTCCGTGGTCATGGCGCCCATCCTGGCGGTGGGGCATGCGGCCTTCATCGGCGGCCTCGCCTTCGGCCGCGCGGCGGTCTGGGGCGCGCAGCGGCGCGCCGTACACTGGGTCCGGCCGCTGGCGGCGCTGCGCCGGCTGTGGCCGCAGACACTGTTCGGTGCCGTCGGTGTCGGCTGGTTTGCCTGGCTCAGCCCGCCCGGCGCGCTGTTCTTCTCGCCCTTCTTCGGCATTGCGCTCATTGCCGTGCCGGTGGCCGTGCTGACGTCGGTGCCCGCGCTGGGTCGCTTCCTGGCCCATATCGGTCTGTGGCGTATCCCGGAAGAGACGGTACCCGCGCCCGCGGTGGCAGCACTGCATCTGCCGGCGGTGCCCATGCCCCCGCGCCGGAGCCCGAAGCGGCTCGGCGACGCCGCTGTCGAGCCCGCAGACTGAGCATGCCGCCGTCCATCCGTTTCCCGAGCGGGGCCGCCCGCCCCCGGCTGCCGGCGGCCTTGCGCGGCCTGCTCGGTGTGCTGCGCTCCATCGGCATCTATCACCGGCCGCACCGCCGCGGTGCCCTCGACCGCATGCATGCGCGCTTCGCCGGACGCGGCGACCTGGTGTTCGACATCGGCGCCCATGTGGGCGACCGGGTGGCGAGCTTCCGCCGGCTCGGCATGCGCGTGGTGGCGGTGGAGCCGCAGCCGCTGCTGGCGCAGCTGCTGCGGCTCCTGTACGCGCGGGACCGCAGGGTGAGCGTCGTTCAGGCGGCGGTCGGTGCCGCGCCCGGCAGCATTGACCTGCACCTGAACCTGGACAATCCCACCGTCAGCACGGCATCCAGCGACTTCATCCATGCCGCCGCCGTCGACAGCGCCTGGCAGGGCCAGCATTGGGAGCGCCAGGTGCGGGTGCCCGTCACCACCCTCGATGCCCTGATTGCCCGTTTCGGTGAGCCACGCTTCATCAAAATCGATGTGGAAGGCTACGAGGATCAGGTGCTGAAGGGGCTCAGCCTGGCACCGACGGCCTTCTCCTTCGAGTTCACCACCATCCAGCGGCCCGTGGCCCGCGCGGCGCTCGCGGAGTGCCGGCGGCTCGGCGCCTCCAGGTTCAACGCCGCGCTCGGCGAGAGTCAGCGCCTGCTGCACGCCGGCTGGACCGATGCGGCCAGCATGCGGGCCTGGCTGGATGCACTGCCGGCGCATGCCAACTCGGGCGACATCTATGCCATGCGGGGTTGAGAAAACACCTCGGGTGGAGATGGCTCGGAGATCGGGCAGAGCGCATCCGCCGTCGCGGCCGCTGGTGGATGCGCTTCTCCTCTCCACCCGACGCGCCGTCCGACGGCTGCACAGCTAAGCACCATGACGGAGACGACACGGGCAAGGGCCTTCTGGGTCACGGGACCGAACCGGGGCGAGATCCAGAGCGAAGACCTGCCGCCGCTGCCGGCGGACTGGGTCCGGGTGGTGACGCGCTTCTCCGGCATCAGCCGCGGCACCGAGGGCCTGGTGCTCCGGGGTGAGGTGCCGCCGAGCGAATACCAGCGCATGCGCGCGCCCTTCCAGGCGGGGGACTTCCCGGCGCCGGTGAAGTACGGCTACATCAGCGTCGGCGAGGTGGTGGCGGGGCCTTCGCACCTGCACGGGCGCCTGGTCTACTGCCTGTATCCGCACCAGGACATCTACCAGGTGCCCGCGGCGGCGGTGACACCCCTGCCGGCCGCGCTGCCGCCCGGGCGCGCCGTGCTCGCCGCCAATCTGGAGACGGCGTTGAACGGGCTCTGGGACGCCGCCCCCCGGATCGGCGACCGCATTGCGGTGGTCGGTGCCGGCACCCTCGGCTGCCTGGTGGCCTGGCTCGCTGCCCGTATGCCGGGCTGCGCCGTGGAGCTCATCGACACCGATCCGGCCCGGGCGGCGATTGCCGAAGCCCTGGGGGCGGCGTTCCGGATGCCGCAGGGGGCGAGTGCGGATGCGGACCTGGTGATCCATGCGAGCGGCAACCCGGCGGGCCTCGCCACGGCGCTCGGTCTCGCCGGCTTCGAGGCGACGGTGCTGGAGCTCAGCTGGTTCGGCGCCAAGCCGGTCACCCTGTCGCTGGGGGAGGCCTTTCATCAGCGCCGGCTGCGGCTGGTGTCCTCGCAGGTGGGCAGCGTCGCAGCAGCCCAGCGCCCGCGCTGGGACCACAGCCGGCGGCTGGCGCTGGCGCTGTCGCTGCTGGCGGAGTCCGCGGCCGCGGTCCTGGATGCATTGATTACCGACGAGGCCGGGTTCGGGGAATTGCCCGCGGTGCAGGCGCGGCTCGCCGCGCAGCCCGGCGGGACCCTGACCCAGCGCATTCGGTACGGGTGATCCTGGCCCGTGTCCGCCTGGGGTGGGGCTGCGGTGCGCTGACGCGGGAGCCGTGGGGCGTTGGGTGACCCTGTCGCAGCCGATCCCGATCCCGATCCCCATCCCGATGCCATGCTGGCGCGCTTGGGTGTCGCGCGTTGCTGGTGCTCGCCATGGACCTGCTGTTGCCGGTAGGCTGAGGGCCTGATTCTGTCTGGAGTGACGCATGTACAGCCTGACCGTCCGCGACCACATCATGATCGCCCACAGCTTCCGGGGCGAGATCTTCGGCCCGGCGCAGCGCCTGCACGGCGCCACCTATGTGGTGGATTGCGAGCTGAAGCGCCCGGCGCTGGACGCCGACGGCCTGGTGGTGGATATCGGCAAGGCCGCGGCCGTGCTCGGCGAGGTGTTGGGCGCGCTCAACTACCGCAACCTGGACGACGAGCCGGACTTCGCCGGGCAGAACACCACCACGGAGTACCTCGCCCGGGCCATCTTCGAGCGCATGGCCGCGCGTATCGCCGCCGGCGACCTGGGGCCGGGCGCCACCGGGCTCAGTGCGATGCGTATCACGCTGGCCGAGTCGCATGTCGCCTGGGCCAGCTACGAGGGCGCCCTCGGCGGCTGACGCGCCGGCCGCCCGCGCCTGATGTCCCCGCCCGGCCCAATGTCCCACCGGCCCACTGCCCAGAGCCAGCCCGACGCCCTGCACCTGCTGCTGCCGGGCAGTCTGGATGCCGTCACCGGCGGTACGCTGTACGACAGGCGCATGTGCGAAGCGCTGCGCGTCCAGGGCCGGTTGATCCGCGTGCACAACCTGGATGCGAGCTTCCCGCAGCCGTCGGCAGCGGCGCTCACGGCCGCGGATGTGCTGCTGGCGGGCCTCCCGAAGGGGGCGCTGGTGGTGGTGGACGGGCTCGCGTTCGGTGCCATGCCGGACCTCGCCGCCCGCCACGCGGCGCGGCTCCGCCTGGTGGCGCTGGTGCACCATCCGCTGGCGCTGGAGACGGGCTTGGACGCTGCGACCGCGGAGCGACTGCACGCCAGCGAAGCCCGCGCCCTGCGCCATGCCAGCCGCGTGCTGGTCACCAGCGCCCACACCGCCCGCCTGCTGGCGGACTATGCGGTCCCGCCGGAGCGGGTGCGCGTGGTGGAGCCGGGCACGGACCCGGCGCCGTCCGCCGCGGGCAGCGCCGTCGGCGGCGGCCCGGTGCAGCTGCTCTGTGTCGGCAGTGTAACGCCGCGCAAGGGGCACCAGCTGCTGGTGGAGGCCCTGGGGCAGCTCCGCGCGCTCGACTGGCGACTCGACTGCGTGGGCAGCCTGACCCGCGATCCGCAGACGGTGGCGGCGCTGGCAGGTCGCATCGAGACCCTTGGGCTTGTCGGGCGGGTGCGCCTGCTGGGGGAGCTCGGCGCCGCGGACCTCGCCGGCTGCTACCGCAGTGCGGATGTCTTCGTGCTCGCGAGCCTGTTCGAGGGCTACGGCATGGCCTTCGCCGAGGCCCTGGCCCACGGCCTGCCGGTGCTGGGCACCACCGGCGGCGCCATCCCGGACACTGTGTCTGCTGATGCCGGGGTCCTGGTGCCGCCCGGCGATGTGGCGCCGCTGCGCGAGGCACTGCACCGGCTGCTCACCGACGCCGGGCTGCGCCACCGCCTTGCCGCCGGCGCTGCCCGGGCGCGGGCACGGCTGCCGGACTGGCCTGCGGCGGCGGCACGCTTTGCAGCGGCCTTGGCCGATGCCTGAGCTCAAATTCAGCGACGACTGGCTCGCGCTGCGGGCGCCGGCGGATGCCGCGGCCCGGGCGGATCGGCTGGTGCAGCACCTCCGGGCCCTGCCGACGGCAGCCGATGCTGTGCTGGAGGTGCTGGACCTCGGCTGCGGCACCGGGGCAAACCTGCGCCATCTGGCGCCCCTGCTGGCCCGCACCGGACACCTGCGCCAGCATTGGTGCTGTGTGGACCAGGACGCGGCGCTGCTGGCGCGGCTGCCGGCGCGCACCGCCCGCTGGGCCGAGACGACCGACCTGTGCTGCACGCCGCGAGCCCATGGGCTCTGTCTCGAGGGTGCCGGCTGGCGCGCGGAGGTGGACGTGCAGCGCCTGGATCTGCACGCGGCCCTCGCCGACCTGCCGCTGCCGGCGGCGGGGCTGGTGACCGCCTCGGCGCTGCTGGACCTGGTGTCCGGTCCCTGGCTGCAAGGGCTGCTGGCGCGCTGCCGGCACGCGGGCTGCGGCCTGTTGTTCGCGCTGAGCTATGACGGCCGTTGCTCGCTGTCACCGGCGCATGCGCTGGATGCCGCCGTCATCGATCTGGTGAACCGTCATCAGCGCACCGACAAGGGTTTCGGCCCGGCCCTCGGGCCGAGGGCGGCGGACGATGCCGCAGCGCGTTGCCGGGCGCTCGGCTGGCGGGTGGAGGTGGCACCGAGCGACTGGGTGCTCGGGCCCACGGACGCCCCGATGCAGCGCGCGCTGCTGACGGGTTGGCATCAGGCGGCGGCGGAGCTGGCAGCCGGGGAGGGCGCTGGTCCGGCGGCGGGGCTGGACGCCTGGCTGACGGCGCGGCTCGCCTGGGTGGACGCCGGCACCTCGGTGCTGCGCATCGGCCACCTGGATCTGGTGGCGCTGCCCTGAGGCGCCGAGCCCATGCGTGAGTACGTGCCCATCGCCTGCGCCCGGCACGAGGCGCTGGAGCTCGCGATCCTGAAGCGCCGGCGGCTGCGCATCGCGCTGAGCGATGCGGGCGGCGGCGGCGTGCTCGTGGCGCTGCCCGTCGACATCCGTATCGCCGATGCCGCGGAGTGGCTGCTGGTGCGTGCGGCCGACGGCGGCGAGCGGCGGCTGCGACTGGACTGGATCCTGAGCGCGGAGCCCGCCGACGGCGTGGGTCCGGCCGGCGGCGGGCCCTGAAGCGGTTGGGAGCCAAGCCCGTGTCGATCCGCTCCCGATCGCTGGACTCGCGCCCGCCCGAGGCGCTGCCGGTGACCGTCACCATCGAGATCCCACGCGGCAGCTTCCGCAAGGTGGGCTCCACCGGGCGGCTCGATTTTCTTTCACCGCTGCCCTGTCCGTTCAACTACGGCAGCATCCGCGAGCGGGTGGGGCTCGAAGGCGACCTGCTCGACGCCGTGCTGCTCGGTCCGCGGCTGCCCGCCGGCAGCGTGGTGGCGGCCTTTGCCTGCGGGGCCGTGCGATTTCAGGATCGCGGGCTCTTCGACGACAAGCTCATCTGCACCAGCATCCCCTTGGATGCGCGCAGCGCCGAGGGTGCGAGATGGGTGGCCCTCGCCTGCTTTCGCGTCTACGGCTTCGCCAAAGGGCTCCTGAATCTGTGGCGCGGGCGACCGGGGCGCACCCGTGTGAGCGCCTGGGTCAGCGCAGAGCGCGCCTGGCGCTGCTCGCGACCCCGGTCATGTCTGGAATGGGACGGACCGCCGGTGCCGTTCTAGCCGATCAATCGGCGTTGCTCTAAAGCCCAAGGCTGCTGCAGATACCGTCCATGGAAGCCCGATCAATAAGGCAGCGAATGCGGGCGAGTGCCGCCCTATCGCGGGCGAGCTGAGCATCCAGGTTACTGCGCAGCGAGCGCAGGTGCGGCGCCACGGCGCCCTCGTCGAGTCTGATGCCCAACCGCTGCGGCGGCGCCAGGCTGGGTTCGCAATTTGCGCCGAGCATTGCCGACAGCATCAGGTCACCATACTCTGGACGATAGTGGGCGGGCTCCCAAAAGGCCTGAACGGTACGGCGGCGGTCACCTGGGTCCGGCGGGGCTTCCGTCGTCTAGGCGTTGATGACGTTGAAGTCCCAGAGGGGCACCCGTTGGCGGCGGGCGATCCGTGAGAGGGTCATCTTCCAGGCGTCCAGTTGCGGCCAGCGGTCCGTTTCCCTGATCGCGGTGAAGTAATCGACGTGATACGGGTTGATGAACAGGGTGACGTCGACGTTCTGCGCACGGGCACGGTCGAGAAACCGCTCAAGGGTGTCGAACACGCTCGACCACTGCACGCCGTCTTGGAAGATGGCATCGTCGCGGCGCCGGAGCCGCGTGACCAGCTCCCTGTTCTTTTGCCGAAACAACACCGCCTGGCCCTCGCGGCGGACGATCGCGACATAGTCACGTCCCGGATTGAAGCCGTCCGCGCGGCGGGTGGTGACATGATCCTCGCCCTGTCTCAGCACCGTCTGCACGGCGTCCGAGAGCGTCGCGAGCGAAGCCAGGGCCTGGAACCATTCGGCCGCACGCCGGCGAGCGTAGCCGGGATTGTCCATGCCGCTCGTGCCCACCCGGAGATTGACGTGGGAGAACTGGTGTGCAGCAGGCGCTTTCGGCGATGCCCTCGGCTCCACCAGGAAGTCCATAAAGTCCAGTCCCAAGAGGACCTGCGTCACTTCCCCAGTCGCCATTGCATGCTCGGCGTAGGCGATCTGCAATGCCAGCCTGGCGCCGGGCACCGCCGCGTTGAAGACAGGCTCCCGTGCCGCCGGCCAGCAGGCGCTCTGCGGATCGAGGCCGGCCTCCGGACGGGAGTTGCCGGCAATGACGGTAGTTGCCCGCAGGCGGTCTGCATAGTAGGGCTTGGCGTAGCGTATCCGTGCGCCGGCGGCGGGCTTGAGCGCGTTGAAGCCGTTGATGCGCGGCGTACCAAACATACCGTACGGGTCCACCAGCCAGTTCCAGACGAAGCTGAGCCCGAGCGTCAGAACAACGCCCAGCCCAGCCGCGACGAGGAATCGCGGGTAAACTGCGTGGGGCCGGTGCGCAGCGCACTCAGAACTGGAAATAGAGGAATTCCGAGACACGGCTCATGGCCAAGATGGCGAGGGCGGCGCAGACACCCGTCGCCATGCCGACAGGCGCTGTGGGGCGCCAGTGCAGAGACTGCATATGCATGGGCAGCAGGCGCAGTTCATGGCGATCGTCGCCGGAATAAAGCTTGAGCACAGGCTTGAAGCGGGCCATGATCTGCATGGAGTTGGGCATCATCAGCGCGATGGGGGCCAGCGCGAGCACCCAGGCCCAGGTGAGCGCGAAGTCCGTGCCGCCGCCCAGGTAGGTTCCCACGCCCCACGCGGACAGTACAGGCCAGAGGGCGCCTAGGCTCACGGCGATGGCGTTGGGTAGGGCCACGCCATGCATGCCGCACATGGCCGCAAGCATGCGCAGCGCTGCATCCATGTCCGCCGCACGAAAGAAGACCCAGCCGACCACCACCGCGAGGAAGGTGATGGACCAGGCCAGCAGCCGTGCGACCGCTCCGGGTACCAGCGGGCGAGGAGCGATGACAGCCCAGAGCCGCTGCCAGGCATGATTGACGACGAGATAGAGCCCATGCAGTGCGCCCCAGATGACGAAGGTCCATCCGGCTCCGTGCCAGAGTCCACCCAGCAGCATGGTAAGGAACAGGTTGCGATAGCGCTTGACTGGTCCATGCCGGTTCCCACCCAGCGGGATGTAAAGATAGTCGCGCAGAAAGCGTGACAGGGTCATGTGCCAGCGGCGCCAGAACTCGACAATGCTGGTGGCCTTGTAGGGGGAGTGGAAGTTCTGCGGCAGGCGGATACCAAACAGTCTTGCCGCACCAATCGCCATGTCGGAATAGCCTGAGAAGTCGAAGTAGAGTTGCCAGGTGTAGGCGAGCGCGCCGCCCCAGGCCTCGAAGAAGGTGAGTGTGTCGCCGGCGGCAGCGCGGTCGAACACGGGCGTTGCATAAACAGCGATGCCATCGGCAAGTACGGTCTTCTTGAAAAGACCCATAACGAAAATGGTGCCGCCGACAGCGATGTTGGCAACATGTGGCTGCAGCGCTTCCCGGCGTGGGAACTGGGGGAGCATCTCCTTATGGTGGACAATAGGACCGGCAATGAGCTGGGGAAAGAAAGTGACGAAAAGCAGATAGTGAGAGAAGCGGTACTCCCGCGTGATACCCTGGTAAGCATCCACCAGGTAAGCAATCTGCTGAAAGGTAAAAAAGGAGATGGCGAGAGGCAACAGCACCTGCTGCAGATGAAGGTCGGTTCCAAGTACGGTGTTCAGGGTGTCGACCCCGAAGTTTGCATACTTATACCAACCGAGCAGACCTAGATTGAAGGTGATGCCGAGCACGAGCAGCGCTCGGGCGCCGGCCCTGCGCGCGTGCTGATGGTCGCGGCCAATGCGCCGGCCGATCCCGAAGTTGACCAGCATCGAGGCGATGATCAGCGGGACATAGACCGGGTTCCACCAGCCATAAAAGAACAGTGAGGCAAGTATCAGCCAGGCAATGGCAGGCTCGTGCCCGAGTCGGCCTATCCAAAAGAAGCCGAGGAGCGTCAGCGGCAGAAAAGCAAACAGGAATGCAAAGGAATTGAACAGCATCGTGGGTGTCCTGCGGCGCGTGTCGCGCCCGTGGCGTCCTTTGGAGTCCTGCAGCTGATCCGGCGGCGACGACGAGGCTGAGGCTCACGACCCTGAGTTACAGGAAGTCGCCGCCGACAGCGCGATGCCCGAAGACGATCTGGGCGCGGCGGCCGTCGTCGAGGTCCAGCCGGCCGACCCCGTTGCGGCCGTCCACGTCCAGGATGATGTTGGCGAGGCCGCGGCTGCCGTCGTCGCAGCGCACATGGAAGTCCGCCCGGGTGTCGCCGGCGAAGGCATCGTAGCGTCCGCGGCAGATGTCGGCGCCGTTGCTCACCGTGAAGGCGGAAATGAAGGGGTTGGAGACATAGGCACCGCGGTACAGGTCATCGGCGAAGACGACGACGAAGGGTCCGCCCGTGACCTCGCTCGGGTCCGGCTCGTCCCAGCGCGTGTCGTGATAGTGCTGGAGCACCGAGGTCATGCAGGTGTGCTGGTCCTGCATCGGAATGCCGCGGCAGAGGATGCGTGCGTACTGGATGGGCTCGACGTTCGTGAACAGCAGGTCGTAGTCCCGCTCGGCCCGGTTGCCGCCGCAGCCGGCGGCCATCGCGACGGCTGCCGCCGACAGGGCTGATAAGGCGGTACGGGCTGCTCGGCCGGCGCGCATGGCTCCCCCAGGTCGTCATTGCTTCAGGCGGCGACGGCCACCGCCACCGCGCTGCAACTATAGCGCAGTCATCGGGGGTCGCTCGTGATACGGTTGGGGGAACGCCGGCGCTGGCCGATTCATGCCGGCCGCTCGAACAGGTAGTGCCCCACGTACCACTCCGAGCCGTCGCGGAAGCCGAAGAACTCCGCACAGCCCATGAAGAAGAGTCGCCAGCGCATCCACCACAGCCCTGCCTGCTCCTCGCCGTAGGTCTGCGCCAGGATCGGCATGATGCGCTCCCGCGCGGCGTCCTGCTTGGCGAGCCAGGCGTTCAGGGTGCGCTCGTAGTGGCGGCCGTTCCAGCGCCAGCGGTCCACGAGCTTGAGATCCTGCTGAAAGTGCAGCGGCAGATCGTCGCTCGGCATGATGCCGCCGGCGAAGAAATAGTGGCTCATCCAGTCCTCGGGCCCGGTGTCTTCGTAAGGATAAGGGTGCTCGCGATGGCAGAACACGTGCATGAAAAAACGCCCGCCGGGCTTGAGCCAGCCGTTGACCCGCCCGAACAGCACGCGCCAGTTGCGCATGTGCTCGAACATCTCCAGCGAGACGATGCGGTCGAAGCGACCATCGGTGTCGAAGGTGTTCATGTCGGCGGTGATCACGGACAGATTCGAGATGCCGCGGCGGGCGGCCTCGGCCTCGATGAATTCGCGCTGGGAGGCAGAGTTGGACACTGCCGTGAAGCGGCTGCCCGGGAAGCGCTCGGCGGCCCAGAGGCTGAAACTGCCCCAGCCGCAGCCGAGCTCCAGCACGTCCTGGCCCGCGGCGATGCCGGCGCGCTCGGCGGTGACCGCGAGCGAGGCCGCTTCGGCGGCGTCGAGGTCATCCACGCCCTCAGGCCAGAAGCAGCAGCTGTACTTGCGCCGCGGGCCGAGCACGATGTCGAAGAATGCCGCCGGGACCTCGTAGTGCTGCTCGTTGGCGCGATCCGGCACCGCCGCGACGGGAGCGGCGTCCATCAGCGCCAGGAAGTCCCGCTTGTGCGCCCAGGCGGCTTCCGGCTCGGCACCGGGCAGCTCGTCGACCATCTTCTTGAGCCGCTGGCGGATGCCGGCACGCACCACCGGGTCCGGCACCCGGCCGCGCTCCACCCAGTCGAGGATTCTGGCTTCGGAAATCGGCATGTCTGCTCCCGTGTCGTCGGTTATTTTGGCTGTTGTCCAAGTGTTGTCCAAGGCGAAAACTTGCAAGCCGTCCGGTCGCCGGTTGCACTCTGACAAGGGCGGTCTGGCGGCCACTGATCCGCGCCCGCAGCGCGCACCCTGTGCGACAGCACCAACGCTTGCACTGGCGCCGGACCGGGCCAATCTTACAAACCTTGGAGCAGCAGCCTGCGGCGGCGCCCAGCCATCAGCCCTCAGCCCCCAGCCCCCAGCCCGGAAACCTGCTGCCCCGAGATCTGCACGCGCGTCCCATTCTGAGTGATCGATGTCTGAGCCATTTTCCGTGCTGTCGCGCGAGGTTGCGGAGACGGAGCGCATCGCCGCCACCGTAGCCGCCCATCTGCGCGCCGGCGACATCCTGCTGCTGACAGGCGATCTCGCCTGCGGCAAAACGGCGTTCGTCAAGGGGCTGGCCGCGGCGCTCGGCTCAACGGACACCGTCACCAGTCCCACCTATGCGCTGGTGCACAACTATCGCACCGACCGGTGCGATGTCATGCACATCGACGCCTACCGCGTGGAGAGCGTCCGCGAGTTCACCGACCTGGGCCTCGACGAGTACTTCCCCGAGTGCATCGTCGCCATCGAGTGGGGCGACAAGGTGGCGGGGCTTTTCGATGACCATCTGCGCATCGCCTTTCACCTGGCGGATGCGCACGAGCAGCATCGTTTGCTCAGCTTCGACTGCTCGGGTGAGCGCTGGGGCGCCGAAATGACGCAACTGGAGGCCGAGCTGGGGGTGCAACGGGGAGCCGACTGCGGAGGTGTTGACGGTGAGTCTCCTGCTGGTCATTGATACATCGGCACGCCCCTTCGAAGTTGCGCTGGGACGGGTCGGTGCGTGCCTGTACAGCGCGCGGGCCGCGGCCATGACCCCCAACAAGCAGGATCTGGCGGCGATGGTGACGGAGGCCTTGCGCGCGTCCGGGCAGTCGCTGCGGGACCTTCAGGGTATTGCAGTGAACATCGGTCCGGGGGCCCTCGGCTCGGTGCGCTCGGGTGTGTCCTTTGCCAATGCCCTGGCCTACAGCCTGGGCGTGCCCGTTCACCCCGTGACCTCCTTCGAGCTCATGGGCTTCGCCGCGGCGGCTGCGCAGGATCGCCCGGTGCTGTGCACGGCGCGGGCGTCCGACGGCCAGGCATATCTGGGGGTGTTCGCGGCGGGCAGGCTGTCGTTCATGACCTTCGGAGCGCTCGATGCGCTCGCCCCGGCGACGGTCGCCGACCTCGACCGTGTTGCGATTGCCGGGGACCACAGGGCGGCGCTGTGTACGCTGCTCCGCAACAGGGAGGTCATCGACAGCGGCGTGGACAGGGGCACGGCGGCCACCTACCTGCAATGGGCAGCCACAGGCGCCGGCGAGGCCAGGGCCTTCCCCGAGGTGGCGACGCCCATCACGGAGGACTCGGCGCTGCTCCGGGATGCGGCGGAGCTGCTGCGCTGAGGGACTGGCGCCAGGGAAAGTCGGCGCCCCGGCTGGGCAGCAGCACGGTCCGCGTTGTGAATGAACAGGTTTTTCTGCCGGGCATGGACCCGGAAGGCAGTGGATTTTCATGAGCGCAGACATCCCAGAGGCCGTCGCCGCACTCCAAGCGGGCGGGCTTATCCTGGTTCCGACGGACACGGTCTATGGCCTGGCGGTGAGTCCGGCGTTCCCGGCGGCGGTCGAGCGGCTGGGGGTGCTGAAGGGGCGCCCGCGGGATCGGTTCTATCCGATCATGGTCGCATCGCCCGATGATCTGCTCGACCTCGGCGCCGAGATCAATCCTTGCGCCGAGCGGCTGCTCGCGTCCAGGTACGTTCCGGGGCCGCTGACGCTCGCCATCGGCTTCCGGGATGCGCCCACTGTGCCCTGGCTCAGCGGGCGGGAGGAGATCGGCATCCGCATCCCGGACGATGCGCGCATGCTGGACATCCTCCGGCAGGCAGGGCCGTTGTTCGTGACCAGTGCCAACAAGCACGGCGAGCCCACCCATGAGACGGTGCCGGAGATCCTGGCACAGCTCGGCGAGCGGCCCGATGTGGTCATCGACGGCGGCGTGCTGCACACGGTGCCCTCGACCCTGGTGAACTGCCGGTGCGAGCCGCCCGCCGTGGAGCGGGTGGGCGTCGTGCCGGAGGCAGACGTGAAACAGCTCCTCGGACTCTAGAGACCATGCGCAACCTCGTCCTCGGCATCGAATCCTCCTGTGACGACACGGCCGCTGCACTCGTCGACGCGGCGGGCGCTGTGGTCGCGTCGGTGAAGGTCGCGCAGACAGAGGTCCACCGCCCTTACGGCGGCGTCTATCCGGAGCTCGCGAGCAGGGCGCATGTGGCGGAGATCGTGCCGGCGCTGCACCAGACGCTGGCGGATGCCGGCGTCGGCGTCGAGCAGATCCGCGCCATCGGCGTCACGCGCGGGCCGGGCCTGATCGGCCCCCTGCTGGTGGGGCTCAACACCGCCGCCGGGCTTGGCCTGGGCTGGGAGCTGCCGGTGATCGGCATCAACCACCTGCGCGGGCACCTGCGCAGCGCCGATCTGGAGGAGGCGCGGGTCAAGTATCCGGCGACCATTCTGCTGGTCTCCGGCGGGCATACCATCCTCGCGTACATGGAAGACCCTGCCTCCATCCGCCTGCTCGGCACCACCCGGGACGACTCCGTGGGCGAGGCCTATGACAAGGTGGGCCGCATGTTGGGGCTCGGTTATCCGGGCGGCCCTGCGGTGGATCGGCTCGCGAAGACCGGTACCCCGAGCATCCGCTTTCCCCGCCCCATGATCCAGCAGGGGCTCGACTTCTCGCTGTCCGGGCTCAAGTCCGCGGTGTCGCGCCATCTGGAGCAGGCACCGGACCCGCGTCACGAGGACGTGGCCGCGTCCTTCGTCGAGGCGATTCTGGAGCTCTTGGTGACCAAGTGCCGGCGTGCCCTGGCGGAGCAGCCCTCGCAGTCCCTGGTCATCGTGGGCGGCGTGGCGGCGAGCCCGCAACTGCGCGCGGCGGCCGCCGAGCTGTGCGCGGAGCTTGACGTGGAGCTGTGCCTGCCGCCGCTGCGCTGGGCCACGGACAACGCGGCCATGATCGCGCTTGCGACCTGGGACTACATCGAGCAGGGCCAGCAGCCCCGCCCGGTGCCGGACGTACGCCTGTCCATCGTCGATTACTGAGCGCGTCGCCCGCGCCCCAGGGGCGGAGCTTGTTCGAAAACTTTCCGGGGGCGCCGGCCGCGTCGAGGCGCGTCGCCAGGCCATCCGGCGCGCTCAGGACGCCGCCTCCACCTCCGCCTCTTCCGCCGGCGCGGCATAGCCGCATTCCTTCTGCGGGCAGACCTTCTGCGCGCCCTTGGTCTTGGTGACCTTGAGTGTCAGGATGGGCCAGTTGCACTGGGGGCAGGGCTCGGCCAGCGGCTGGTTCCAGACCGCGTAGTCGCACTTCGGGTAGGTGGAGCAGGAGAAGAAGACCTTGCCGCGGCGGGATTTCTTCTTCTGCAGCGTGCCGGTCTCGCATTTCGGGCACTGGATGCCCGTGTCCACGGGCTTTTCCAGCGGCTCGATGTGACGGCACTTGGGGTAGCCGGTGCAGCCGATGAACTTGCCGTAGCGCCCGCGCTTGATGGCGAGCTCCGAGCCGCACTCGGGGCAGGTGCGGCCCTCCACGAGCTGGGGCTCTTCCTTCTCGCCCTTGCCCTCATCCAGGTCGCGGGTGTACTTGCACTCGGGATAGTTGGTGCAGCCGATGAAGAGCCCGTTGCGGCCCAGGCGCTTGGCGAGCTGCCCGCCGCACTCGGGGCATTGCTCGTCGATGGCCTCCTGCGTCACCTGGCTGCGGTCCACGTTCTCCTGCGTGTGCTCCAGGCGGTCCTTGAAGGGCTTCCAGAACTGCTCCAGCAGCGGAATCCAGTCCTCTTCGCCGCGGGAGACGGCGTCCAGCTCGTCCTCCAGCCGGGCCGTGAAGTCGTAGTCCACGTAGGACGTGAAGTGCTCGGTGAGGAACTTGTTGACGATGCGGCCCACGTCCGTCGGCAGGAAGCGCTTCTTCTCCAGCAGCACGTATTCACGCTCCTGCAGCGTGGAGATGATGGACGCATAGGTGGACGGCCGGCCGATGCCGAGCTCCTCCAGCGCCTTGACGAGGGACGCCTCGCTGTAGCGCGGCGGCGGCTCGGTAAAGTGCTGTTCCGGGCGGATGGCCTGAAGGTCCACCAGCTGCCCTTCGGTCATCTCGGGCAGCATGCGCTCCTCGTCATCGTCGGCGCTGGTGGCGTCGTCGCGCCCTTCCAGGTAGACGCGCATGAAGCCGGGCTCGGCCACCGTGGAGCCGGTGGCGCGGAACAGGTTGCCCGCGCCGGCGGAGAGATCCACGGCCACCTGGTTGATGAGCGCATGGGCCATCTGGCAGGCGATGGTGCGCTTCCAGATGAGCTCGTAGAGCTTCGCCTGGTCCGCCGTCAGATGCTGCTTGATGTCCTTCGGCAGGTTGCGGATGGACGTGGGCCGGATGGCCTCGTGCGCCTCCTGGGCGTTCTTGGACTTGGTCTTGAAGGCGCGCGGCGCATCGGGCACGTACTTCTGGCCGTAGCGCTCGCCGATGTACTCGCGCAGCTCGGTGATGGCCTCCTGGGCCAGGTTCACCGAGTCCGTGCGCATGTAGGTGATCAGCCCGACGGCACCCTGGCCGATGTCCACGCCCTCATAGAGCTGCTGGGCGGTGCGCATGGTGCGCTGGGCGGTGAAGCCGAGCTTGCGCGCGGCCTCCTGCTGCAGCGTGGAGGTGATGAAGGGCGGCGCGGGATTGCGCTTGCGCTGCTTGCGCTCGACCTTCTCCACCTTGAGCTGCCCGCCCGGGGCGCCGCCCGTGGCCTGAAGCAGTGCGGCTTCCACCTCCCGGGCGCGGGTTTCATCGGTGATGCTGAACTGCTCCACCTTCTCGCCGCCGAACTGGGTCAGCTTGGCGGCGAAGGGCTTGGTGCCGAGCTTGTCGTCCGGGGCGCTGGCGTCGGCCTCCACGGTCCAGTACTCCTGGCTCTGGAAGGCCTCGATCTCCTGCTCGCGCTCGACAATGAGCCGCAGCGCCGGGCTCTGTACGCGCCCGGCGGAGAGCCCGCGCCGCACCTTCTTCCACAGCAGCGGCGACAGGTTGAAGCCGACGAGATAATCCAGCGCGCGCCGGGCCTGCTGGGCATTGACCAGGTCCGTGGAGAGCTCGCGCGGATGGGCCACGGCGTCGTTCACGGCGCGCTTGGTGATCTCGTTGAAGACCACGCGGTAGACCGGTCGCTCGCCGATCAGCTTGCGGTCGTGCAGCAGCTCGTACAGGTGCCAGGAGATGGCCTCGCCCTCGCGATCCGGGTCCGTTGCCAGGTAGAGGGCGTCGGCCTTCTTGAGCAGCTTGGCGATGGCGGCGACGTGCTTCTCGTTGCGGTCGATGACCTGGTACTTCATCTGGAAGTTGTGCTCCGGGTCCACCGCACCCTCCTTGGGCACCAGGTCGCGCACGTGGCCGTAGGAGGCCACCACCTCGAACTCGGGGCCGAGGTATTTCTTGATGGTCTTGGCCTTGGCGGGGGATTCGACGACGACGAGTTGCATGACGGTTCCGGCAGCGGGGCGAAGGGCGGCCTAGGAAATACGAAAGCCCCCGGTCGCGTCAAGGTGGGGCCGCTGCCCGGCGGGCGTCAACCCATGCTCGCCCGCGCTGGCTGGGCGAAATCACCGGCAGGTCCCGGAGCCTGGGCCGGAGAACGCCTGAGGTCAGGCGAGAATTTGCCGCAGGCGGACTGAAGCTCGCCTTCCGCGGGGGCCGACTGAAGTTTGCCTACCCGGCGGTGCCTCCCTAGTGCAGCTGCGCCGGTGCGTCGCTGTAGATCAGCTCTTCCATCTGGCTGTGCGCGGACTCGCGGCCGGGGCGGTTCATCAGCACCAGCAGCACCACCCACTTGAGCTCATCGACGCTGACGGCGGTCTGCTGGATGGCCATGGCGCGGTCGATGACCAGCTCCCGGCTCAGCGGGTCCAGGATGGCGCTCTGCTCCAGGAACAGCAGCAGCCCGCGGGCCTCGATGTCGAGCTTGGCGCATTCGGCGGGCGTGTAGACGCGCACGGCGCCGGCGCTGCGCGGCGGATACTCGGTGGTGTCCATGCGGCTCGCCAGCTCGTCGAGCCAGGTCAGTGCCTGCGCAATCTCGCTGTTGGAGAAGCCCGCGCGGGAGAGCTCCGCCTCCAGCTCGTCCTGGTCCACCGGCGGCCGTGACTGGCCGTCCAGGTAGTTCTCGTAGAGGTAGATCAGGACGTCGACCATGCTCTCGTTCATGCTGACTCCTCGTGGTGTTACGTCTGTCATGTCGGCGGGGCGTGGATGGGGTGGGACAGGTCCAGGGTGCGGCGGGTCGGCGGTGGGCTCAGGCATCGCGCGGGGCCGGGGGCGGCTCTGCGCGCAGGCTGTAGCGACCGCCGGGGTGGGAGACCACGTGGCCCTGCAGCTCCAGCAGCAGCAGCATCGAGGCGATCTCGAAGGCCGGCATGCCCGTGCGCGCAATGAGGTCATCGGGTGCCACGGGATCATACCCCAAGCAGTCGAGCAGCCGGCGGTGGTCGTCGTCGAGATCCGCGTCCTGCTGCTGCGCCGGCGCCACCTCGGGGTTATCGTCCAATGCATCGCTCAGGTATTCACCCAGCTGCGGTCCGAGCTCTTCCAGGATCTGGTTGGCGCTGTCCACGAGCTTGGCGCCCTGGCGGATGAGGGCGTGGCAGCCGCGCGCGAGGGGGTTGTGGATGGAGCCCGGCACGGCGAAGACCTCGCGCCCCTGCTCGCTCGCCAGCCGCGCGGTGATGAGCGAGCCCGAGCCCACCGCCGCCTCCACCACCAGGGTGCCCAGACTCAGGCCCGAGATGATGCGGTTGCGCTGCGGAAAATGGCTGGCGTGGGGGCCGGTGCCCGGCAGAAACTCGCTCACCAGGGCGCCGGCGCTGGCGATGCGCCTGGCGAGCTCCCGGTGCGCGGCGGGGTAGACCCGGTCCGGACCCGTGCCGAGCACGGCGATGGTGCGCCCGGCGCCGAGGGCGCCGTCGTGGGCCGCGGCGTCGATGCCGAGCGCAAGACCACTGGTGATCACGAGCCCGAGACCGGCCAGGTAAGCGGCGAAGTCGCGGGCCGTTTCGGTGCCGCCGGCGGTGGGGTTGCGGCTGCCGACGATGGCGATCTGCGGCTCGTTCAGGAGTGCCGTCTCGCCGCGCACGAAGAGCAGCGGCGGCGGGGCCGCCAGCGCGCGCAGGCGCTTGGGATAACCCGGCATGTCGGGCGTCAGCAGGTGGGCGCCGTCGTGCGCGGCCCAGGCAAAGGCCGCTTCGACCCGGCTTCGGTCCGGCGCCCCGATGGCGGTGATGGCGGCGTTGGACAGCCCAGCGTCGGCCAGCGCGCCCCGGCCCGCGGCACGCACGCCGGCGGCACTGCCGAAGCGCTCGATCAGCTGTGCGATGCGCCGCGGGCCCACCCCGGGCGCCAGAGTCAGTGCGAGCCAGTCGGTGATCTGCTCGCGGCTTGCGGTGCTCATGGCCGCAGGACCGAGCCGCGGGTCCCGGCCTGCCGGTGGGGTCGATGGGGCCTGGTCATGTCTGTGCTCCGTGCAGCCTGCGCGCCGCGCGCGGACAGGCTGCCTGCCCGCCCGGGCCGATGACGCCTCGGCAGGGCCGGCGCATTCCTCGTTGCGGTATTGGTCAATGGTCGCTGCTGTGGTCCACGGAAGCTGTGCGCTGTTGACCAGCGCGGCGCATTCGTGCGCATGGGCAGTGCTTTGGTGAGGATCATGGGGTGAGGATCATGGGGTGAGGATCATGGGGTGCGGGTCATGGGGCGCGCGTCATGGCGATCGTGGCGCGGAGACGATCTCACCCACATGCATCGGCTTGTTGGCGTACATCACCAGCGCGAAGCTCACCTTCGGAAAGACGCGGAAGACCATCAGCACGCCGGAGCGGGAGTCGGGGACGATGTACTTGTCGGACCCGCGCGACGCACGTCGATGCAGGGGCAGTGGGGCATTCGGGTCCGGCTTGTCGCGTACCCAGCCGTCGAGCTCCCAGTCCCCGAGCCAGAACGACGCGTCCGCGGGGGACTCGTTGCGCCAGTTCCAGTCGGTGCGGCGTGCCTGCACCGGATCGCGGCGCAGCTCGCCGCCGCGATAGGCCTCGAAGACCTGGCCCACCTCCACGGCGTCGCGGGCGCCGCGGTTGAGCACCACGACGTCGTACTGACCGATCTGCGAGACGCCGTTCAGCACCGAGATGACCGATCCGCGCATGCCCGCCGGTCCCGGCCGGGGGAAGAAGCTGCGGATGGGCTCCTCGTCCCGGGCCGGGCGCAGCCGATCGCCCACTTCCACCTCCTTGCGGGAGCGGGTCACGACCAGGGTCGCCGGGTCGCCCAGGCGCTCCAGCCGCGCCGTGGCCACGGAGGATGCCTCGTAGCCCAGCACCTCGCCGGTGTCCGGGTCGCGGTAGGCCTGGCCCGGGCGCAGCACCTCCCAGCGGTCGTTGCCGGCGCGGGTGATGCTGCGCACATACAGGGTGTCGCCGAGGCCGCCGATGATCTTCTCGTCGGGGAAGCCGACGACATAGGGGGCGCGGTCGATTTCCTCAGCCTCCGTCACCAACGGCCGTGACAGGAACGGCGCGACGGCGTTCACCGGAATTGCCGGGATCTCCCGGTCCAGGTCCGTCACCCGCACCCGCGGTGAGAGCTTGACCGTGCGCAGACCGCCGCCACCCTGGAGCGTCCGGATGCGCGGGCTGCCGCTGGTGTAGTCCACCACCAGCACGTCGCCGGGATAAATGCGGTTCGGGTTGGCGATATCCGGGTTGGCCTGCCACACCTCGCGCCAGCGCCAGGGCTCGTGCAGGAAGCGCCCGGCGATGTCCCACAGCGTATCGCCCGGTCGGACGACATAGCGCTCCGGTGCGTCGGCGCGCAGCGGACCCTGCGCCAGGGCGGTGTGCGCGGTGAGCAGCAGGGCGAGCATGGCCAGCAGCGCGCCGAGACCCGGCAGGACGGCCGGCGCGGGTCGGGAATGCCGGGGTTGAATGCCGGGCGCGGGGGGCTGGATGCGCATGCTGCCTCCTCTGGGGCCGGGTCTTCCGGGCCGCGTCTGGGCTGGATCGGGACTGAACCTGGACGGGATCTCGGCTGAATCTGGACCGAATCCGATCCGAAATCCGGAGCCGGACCCGGGTCTGTTCCGGCGGGCGGTGCACGCGCCGCGCCGGCGGCCGCCGACGGCTGCCCATTGTGCCTCCCTGCGCCGGCGGCGTGCTCGGCGGCCCAGCGTCGTCGCGGCGGGGACTTCTCGCCACGCCGCCCGGATTGCCGGGAGGACACGCGGGGAGGACACGCCGGTCCGCCATGGCTGTCGCAAGCGCTTGGCGCGGCAACGTTTTCCGATCCGCCCGCGGTGCCGGACAGACCGTCCGATGGTGTATCATGCGCATAGTAGCCCAATCTGAAGCTCCTGTATCTGCGAATCAGCAGTTTTCGGTAACGTTATGGCAAAACTGGAAATACTGACCTTCCCCGACGAGCGCCTGCGGCGCCGTGCGGAGCCCATCCAGCAGGTGGACGACGGCGTGCGCCGGCTCGTGGACGACATGCTGGAGACCATGTACGACGCGCCCGGGATCGGTCTCGCCGCCGTGCAGGTGAACGTGCCCAAGCGGGTCATCGTCATCGACATCTCCGACGACAAAGACCAGCCCCTCTGTCTCATCAACCCGGAGATCCTGGAGCGCACCGGCGAGGAGCAGATGGACGAGGGTTGTCTCTCCGTGCCCGGCTTCTTCGAAAGCGTGACCCGCGCCGACCGGGTCCGTGTGCGGGCGCTCGACCGCACCGGCGAGCCCTTCGAGCTTGAGACCGACGGCCTGCTCGCGGTCTGCATCCAGCACGAGATCGACCACCTGGACGGCAAGCTCTTCGTCGACCACATCTCGGCCTTGAAGCGCCAGCGCATCCGCAAGAAGCTGGAAAAGGAGCGCCGTCAGAGCGCGCCGGTGCCCGCCGGCAAGCGCCGCCAGGCCATCTGACCCCGCCGAGGGGTCGCGGCCGGGGCGCCCGCACGCCGCAGCGGCGACCCCGCCCGCCGCCGCCGAGACGACCACGGACGAGCCAGCCACCAACGCCATCATGCCCCCGGCCCGCATCCTCTACGCCGGCACACCCGAGTTCGCGGTGCCGGCCCTCTCCGCGCTTATCGACAGCCCCCACGCCGTGGTTGCCGTCTATACCCAGCCCGATCGGCCCGCCGGCCGTGGCCGGCGGCTGGAGCCCTCGCCGGTGAAGCGCCGGGCGCTGGCGGCGGCGCTGCCGGTGTGCCAGCCCGCGTCCCTGAAGGACGCCGCAGCCCAGGCCGAGCTCGCCGCCTGGGACGCGGATCTGCTGGTGGTGGCCGCCTACGGACTGATCCTGCCGCAGCCGGTGCTGGACACCCCGCGCTGCGGCTGTGTGAACATCCACGCTTCGCTGCTGCCGCGCTGGCGCGGGGCGGCGCCCATCCAGCGGGCGCTGCTCGCCGGCGATGCCGAGACCGGCATCAGCATCATGCGCATGGAGGCAGGACTGGACACGGGGCCCGTCTATCGCGTTGCGCCGCTCGCCATCGACCCCGCGGATACGGCGGGCAGCCTCACGGCACGCCTGGCGGACCTCGGCGCCGAGGCTCTGATGGCGGCGCTCCCGGGCATTCTGGACGGCAGCGCCGCCGCCGCGCCCCAGGACGACGCCGCCGCCACCTACGCCCGCAAGGTGACCAAGGACGAGGCGGCCATCGACTGGCGCCTGAGCGCCGCGGCCATCGCCCGCGCCGTGCGCGCCTTCGACCCCTGGCCCGTGGCGCAGACCCGGCTCGGTGACGAGGTGCTGCGCATCTGGGCAGCTGAGGCCCTGTCGCCCGCCGAAGACCAGCCGGGCGCGCCGGGGTGCGTGCTGGCCACCGGCCCCGCCGGCATCGATGTCGCCACGGGCGCCGGCGTGCTGCGCATCACGGAGCTGCAGGCCCCCGGCAAGCGCCGCATGGCCGCCCGCGATTTCCTGAACGCCCGCCGCGTGGACGGCGCCCTGCTTGGCTGAGCCGCGTCGCCCGGGCGCGGCAGCGCGGCACTCCCACAAGGGCGCCGCGCGCAAGGCGGAGGGTGCAGACCTGCGCGCCGCCGCCGCGCGCGTGGTGCATGCCGTGCGGGCCGAGGGACGCTCGCTCACCGCGGCGCTCGCGGCGGCGGCGGGTACGGTGCCGGCGCGCGATCAGGCCCTGCTGACGGAGCTCTGCTACGGCACGCTGCGGCTGCTGCCGCGGCTTGAAGCCCTCATCGCTATACTGCTGTCGCGGCCGCTTCGCCGCGCCGACAGGATCTTGAATGCGCTCATGGCGGTGGGCCTCTACCAGCTCGTCTCCACCCGGATTCCGGCCCATGCCGCGGTGGCGGCCACGGTGGACGCCGCCCGCGTACTGGGCCGGCCGCGCGCCGCCGGCCTGGTGAATGCCGCGCTGCGCCGCTTCCAGCGCGAGCAGGACAGCTTGCTGGCGCAGGTCGGCACCGACCCGGATGACCCCGCCCTGTTCCCGGACTGGCTGTTGCGCCGCCTGAAGGCCGCCTGGCCCGCGCACTGGCGGCGCATCGTCGCCGTCAGCAACCAGCGCCCGCCCATGGCGGTGCGGGTGAACCGCATGCGCGTGGACCCGGCCGGCTATGCCGCGCAGCTGGCGGCCGCCGGTATCGTCGCGCGGCCCCTGCCCGGGCTCGACAGCGCGCTGATGCTGGAGCAGCCCCTGCCGGCGGAGCGCCTGCCGGGCTTCGCCGCCGGCTTGGTGTCCGTGCAGGACGCCGCCGCCCAGTGTGCAGCGCTGCTGCTGGACCCGCGGCCCGGCGAGCGGGTGCTGGACGCCTGCGCCGCCCCCGGCAACAAGACCGCCCACCTGCTGGAGCACGCGGGGGGCGACCTGGCCCTGACTGCGGTGGACCTGTATGTGGACCGGCTCGCGCCGCTGCGCCAAAACCTGGCGCGGCTCGGGCTGCGTGCGCAGGTGTTGGCGGCGGATGCCCGGGATGCCGCCGCCCAGTGGCCGGGTGCCCCCTACGACGCCATCCTGCTGGACGCCCCCTGCTCGGCCACAGGCGTGATCCGCCGGCATCCGGACATCAAGTACCTGCGCCGGGACACGGACATCGCCGCGCTCACCGCGACACAGGATGCCCTGCTTGCGGCACTCTGGCCGCAGCTGCGCCCCGGCGGGCGGCTCCTCTACGCCACCTGCTCCGTGCTCCCGGACGAGAATCAGGACCGGGTGGCCGCCTTCCTGGCTGCCCATGACGATGCCCGGGAGCGGGCGCTGACAGTGCCCGCAGGTGCTGGCGACGCGCTGCCCTGTGCGCCCGGCGTGCAGGTGCTGCCGACCGCCGACGGTGGCGACGGCTTCTATTTTGCGCTGCTGGAGCGGGTGGGGTGAGGACGCTCAGGCGACTCGGCGTCGCGGCGCTGCTGCCGATGCTGCTGCTGTTGACCGGGGCCGCGGCCGCGGCCCCGGACTTCGACGTCGAGCAGGTGGAGACGCGGCTCGAGGAAGGCACTTATTTCATGGACGCGAACGTCCGCTACGACTTCAGCGACCGCGCCCTGGAGGCGTTGGAGAACGGCGTGCCGCTCACCGTGGAGGTGCACATCCAGGTGCGCCCCGCGGAGGCCTGGATCTGGCAGGACAGCCTGCTGGATCAGCGCCTGCGCTACCGCATCCGCTACAAGCCGCTGTCCGAGCGCTTTCTGGTCTCGCAGCTCCCGGGCGAGCGCGGTCGGACCTATGTCACACGCGATGCCGCCCTCGCCGCCCTCGGCGAGCTGCGCGACCTGCCGCTCTTGAGTCCGGACCGGCTGGCGCCGGACACCGACTACGAGGTCCAGATCCGGGTCTCCCTGGACATCGAGGAGCTGCCCCTGCCGCTGCGGCCCATGGCCTACCTCTATCCGTCCTGGAAGCAGTCCAGCAAGTGGACGAAATGGCCGCTGACGCCGTAAGCCGGCCCGGCAGGAACCCGCGCGGCAGAGCGCCGCGCCGGGTCTGGCAGCACCCCGGGGCCTTCTTCGTCGGCCTGCTGCTGCTCGCCCTGCTGGTGGCGCTGCACCTGATGAGCAGCGCGGTTCAGAACTCCGATGCCCTGAGCCGCGCCTTCGTGCCCCTGCTGCTGGTGGTGCTGCTGGGGCTCTTCGCGCTGGTGGTGATGGTGGGCTTCAACGTCGCGCGCCTGGTGACCCAGCGCCGGCGCGGGGCGCCCGGCTCGCGGCTCACCGCGCGCATCGTGGTGCTGTTCGCGCTCATCTCACTGCTGCCGGTGGGGGTGGTGTACTACTACTCCCTGGGCTTCCTGCTGCGCGGCATCGACAGCTGGTTCGACGTGGAGATCGACAGCGCCATGGCGGATGCCCTGGCGCTGAACCAGGCCTCGCTGGACCTGAACCAGCGGGTGCTGCTCAAGTACAGCCAGCAGATCCTCGCCGGCATCGAAGACCGCTCCGCCACCGCGCTCACACTCACTCTGGACGACCTGCGCCGCCAGGCGGGCGCGCTGGAGCTCACGGTGTTCGAGCCGAACGGTCAGGTCATGGGCACCGCCATCGACGACCCCACCCAGCTGGTGCCGAATCACCCCGGGCGCGAGGTCATGCAGGGCGTGCGCATGGGGGTGGACTATGTGGCGCTGGAGCCCGCCGAGGACGACCAGCTGGTGGTGCGCGTGGTGGTGAACGACCCGCGCGCCCGGCGCATGATGATGCAGGCCATCTTCCCGACCTCGGCGCGCATCGACGAGCTGGCGTCGCGCCTGGAGAACGCTTACAACCGCTACACGGAGCTCGCCTATCTGCGCCGCTCGCTGAAGCTCAGCTTCTCGCTGACCCTGTCGCTGGTGCTGGTGTTCGGCCTGCTGGCGGCGCTGCTCGCGGCCTTCGGCACGGCACAGCGGCTGGTGCGGCCGGTGGCGGACATTGCCCGCGGCACCCGCGCCGTCGCCGACGGCGACTACGAGCAGCGCCTGCCCCTGCCGGCCCAGGACGACGAGCTGGCCTTCCTGGTGGCCTCCTTCAACGCCATGACGCGGCGCATCGCCCAGGCCCGCGACCAGGCCGCCCGCAGCCAGCGCGCCGTGGAGGAGCAGCGGGCGTATCTCGAGACCGTGCTCGGGCGCCTGTCCAGCGGCGTCATCGCTCTGGACGGACAACTGCGGCTCATGACCATGAACCCCGCCGCCCGGCACATCCTGCGGCTGCCGGATTACCAGGACACGGCGCTCGCACTCGGCGAGCTGGAGCGGGGCTATCCGCGGCTTGCACCCTGGGCCGATGCCGTGCGCCGGCACGTCGGCATCGGCAGCGAGTGGCGCGAAGAGGTGACGCTGCTCGGCGGCGACGGCCGTCAGGTGCTCATGTGCCGCGGCAGTCCTCTGCCCGGGGTGGTGGATGCGGGCGCCGGCAGTGGGCATGTCGTGGTGTTCGACGACATCACCACCCTGATCCGCGCCCAGCGCGATGCCGCCTGGGGCGAGGTGGCGCGGCGCCTGGCGCACGAGATCAAGAACCCGCTGACCCCCATCCAGCTCTCCGCCGAGCGCCTGCGGCACAAGCTGCTCGCCAAGCTGCCGGAGGCGGAGGCGCGGGTGGTGGACCGCGCCACCCACACCATCGGCCAGCAGGTGGAAGCCATGAAGGCGATGGTGAACGACTTCGCCAACTATGCCCGCACGCCCGAGATGCAGGACGAGCCGTTCGCGGTGGACGCCCTCATCACCGAGGTGCTGGATCTCTACCATGGCGCCCGGGCGCGCATCGATGCCGACCTGGGCGCCCCGGAGGCGAAGATCCGCGGCGACTCCAAGCGCCTGCGGCAGGTGATCCACAACCTGCTCAAGAATGCCATGGAAGCGCTGGAGGGCCGGCAGGACGGCCGCATCCGGGTGACTACCCAGTACGCCTTCAGCGACGAGACGCCGTCCATCGAGATCGCCATCGAAGACAATGGCGGTGGCATCGACCCGGCGCTGCTGGACCGGCTGTTCGAGCCCTATGTCACGTCAAAGGCAAAGGGCACGGGCTTGGGCCTCGCCATCGTCAAGAAGATAATTGAAGAGCACGGCGGTATCATCACGGCGGAGAACGCGGCACAGGGCGCGAGCTTCACGGCCAGGCTGCCGATCTGGCGTGAGTCGCCCGCCGCGTCACCGGGACCGCTGCGGCGGGTAGGAGAGACATGAGCGCCACCCACATCCTCGTCGTGGACGACGAGCCGGACATCCGCGAAACGGTGCAGGACATCCTCGAAGACGAGGGCTACACCGTCACCAGCGCCGAGAACGGCGAGGCCGCGCGGCACGCCCTGCGCGACCGCCGACCCGACCTGATGCTGCTCGACATCTGGATGCCGGACCTGGACGGCATCAGCCTGCTCAAGGAGTGGGACGAAGACGAGGGCCTGCCCTGTCCGGTGATCATGATGTCCGGCCACGGCAACGTGGAGACCGCGGTGGAGGCGACCCGCCTCGGCGCCTACGATTTTTTGGAGAAGCCGCTGTCCATGGCCAAGCTCCTGCTCACGGTGGAGCGGGCGCTGGAGGCGGACAAGCTCGCGCGCGAGAACGTCGGCCTGCGCCGGCGTGCGCCCCTGGTGCAGGAGCCGGCCGGGCGCTCGGCGGCCATGCAGCGCCTGCGTGAGCAGGTGAAGCGCATCGCCCAGCACGACACCTGGGTGCTCATCACGGGCGAGCCCGGCAGCGGGCGCGAGACCTTCGCGCGCTTCCTGCATTCCCAGAGCGCGCGCCGCGAGCGGCCCTTCGTGGACCTGGGCGTGTCCGCCATCACCCGCGGCAACGCCGCCCGCGAGCTGTTCGGCAGCGAGGACCAGGACCACGTGCATTACGGCAGCCTGGAGCAGGCCGCCGGCGGTACCCTGCTGCTGGACGAGGTGGCAGACATGGACCTGGAGGCCCAGGGCCAGCTCCTCGGCGCCCTGGACACGGGCTCCTTCATGCGGGTCGGCGGCAGCGAGCCCGTCACCATCGACGTGCGCATCATCGCCGCCACCTCCCGGGACCTTAAAGAAGAAGTCCGGGCCGGCGGCTTCCGCGAGGACCTGTTCTATCACCTCAACGTGGTGCCGCTGCAGGTGCCGGCGCTGCGCGAGCATGCCGAGGACATCCCGGATCTGCTGAATTACTACGTGGACTACTTCGCCACCCACGAGAAGCTGCCGTACCGGCGCTTCAGCGTCGGCGCGCAGAACTTTCTGCGCAACTACAGCTGGCCCGGCAATGTCCGGGAGCTGAAGAACCTGGTGCAGCGGGTGCTGATCCTGGGCGCCGGCGACGAGATCACCCAGACCGAAGTGGAGGCGGCGCTCGGCTCCGCGCCGCCGGTGCCGACCCAGCCCCTGGAGGGCATGGTCTCCTTCGACCAGCCGCTGCGCTCCGCCCGGGAGCAGTTCGAAAAGGCCTATCTGGAGTACCAGCTGGAGAAGCACGCCGGCAACGTCTCCAAGATGGCGAAAGAGGCGGGCATGGAGCGCACGCACCTCTATCGCAAGCTGCGCTCTTTAGGCATTGAGATCAAGGAGCGCAGATGACTTCGCGTCGCGCCCCATCGGCCAAGGGGCAAGGGCTGAGGGCTGAGGGCAGGGCGCTTGCCTGTGTGCTGCCTATCCGCCCCCCTCAGCCCTCAGCCCTCAGCCCTCAGCCCTGATCCATGAAAATACTGATTCTTGGCGCCGGCCAGGTGGGCACCTCCGTGGCTGCCAACCTGGTGAGCGAGGCCAACGACATCACCGTGGTGGACACGGACGCCGGACGCCTGCGCGAGCTGGCCGACCGCTTCGACCTGCGCACGCTGCAGGGCCATGGCGCGCATCCGGACGTGCTCGCCCGCGCCGGCGCCGAGGACGCGGAGATGATCATCGCCGTCACCAACAGTGACGAGACCAACATGGTCGCCTGCCAGGTGGCCTACACGCTGTTCCACACACCCACCAAGATCGCCCGGGTGCGCGCCCCCGGCTTCATGGAGCAGGACAAGCTGTTCGGCCCCGGCGCCCTGCCCATCGATGTGCGCATCAGCCCCGAGCAGCTGGTGACGGACTACATCCTGCGGCTCATCGAGAACCCGGGCGCGCTGCAGGTGACGGACTTCGCCGGCGGGCGGGTGCAGCTGGTGGCGGTGCGCGCCTACTACGGTGGGCCACTGGTGGGCCATGAGCTGCGCACCCTGTACGACCACATGCCGCACGTGGACGCGCGGGTGGCGGCCATCTACCGCCACGACCGCGCCATCCAGCCGGAGGGGGACAGCGTCATCGACGCCGACGACGAGGTCTTCTTCGTTGCCGCGCCACGGCACATCCGCTCCGTGATGAGTGAGCTGCGCCGGCTGGAGAAGCCCTATAAGCGGCTCATCTTCGCCGGCGGCGGCAATATCGGCACACGGCTCGCCCGCGCCACCGAGAAGCGCTACCGCGTCAAGGTCATCGAGCGCGACCTCGACCGCTGCAAGCACATCGCCGAGGCCCTGGAGCGCACCATCGTGCTGCACGGGGACGCCGCGGACGAAGAATTGCTGCTGGAGGAGAACGTCGAGGACACGGACGTCTTCTGCGCCGTCACCAACGACGACGAGGCCAACATCCTCTCGGCCATGCTCGCCAAGCGCCTGGGTGCGCGCAAGGTCATGGCGCTCATCAACCGCACCGCCTATGTGGACCTGGTGCAGGCGGGGCCCATCGACATCGCCATCTCCCCACAGCAGGCCACCATCGGCAGCCTCCTGAAGCACGTGCGCCGGGGCGACGTGGTGATGGTGCACTCCCTGCGCCGCGGCGCCGCCGAGGCCATCGAGGCCATCGCCCACGGCGACGAGGGCTCCAGCAAGGTGGTGGGCCGGCCCATCGAGGCCATCAAGCTCCCCAAGGGCACAACCATCGGTGCCATCGTCCGTGGCGATGAGGTCATCATCGCCCACCACGACACGGTCGTCGAATCCGAGGACCACGTCATCCTGTTCCTTCAGGACAAGCTGCGGGTGCCCGAGGTCGAAAAACTGTTCCAAGTGGGCGTCACCTTCTTCTGATCCCTTTTGATCGGCGGATGCTCTTCTCTGTAAAGCGCCAAGGGCCAGGTGCGAAGGGCGGACGCCGGGGTCGAAGCCTTTTCGCCGTTGCCCTCGGCCCTCAGCCCTCAGCCCTTCTGCAATGAAACACTTCTCCACCGTCCAGAAGGTGCTCGGGCTGCTGCTCATGGTGTTCAGCGTCACCATGCTGCCGCCGGTGGCCGTGGCGCTGCTCTACGGCGACGGCGGCGGCATGCCCTTCGTTTACGCCTTTCTGGTGCTGCTCGGTGCCGGGCTCGTCATCTGGCTGCCCGTGGCCCGGGTCCGCGAGGACTTGCGGCTGCGGGATGGGTTCCTGGTGGTGGTGTTGTTCTGGGTGGCCCTGGGCTTCGCCGGGGCCGTGCCCTTCCTGTTGTCGCCGGAGCCGGATCTGTCGGCGACGGACGCGGTGTTCGAGTCCCTGTCCGGGCTCACCACCACGGGCGCCACGGTCATTCTTGGCATCGACGAGCTGCCGCACTCGGTGCTCTGGTATCGCCAGCAGCTGCAGTGGCTGGGCGGCATGGGCATCATCGTGCTGGCGGTGGCGGTGCTGCCCATGCTCGGCGTCGGCGGCATGCAGCTCTATCGTGCCGAGACGCCGGGGCCCATGAAGGACGCCAAGCTGACGCCACGCATCACCGAAACGGCCAAGGCGCTCTGGTTCATCTATCTGTGGCTCACGGTGGCCTGCGCGCTCGCCTACTGGGCTGCCGGTATGTCGCCCTTCGACGCCGTCGGCCATGCCTTCAGCACCGTCGCCATCGGCGGCTTTTCCACCCATGATGCGAGCATCGGCTACTACGACAGCACCCTCATCGAGATGGTGGCGGTGGTGTTCATGCTGCTCTCGGGCGTCAACTTCGCGCTGCACTTCGTGGCGCTGCGGCGGTTCAACCTTCGCGCCTATGCCCAGGACAGCGAATTCCGCTTCTACCTCTTTCTGCTGGCGGTGACCACGGTCATCGTCAGCGTCGCGCTGTACTACACCAACACCTATATCTTCTGGGACGATGCCATCACCCAGGGGCTCTTCCAGGTGGTCTCCATCGGTACCACCACCGGCTTCACGACGGCGCAGTTCTACACCTGGCCGCCGTTCATCGAAATCATGCTGCTGTTCCTCGCCTTCGTCGGCGGCTGCGCCGGCTCCACCGGCGGCGGCATCAAGGTGATCCGCGTCCTGCTGCTCATCAAGCAGGGCATGCGCGAGATCGGCCGGCTCATCCACCCCAACGCCCAGCTGCCGGTGCGCATCGGCGACAAGGTCATCAACCACCGCATCATCGACGCCGTCTGGGGGTTCTTTTCGCTGTACGTGGCCACCTTCGTGATCATGTACCTGGCCCTGGCGGCCACCGGGCTCGATCTCATCACCGCCTTCTCCGCCGTGGCCGCCTGCATGAACAACCTGGGGCCGGGCCTGGCCACCGTCGGTGCGCATTATTTCGACATGCACGACCCGGGCATCTGGATCCTGTGCTTCGCGATGCTCCTCGGGCGGCTCGAGATCTTCACCCTGCTGGTGCTGCTGACGCCGGCGTTTTGGCGGCGTTGAGGGGGCGGCGCCGTCATCGCAGGTGCCGAGGGCGAACAGGGTTGCGACGGTCGCTGCAATCCGTTGGCCATCCCCACCGACAGTTCGACATTCTCGAAGAGGGCGATCTTGAGGAAGCCCTCGTCGCCGCGGCGGCCATCGGCGATGATCGATTGCAGAAGCAGGCACGCGGCTTTGCCATTCCGCACACCTTCACTCACGGCAGCTCGCAGCAACGTGGCGAATGGTTCGCAAGAGGGGTCAGGGACGGCACTCTCAGTTCCTGCGACAGCTTCCAGAACTGATGCGGACCTGGCGCAGCCCGGGCGTTTGCGTGCCCGGCATCGGTCTGGGTGATCGAGTGCTGCGGCGGACACTGGCGGCACTACTTTTGCAATAGGTTTCCCAGTGGTTCAGGAGACAGAGCCAACCTACCTGGAGTCTTTATGACCATTGATCTTGAAGCGGCCTACGAGGCTGAGCCCGAGTCCCAGCTGTATGTGGGCATCACCAAGGTGTTGGTGGAGAACGACCCGAATCTGATGCGGATGATGCGGGAGGCCAGCTCGAAGATGTGCTGGGCCACTTGTCGCGGTATCTACTTCTGAAGCGCGGGCGCTTTCAGCGGCGGAATCAGCGTGAGATCGATGGGGTCGTATATGTTGTACGTCGGCGGATGCATCTCTTTAATAATTGCGGCGGTATGGAGGACATCGTGCCGCATTCTGGGACGGGCTTCTTCTGTACATAAGCAATCGGAGTAGGTCCGCAATGGGGCGGGAATTGTCGGTCAGGGGTCTGCAGCTGAGCGTCCGCTATGTGCACTCGATTGGACGCGCGTTTGTGGGGTCAGCAGTGGCCGCAACCCGTCTTAAGTGACCATGTCCCCGGACTTTGCCGTCAGGTCCCGGTCCGACGACCGGCCGGCCCCAGCTCCTGCCGGCATTGACAGGGCGGCTTGGAGTTCCGATCCGTTGCTCGTCGGTCTCGGCCTTCAGGTTGGAACTTCGGGCATCGGCGACGTGCTGCGCAATGCCCTCGTCGCTGGCTGCCGGAGCGCAGCCCTCGTCACCTCACGCTGGGTCGCCACTGAGAGGTGCTGCGGGGCCACCGGTGCCTCGCCGAAGGCCTGCTGCCGATGGCTGTTCGGCATTAAATCGAAGATCAGGTGCACCCGGTGGTCGTCGCCGTCGTTCCAGGCCTCGTGTATCTGCTTGTTGTCGAACCACCAGAGCTCGCCGGGCTGCATGCGCTGGAGTTCGTCGCCGGCGCGCAGCAGCGAGCCGGCGGGTGAATGCAGGACCAGATGGAAGCGCGCATGCAGGCGGTAGTAGTCGCCGCGATCGATGTGCGGATAGACGCGCTTTCCCGGCGGCAGGCTCACGATCTTGGCCCGCCCGGGCTGGCAGTCCAGGGCAGCGGCGGTGCTGGTGATAAAGCGGCGGGCCGTGGGGAAGGCGGCGGAACCGCTGGTCCAGCGGCTCTCATGGACATCGCGACGAGGGCGGCCGCGCAGGGCGGATTTGCGCAGGCCGCGCAGGGGGATGCCCAGGGCCTCGCGCTGGACACGGATCTTTTCCTGGCGCCCGGTGGCGAGCTCCCAGGCATCGCTGACGGCGGCGATCTCCGCCAGGAAGGGGTCGACGTCTACGCCGTCACGAATGAGGCTGAAGTAGCGCACTCTGTGGTCTCCTTGGTGGGGTGGGGGCTTGTGCTTCTGGGGGTGGCATCAGCGGCAGCGGCTAGGCCAGCGCCGGCGACAGCCCGGGATACGACATGCAGGGCGAGGTCGCCCATGGACAGGCCGGCGGCAGCGGCGGCGCAGGTCAGGGCACCGCGGGGTCGCGGCAGCTCGATGGCGGCCACCTGGAGGACGGTGACGGTGCCCTTGCCGTCCAGGTGCAGGTCGACGCGAGCGAGGTCGCGGCAGCCCAGCGCCTGCGCGGCGCGGTGCGCGGCGTCTTCCGCCGTCGCGCGGGCTGCGGGAGGGAGGGTGCGGCTGGCGCGGTAGGCGCCGCTGCGACCTTCAACAAGGGGAAGGACCTCGGGCGCGGTCGCGCCATGGCGCCACAGCAGCACGGCGGACACCAGACGTCCTTCGCCCTGCGCCTCGAGGAGTGTTTCGCCGAAGCGCTCCTGCTCGACGAGCGCGCGTTGCAGATCGCGCCGGCTGCGCACCGTGCGCCCGCGGTGATCTGCCTGCAGGCGAGGGCGCACGGTGACCGCGGCACCAGGCGTATCGAGGAAGGCCTCGGCCTGCGCCGGGGTGAGGCGCTGCGGCACTGTGAGGCCGGCCGCGGCGAGCGTCGTGCGATGTGCCTCGCGATCGTCGAGCAGCGCGGGGGCCTGGGGCGCCGGGCCCGTATAGGGCACGCCGAGCATCTCGCAGAGCACGGGCACCTGGGCCAGGCGTGCTGCGCCGTGCGTACCGCCGGCCAGGTTCAGCACGACCAGCGGCGTCCCGCCGCGGGCCTGGCAGCGCCGATGCTCCTCGCGCAGGCACTGGGGCAGGCGATCATCGCCCTCGGCCACGCGCACGCGGAAGCCGTGATCGCGCAGGCTGTCGACGACGTGCTGGAGGCCGGCGCGCCGATAGCGCTTCGGCGCCGCGGGGGTGCGCCGCGCGAGAGGCGGCTCGCCGAAGCGGTTTCGTGCGATGACCACCGTGCCCCGCGTGGTGGACCCCGCAGGGCCCTCGGTGAGCCTTGTCTGCATCGGCTCCAGGAGCCGCAGGTCGAGAAACTCCGATACGAGAACGATGAGGGCGAGCTGCGTGAGCACCAGCTCCGGGCAGGCGAGGACCAGCTCCCGCAACGGCGTCAGCTGGCCGAGCAACGCGATGACGGCGGCGAGGAGGATGGTACTGCCCGTGCGCCAGGCCGCGACGGCGAGGTTTTCCCGGGCCACGGTGTCCGCCACGCTTTCGGCGAGCATCGCCAGGATGACCACGGGGAAAAAGGCCGTGCTCCAGAGCGTTGCCGACCCCAGCCAGCTGCCGCCGAGGAGACCGGCGACCATGGTCAGCGCGACGATGCACAGGATGACGGCCACACGGGCGTAGAGTGGCATGCCCAAGCGCCGCATCACGGGGCGGACGGTCACGACGGTGCCGGCGATGACGAGGATCAGCAGCAGGCTCGGCAGCAGGCCGATTTCCTGGAAGCCGAACGCGATCAGAATGGCGCGGAACCCCAGCACCCGGATGCCGAGGGTCAGGCGCGTCAGGGCGGTCAGCAGCGCCGCGAGCGGCAGCAGGAGAATGTACAGCACCACGTCGCGGTCACCGGCCTGCACCCAGCTCAGGGTGAGTGTGCGGTTGAGCCAGTCGCCGATGAGGATGGCGCCCGGGGGCGCCGGATCGGCGAGCGCGAGGATGCGCAGCGTGACCAGCAACAGGGGCAGCAGGGCGCAGGCGAGCAGGGCACCGAGCATCGGCGCACTGATGCGCTCGCGATCCCGGAACAGGGGTGGGCCGGGCCGGGCGCTCGCGTCGGTGTCGGCGGCGGCCGGGGGCCAGCCATGGATTGGACGGGACACTAGCGATCACTCCGCGGGATGCGTACGGTGGCCGACACGCCGGGACGCAGCTGCGGCGGCAGATCCTCGATGCGGATCTCGACGCCGACCTGCGGTGTGGGGCGCATGCGTGTTTCCCGCGTCTGCGGGAGATAGTCGGCGGGCATCTCGAAATCCGTGGCGAGGCCGACACGGTGGATGGTGCCCTCGAAGCGCTCGCCGGGGATGGCCGCAAAGCTCACCTGCACCGGTGCATCGGTGCCGACACCGCCGAGGGACGCCTCGGGTATCCAGGCTTCCACCCAGGTATCCTCGGTGAGCCACAGGCTGAGGATCGGCATGCCCGTATCCACGGCCATACCCGGCTGCATGAGCCGGCGGATCACGGCGCCGTCGGCCGGTGCCACGACGCGCATGGCGTCGAGATTGGCATCGACCTCGGCGAGCCGAGCCTCCGCCTCACGTCGCCTGGCCTTCAGTACGCGCAGCTGCGCCTCCACAAGGGCGACGCGCTTGACGCCCAGCGTGGCGGTGCGCAGCGCGGCCCGGGCCTCCGCTGCCGCCGCATCGGCCGCGGCGGCGAGGGCCTCCGCCGTCGCGGCGCGGGCGCGGGCGTCGCGCAGGGTCTCGGCGGAGATCGCCCCGCCGTCACCAAGAGACTGCCGCGCGGCGAGAGACGCGCGGGCATCGTCCGCCTGCAGCATGGCCGCGCGGTGCTCCGCCTCCAGGCGGCGCACGTTGGCCTCGGCGCGCGCCAGGGCCGCGTCGGCGTCCTCGCGGCCCAGTGCCAGCGACGTCTCCTGCAGGGCAATTTCCTCTTCCAGGGTGGCGACCTGTGCCGCCGCCTGGCTGCGCACCGCCTGCAGGTGGCTGTCGTCGAGGTGGGCGAGGAGCTGTCCCTTGCGCACACGGTCTCCGGCGCGGACATAAATGTCGCGTACGACGCCCTGACCGCGTACGCCGAGATCGGTGAGGTGGGAGCGTACGAGGGCATTGCCGGTCACGATGTGCGTGGCGCGCCCGTGCAGCCACAGCCCCAGGGGCAACGCTGCACCGACGAGCAGCAGCAGGGCTGTCGCCTGCGCGAGCCGGCGCCGGCGCCGACGAGCGCCGGACGCGGGCACAGGCTGTGGCGCTGCCGCAGGCGTGTCGGTGTCCTCGACGGGCAGCGCCGGCGGGCTGTAGGTCGCCTCACGCAGCACGACTGTTCACCCCCGCGCTGCCGCCGTCCTGTAACCGCGGCGTTTCCTGTATGGCGGCCAGCACGAGCTCGAGAAGGTGTCCGTGCGCGACGAAGTTGTCGAAGTCGTGGTCGATCCCCGGCACTTCCTGGTAGGCGATGTTCGCATCGACACGGTACAGGCGGGCAGCCATTCGCATGGCGAGCACCCAGCGGCGCGCCCGCTCCACGCGCGTGTCGCCTTGCTGCGCATCGATGCGCGGGCTGCGGCGCAGGTTGACGCTGTCGCGATCCTCAGCGCCCACGAGCACCGTTGTGGGAACGGTGAGGAAGCTTGCCGGATCCAGGCTCACGCGGCGAAGCCGGCCCGCCGTGGCGAGGCCGTAGGGGAAGGCGAGGTCGGGGTTCGGGAATGTGTACCAGCCTGCGGCGACGGCGATGAGGTGCTCGACGCGCTCGGGGCGCGTCATCGCCCAGCGGTGGCAGAATTGCGCGCCGCCGCTGTAGCCGAGCAGCATCACGCGCTTGGTGGAGACACCGAGGCATTGCCCTGCAGCGGCGAGGCAGGCGTCGAAATAGTGATCCGCACGCTGCCCGTCGCTCCCCTTGCCGAGGCGCTGGTAGCGCGGGTGCAGTTCCCTCGTGAAGTGGGGTGCGATGAGGGCGCGACGCGTCGCGTCGGCAAGGCGGTGCAGCACCTCGACCTGCTCGTGCACCCGGCGACTGTAGCCGTGCACGAAGACAATCGGAGCGAGGCCGCGATCGACGTTGCGGGGCAGATAGCTGAGGTAATCCGTCCTAGCCTGCGAGACGCGTTGCAGCGCGTGCGGCGGCATCGGGCTGGCGATGCTGTTCATGCGCCCACCGCCCGCTGCATACCTGCAGCCAGGGCCTGGTCCCGCAGCGCCGCGGCAACGGCGGCCGTCGCCAGCTCTTCGCGGTTGGCGCTGCTGAGGCCGGTGGCCTGCTGCGCCTCACGACGCTGCAGGGGAGAGGCGGACAGCAGGCCCGACAGTGCCAGTACCGGTATCGTCGTGGCTGCCAGCGACGTGACGGCGGCGCTGGCCCCCATGGCGTCGCGGGCCGCGATCACGATGCCGCGTACCCGCGCAGCAAAGCGTGCGCTCGCGATCAGCTCGCGCGTTTCGCGCTGGTAGACGCCGTCAGCCACCTCCATGACCACGGTGTCGATGCCGTGATCGGCCATGTCCTGCAGCAGCGTGTCCATCGCCGCCTCGATGCGCTCGAGCGGAGCGAGATAGGTCGAGGCCATGCCGGCGTCGGTGAAATCGAGGACGCGGTCCGCGCCGGCGTCGTGCAGCAGCCAGGTGTCGCCGCCGGCGCCGGTGCCAGTGATCTTCAAATACCCGGTGCGATAACCGGCCGCGCGCAGGCCGCGCACGAGGTAAGCGGCGGTCTGCGTCTTGCCGGCGTCCATCGCCGTGCCGACGATCGCGATCACCGGCGGCAAAGCCGCGCCGTGGCCCCTCGGCTCGAGGGCGAAGTCGCCGAGATTCAGGGGGCGACCCGCAGGCCCAGTCAACAGGCCGAGGGGTGATATGCGCGTCGGGCCGCGGGAGATCCGGTCGTGCCAGGACAGGGCCAGGGCAGCGATGCCGCCGCCGGCGACGAGGTGACAGGGACCGAGATGCTGGGGCACGCGCGCCTCGAATTGCTCACAGGCGTAGCGATTGCCGTAGGCGATGACGATATGGTCGTCGACGAACAGCCGCCGCCGACGACCGTCGGCAAGCTGTAGATTGGCGTGATGGCCGAGGGCATCGACGCGGGCGAGTACAAGATCGCCGGCGCGCGGTGCACTGGACTTGTCGAGCCCCGTCACGGCGCTGCGGTCGACGCGCCGGGTGCTGAAAGCCCAGGGCGCGGCAGCGGCAACGGCTGCGCCGTCGGCGATCCTGCGCGCCTCCGGCGCAGGGTCCTGGGGTGGCGCGACCTCCGCCAGGATCTTTTCACTATCTTCGACGACGCGGCTGCGCCATGCGTCGATACTCTGAATGTCGCCCATGTTTTCGCTCCTGTGTGTATGGATCGGCGGCGTGTTGCGCTTGAGGTCAATTAGGACTGCGGAGAATGGATTACAAGTTGACGCAGCCCTAAGGCCCGACGTTGGGGCTGAGACGGGAAGGTAATGAGCGTCAGCTTGACGCGCATCGACAAGTCCCAATTGCCTTGTCGCGTCGATGAGATGATTCTGCTCGGGTCAGCTTAACCGGCAGCTGAATGGCGTGGCGAAGAGGGGCCTGCTTTTGCGGCGGGCGTGTGGTGACAACTCTCTCAGAGACAATGCAGTGACTATGTCACCAGGCGCTCGCCGTGACCGGCCTATAGATACGGGTCCTCGCCTCGGCCCAACCGCGAAATTGAGTCCCGAAAGGCAATCTTCGACAAAGTTTTTACTGCTCATTGTTCGGAAAAGGCGAGCAACGGCCCGGCTCGCGGGCCTTTACGTCCCCGCGCGTACTCAAGTTCCGCAGACGTGCATAGAAGTGATAGAACGCATATAGCAATAAGGAGAGCCCTGAGTGCAGACTCAGGTATATACTTTGCTGTTGGCCCGGCAATTTCACAAGATCTTAGAAGTCGGAGAACGGCGCTCTCCGGCCCCGCCCGATTCCTGGGCAGGATGCCCAATGAATCGGCATCTCCGGAGCGGGTCGAGCACAGCATGGGCGAGGCTCTCGCAATGGCTGATCGCCCTGGTGCCCGGCGACGACGACCTCAACGACCAAGATCGCCTGCGCCCTGTTCACCATCAGGGGCCTGTTACTGGCGGTGGCGGCGGGCAAGGAAGACCGTACGGGCAGGCAGGGGCGCCGCCGGCGGGATGGAGGAAGGACGCTGGCCAGCGCCGGTATGCTGAACCCCGCTCGGAGCTCACACCGGCGGATACTGACCGCGATGCGAGTTATAAGAGAATCGTCGCCGACCAGGTGGGCCGGGATTGCCTACGGGTGCAGCACGTCATCGAGTGCCAGCTCCACGCACTGTGGGCGCTGCGGCTCGACCTCGACGCCACCGACGGCCCCCGAGGTGTCAACTGCATTGCCGATGCGTCTGTCGCTCTCGTCGCTGGCTCGGCAAACGCGGGCGAAAAGCTTTCAGAAAAAGAGAGCGCCTTGAAGCTCAGCGCGACTTGTCGCGCCGCTGCTTGAGGTAACCGCCAACATAGCCACCAATACCCATAGCGATGAGGCTCAGCCACCAAGGCGTTTCTATCGGCTGGCTAATCGCGGCGGACAGCGCTGGACCGAGGCTGCCCGCGAAGAGGCCAATGAGCCCATAGCGAACGGGTGTACTGAGATTGCTCGATCGCATCACTCCCAGCAGAAAACCCGGAAGCCCAGTTCTCGGACTGACCTGGGCAGACCGTGGCGGGCCGAGAGCAGACCTCTGCGGCGCGACTGCTGATCACCGAGTCGAGCAGGCAATCGTCGGGCCCTTAACAGGTTCGTTCCGCCCGGACTCGAGGATCAACCGCCGAAGATCACGGCGTCAAATATCACGTAACGCGCCTCACCGTCTCGTACTTCGAAGAGGTCGCCCTGTTTGGTCGCGGCGGTATCGTGGTAGCCATCGGCCTGGCTCGTGTCGGCGCCAAGGAACGCCCCGTTCTCGAAGAAGCGGGTACGGCTGCGTCCATCGGGTCTGGTCACGACGACCGTCGCCGTGCCACCGTCGTCGCGGGCAACGCCGAAGCCGCATCCGGCGTGCAGCAGGGCAACCGCAGCGGGGAAGCGCAAAGTGTCGAACATCGGGCACGCCTCATTACCGAAAGGCGAGAAAGACCGTGCCCCCACCGCATCGCCCGGAGCACCTGTGCGGCCGCCGTGGCGGTGCTTCGACTTGGGTTTCGACATGGTCCAAGTCGCATCGATTGACGATTAAATGACGCCCCGGCGTTGCACTGTGCGCGCCCGGCATGGCCTGCGGGCCGACAGCCTGGGCTGCATCAACTGCAACTCCGCAATGCAACCATCGTTGGATGCAAGGCATCGCCATCGCGTGCCTTGTTTGCTTCCGCCGATGACCAGGGTGTTGGGCTCCGAGGGCTCGCAGCGGGCCACTTAAGCGCTGCGGGAATCCGATTCCGAGACTTAGGAGACGGTGCCGCCGATCAAGGAGACATCGTGGGTTGCACCGACATTGACAGGTTCCGGCGCCGGTCAGCATCTGTTCGCCAATGTCTCCGGCGCGCTTGCGGACCGCCAGTCCTTGCCAAGGCCCCATACGAAGGCCGAACGCGTTGGAGCAGCATCGCGCAGGCGGCGCGCATGACCGGACTCGCACAGGGCGCGATTGTCGTCACCAATCGGCTCCGCACGGGGACGGGCCGCTGCTGCCGCTCGACGCCGGGCGCTCCAGGTACAACTGCCGGCTCGAAGATGACGGCACCGTCACCGTTTTCGGTGAGTACGCGAACTGCGTCCACGCGCTCCAGCCCGAGCAGGGTGGTCGAGAGGTGGCAGGGGAGCTTGGCCTACTGTTGCTCGCAGTGTTGGTCTAGGTGCTCATCGGGTGGGCGATGAGCTGCGTCCTCAACGCGGGCCTCGAGGCCACGGGCAGCGCGTCGGTGCTCCTGCGGCGCTTTCTGCGGGTCTGCATCCGGGGCATCGCCATGGTCGTCGGCGAGCGGATAGGCCTCGCCGCTTTGAACCTGGACAACACGCCGCTGTTATCCTGCGACTGCATTTGACCCTACAGAGGGCCCGGAGGCGGCGGGAACCCATCGACGTTGCTGAAGCTCCCGAACGCGCCCGCGGTGATATTACGCAAATCGCCGCGGGGGACGAGCTGAGGCTCGAGGAAGGTGAGCCGCGGCTCTTCGAAGGCCGATCTGGCGCTGCACGGCGTTGCAGTTCCATCGGTTGGTACATTGGCGGTTGGTACATTGGCGGTTGATACATTGGTGCCGGTCGGATGGTTCGTGCGCATGGTTGTCATCCTCCGAAATGGACACTTGGTTGAATCCCCGCGCCCAGGCTGTGCGAAGACATCAAGCCCGAGCAGCGGGAGGACACATTGGCAATCCGCACCTGGCAGCCTGGTTTAGGGGCAGGTGCAGTCATAATAGATGGTGAGAGCCTCGGGCATCGCGTCTACGTCATACTGCGCGTATGCCGTGTTCGAGGTTTCGCCGCAGCCTACGGGCGGCGCAGACGTGCGTGGCGGGCTGATGATGGGCGGGGGCGCGTAGGTATTGGAGATGGGCTCCGGCTCAATCGCCGTGATACGCACGGTCGGCGTCGCTTCCGGGCTCACGGTGATGGCGTAGGTGTCAGTGGTAAACGGCGCTCTGTACACGTCGAGCTCGCCCCTTCCCCCACACACATCCACTACACCCTGCTGCGCGACCAGGGTGGCAGGCACCGTGGCCTGCCCGAGCGGGTCGCGCCAGAAGTCGACAAAAAAGTAGAAGTTACGGGCCGTATCCAGTCCGATCACGTAAGCGACGTCCACACACTCGCCGACCGCAAGGGACAGGTCCGCGTAAGACCCCCGTCCAGGGAAATCGACAATTGAGCCCGCCCCAGCCGGATCCCCGGGGGCGCCGCCGGGAATACGGTTGAGCACGACATTGTTGCCGGTCAGCTGCACCGTGCGCGACTCCAGTCCCACGCCCTGGTCTCCGGCATCCAGGTTATTCCCATTGCAAACCTCGGCGGTGAAGTAGAAACGCCCGGCGGGAAAGCCCGCATCCGCCCTTGGGTCGTAGAACTGGTCCTTGACGACGGGTACCGGCGGTATGAGGTCATCATTGACGAGAACGCCCTGCGCGAGGGCCGTTGGAGCAGCAATACAGGCCACCGCCAGCAGTAAGGCCCGGCTCATTTCCGAATCCAGCGAGACTGAATACATGTCGTAACGATCTCCATACGTATGGCGAAGTTGAGACGCGGAATCGGGCCGGGCCGGCGAGCGTTCTTGTGCATGTCATGGCGGCTGCGCGCCTGGGCAGCGATCCGGTGCGAAGAGCGAACAGTGCAACACGCCGGCCCAGTGGTGTTGATCGGGGTCGACGCGATCAAATCCCCCAGCGTTTCCCTGTAATGCGCTGGAGCATGACCTCGGCGGAGCAGCGCGGCGCAGTGCGGCTCGCAACGGGCTGTGGTCGCCGGCCGCACCGCAGCGATGCGCCGGAGACGTACTGCGGAGTAAGGAGAGCGATGGTCGGGCTGTTGCTGAAGCCAGGCGCACGCCGGCACTGTTTTGGGATCGGGAAGGCCGCGGCGGGAAGCTGACTGCCTACAATAGTGCCGCAAGCTTCGCTCGCGCCGCTGTCGGGGGGCGCCGGAGCCAAGCGCTGGGGGACGCCCAATGTCTCCCTATGGGTCGGTAACTGCTGCTCGGGGCGGCTCTGGCGAGCGTCCGCCAGCTGCGGGTGAGCGGACGTCCGGTCGTGAAAGCAACAGTGCCACTCCAGAGCGTTGCACGGCGGGCGAAGGGAGAACGGCAGTGCTCCGGCGCCAAGCGAGACCAATCCTGCAGCAAAAGCAGCTGATATTAATGATTCACGGGTCCGTGGAACCACTCATATGCGTGATGCATTGCGTCGCAGGGACGTGCGGAAAGGGGGGCGCCAGCGCGCGCAACCAGTGCGGCACATGTCTGTTTGGCGCTATGGTTGAACATTGCCGGAGCGTGGTTGGTGCGTAGTGACCACGATGGTTTTTCGTCGTCGAAGCTCGCCGCTGTCGCTGCCGGTCAGTGGATGTCGGCTGCTGCGCGTCCGCGGCTTGCCGAGGTCGTGCACAGGCGGTGGGGCGCGGCGGTGCAGTGAGCTGAAACGACAGCTCGAACCGTTGGCTGGAGTCAGCCGAGACAATGCTGAGTGTCTGTGTTGCTGCGCAAAGGGCAGGTCGTGGGGATCGGCGCGAATCACCGGATCCGATGCGGAGCGGCCGCCCGAGCTAGCCCCGTACTTCGGCTCGGGTCAGGAGCTCGTGACACCCTTATATAAGCGACCTGTCGAGGACTGCTTGGAATGGTGATGGATAGTCGGGAGCTATGCGTGACGACCCTTCCTGCGGCTGCACCTAAGGGTCGGGAGCCGCCTCTCAGGGGTCTTACGGTAAGCGTGCGCTATCTGTGCCTAAGCTGTCGCCCGTTTTTTGTGTCGGGAGCGGCCGTAATCGGCCACTGTGTGTAGTTGCCGACTATGTGAAGTGGCCATGTCGCCCCCAACGCTGACCTGCGTTGGGGCTGGACGTTGCTTCGCATAGCGTCAAGCGGTCGCGGAACGCTCGCATCGCGGTCCGCCGGTGCGGCCAAGAGCGGACATCGCGTCTACCGCCCAGTCTGGCTCGGGTTCTCGCGCGCGTTCAGCAACTAACAGGGGCATACCCTCAGGGGCATACCCTGCGCTTGCGCTGGTACCGCCAGCCTGGGCGCGGATGGCGGCAGCAGGCCGCGGCTGTCCCCAGTGGCGGCGGTGGCCTACCTGGATGGCAAGCGCCCATGCTTCTGCCACCACCCCGGCAGGTCACCCACCGACTCCAGCACCGCGTCCGGGCGGATGTCGCCGTGCAGGTCGGCGGGGCGGAATTTGCCGGTGCGCACCAGCGCCGCCTTGATGCCGGCCCGTTGCGCGCCGGCCACGTCGCCGCGGATGTCGTCGCCGATCATGAGCGTGCGCGCCGGCGTGCTGCAGACGGCGGCCACGGCGGTGTCGAAGAAGGCCGCCGCGGGCTTGCCGAGGACCACGGGCTCGATGCCGGTGGCGTACTGGAGGGCCGCGACGAAGGGGCCCGCGTCCAGCTGCAGGCCGCCGCCGGCATGCCAGTAGCGGGTCATGCCGAGCGCCAGCAGCCGCGGCGCCGGCTTGGCCGCCAGCAGGCGGAAGGCACGGTTCAGGGTGCGGAAGTCCCAGCCCTCGGCGAGATCCCCCACCACCACGGCACCGGCGCCGCGCTCGGCATCTGCCGGCAAGAGGTTGAGCCCGGCGAAGTCCGCGGCCGTGGCCTGCGGCGCGAACAGTGCGATGTCTTCGATGCCCTCCGCCCTGAGCCAGGCGCAGGCGGCCGCCGGCGGTGCCAGGATGTGCTCCTCCGCCACCTCGATGCCGAGCCGCCCGAGCTTGTGGGCGATGGCCGCCCGGGGCCGCGAGCTGGTGTTGGTCAGGAACAGGTGTGGAATGTTCTCGCCGCGCACCCAGGCGACGGCCTCGGCCGCACCGGGGAGCAGCGTATCGCCCTGGTAGAGCACGCCGTCGAGATCGAACAGGATCGCCTGCATCGCTGGGTCTCCCCGAATGGTTCTAGGCGGCTGTCCGACCGGTCAGGGCATCGGCCCGGTACAAAAGGGCCGGGTTGTCGCAGACGAGCGTGGTCGCCATGGCGGTGGCCTGCGTGACGGTGGATCGGGAGACGCCGGACCTGTTTCCGGCGAGTGTGCAGGAGTATTTGCCCGAACGCCATCTTACGCGGCTTCTTGGTCGAGCTCGTCGACCAGCTCGGTCTGCGCCATCTGGTCCGGTCGTCGAGCAGCACCTGAGCATGAACCTCGTGGGGACCGGCCTTGCCACCGTCGCCGCGCACTGGCTCGACATGCGCGACCCGGGCACCCGGCTCTGCTGCGTCGCGATGCTGCTCGGACGCCTTCAGAGCTTCACCATCCTGGTGCTGCTGACGCCGGCGCTCCGGCGGCGGTGAGGGAGGCGCAGCGTCGGGATGCGCTGTCGCCGGCCCGCCGCGCGCAGCTGCTCCGCCTCCGCCGGCCGGCCCGGCTCGCAGGCCCTATTGCATCATCGGGACGCCCGCCGCGCTGCGCCGCGGGGCGTCCGCGCCCGCGCGGCGCGCCAGGCGAACAGCCCAAGCCAGATCAGCGCCCAAGTGCCCGGCAACGGCGTCGTGTACAGCACCACGCCCTCGGCGGTGTATTCCAGATACATCCGCCGGCGGCTGTCGAAGGCGAATACCAGATCGCCGTCGGCGTAGTTGCCGAAGGTGCCGGTGGGCGTGCCGTTGGCGCCGATGAGCGTCAGACGGTCAAGCGCGGATAAAGGCAAAGCCCGGCTCCAGGTCCAGCAGCAGCTCGCCGCCGAGCACCAGAGCACGGTTGACCAGCAACGGCACGCCGGTGTACGCGCCGAAGCTCAGCAGCGTGACGGCAAGGGTGCCCGTGCCGGTCTGGGTGAAGTCGCGGCTGATGACGGACGCGCCCGGCACCGCGCCTGCGCGCCCGACCGGCACCGCGCCGCCCGCCCACGCCGGGATTCCATCCAAAACGATTGGAAACAAAAGGTTATAGCATGGTGCGCGGCCGCGGAGACGTTGAAAGTGCGCCCGGTGCCCCCAAGGTTGGCCTTATCAGCGTCAGCATATGACGAAATACTTATAGAGGTACCAACCGATGAACAACTTCATCCCGAACTTCCCGAGCGACGGCGTCATCACCGTGAACCGGGTGGTCCTGAAGCCCGAGTACGACGTGGACGACCTGCAGGAGCGGGTGGCCATGCTGTGCGAGAACGTCAAGACCTATCATTCGGACACAGGCTTCATCGGCGGCTTCGTCGCCATGAACAGCGGCGCCATCTCCAACGAGGGCTCCACCACCGGCCAGGCCGTGGACAGCCCGATGAAGGACCGCGAGGCGCTCATCGTGACCTTCTGGGACAGCTTCGAGCATCACGAGGCCTCGCACCGCAGCGAGACCTTCCAGCCGCTGTTCCAGGAGGTGCTGGAGCTGTGCGAGAACGGCAACGAGGAGATCGCCTACGAGATGCTCTGGTCCGGCCGCGCCTACGACGCGGAGCAGGCCCAGGCGGCGCAGGCTGCGAAGGCGCGCTACGCCGCCTGAACGGCTTGAGCGCAACCGCCGGGGCCCGGGAGCCGGGCCCCGGCGCCCCCGGCCCATTGCTGCGGTCCGTTGCTCTGACCCGTTGCGCCGGCCCGTTGCGCCGACCCGTGTCAGGGCGCCCTCGGCCGGCGTCCCGTCTCCGGCATCTGCCTGTCCGCTTTCTGTCTTGCCGATACCTGCTCGCACTTGCGCCGGGCGGGCTGTCTGCTGTTTGTCCGGCATGCGGGCTTCCGGTGTCGTCGCTCCGGTGCCGACACAGGGCCGCCCAGTGCCCTGCAAAGACTTCCACTCCTCACCGCTGATCCCCAGGTATCCCGGCGAGCGGGCGGCCGGAGCCGTGGTCGGTCGAGCGCGGATGGTACCCCGGGCATGCGGTCTGCCATGGCATTCGACGGCCGACTTGGCCCATCATGCACGGTTACGCGCCTGTCCAGCACCGGCGCGTCCTGCACCGGCGCGGCGCCGTCCGGCGGGATCGACGGGACAGCGGCTGCACGCGGATATCTCGCCGCGTCGGCCTTGCCCGGAGCCGCCCGCCCGCGCCAGGATAAGCGCCCGGGTCCGACACCATACAAGGACACCAAAGGGGTGAAGCCAGCATGAGCATCATCGACAATCTGGAAACCATGCGCGCCCGCGGGCAGGACTCTGCGCTGCTGCGCTACAGCCTCGGTAACGAGTATCTGAAGCAGGAGCGGCTCGACGCCGCCCTGGAGCACCTCGCCGAAGCCGTACGCATGGACGCGGGCTACTCGGCGGCCTGGAAGCTCTACGGCAAGACGCTCGCCGCCGCCGGCCGCCACGAGGAGGCCATGAAGGCCTTCGATCACGGCATCGCCACCGCCGAATCCAAGGGCGATGTGCAGGCCGCGAAGGAGATGCGGGTGTTCCGCACCCGCTCCCAGCGCGCCCTGGAAGCGGAATCCTAGCGGCCATGCGCCCAGGCCCACGGGCCGGCCCTGCTGGCTCTGCCGTTACTCTCCGTTGCTGTCGTAGGCTGGATTGCGCCTGCGCAATCCAGCAGCAGCGCAGACGGTCCGACCTGGGGCCGCCGAGTTTCACTCGGCAACAAAACGCCGAGCGGAGCTTGCCGCCTGCTCCAAGACGCCTGTGGACCCAGCCTTAGCACTTAAGTAAGCACCAGCAGGTTCTCGGCAGACATGCTCAGCCGGGGCCCTCGATGTCGGCAAGGGCGGCGTCGCGGCTGCCCTGGCAGATGGCGCGCAGCGGGGGCTGCGGACATGCTGAACCCTGTGCAACCGCGCAGGCTCAGCGCTCCGCTTTGCCGACGCTGAGACCGTACTTGGCGATCTTCCGGTCCAGGGCGGGGCGTGAGATGCCGAGGATCTCGCAGCTGCGCGCCTTGTGACCGCCGGTGTGGTGCAGCACCCGCTGCACATGCTCCGCCTCCACCTCGTCCAGGGTGCGCAGCACGCCTGCGCCATCGGCCGCGCCTGCCCCGGGCGCCGCTGGGCCGGCGGACGCCGCGGGCAGATCCAGCAGTTGCTCCGTCACCACGCCGGTGCGCGCGGCGAGCGCCGCCCGCGTCAAGAGGTTTTCGAGCTCGCGCACGTTGCCTGGCCAGTCATGGGTTCCGAGGGCGGCAAGTGCGGCGTCGGTGAGCCGCGGGCGGGCGATTGCCAGCCGCTCGGCGATGCGGCCCAGGAGCCCCTCGGCGAGCAGCGGGATGTCCTCTGGGCGCTCGCGCAGGGGCGGCATGTGGATTTCCACCACTCGCAGGCGGTAGGCCAGATCTTCGCGGAAGCGCCCGGCGGCGGCTTCAGTCATGAGGTCGCGGTTGGTGGCGGCGACGATGCGGGCGTTGCTGGTGAGGGTCTCGGTGCCGCCGACGCGCTCGAAGGTCTTCTCCTGGATGGCCCGCAGCAGCTTGGCCTGGAGCGGGCCCGCGAGCTCGCCCACCTCGTCCAGGAATAGGGTCCCGTTGCGGGCCTGCTCCAGCTTGCCTGGCTTGCGGGCGTGGGCGCCGGTGAAGGCGCCGCGCTCGTGCCCGAACAGCTCGCTCTCCAGCAGGGTGTCCACCAGCGCGGCGCAGTTGACGGCGACGAAGGGCCCGGCCGCCCCGCTGTGCTGGTGGATGAGGCGGGCGACCACCTCTTTGCCGGTGCCGGACTCGCCGGTCACGAGCACCGTCGCCGCCCCGCGCGCGGCGACGGCGATGCCCTTGCTCACGGTCAGCATGGCGGCACTGCGGCCGATGAGGTCGCGCTCGGGTGCCATGGGGGCGGTATCGGGTGCCTGTGCGGCGGCGCTGCGCTCGGCCCTCAGGCGTGCGATGGTCGCCTCCAGCTGCGGGGTCTGCACCGGCTTGTGCACGAAGTCCGCGGCGCCCAGGCGCATGGCCTCGATGGCGAGCTCCAGGTCGTGCTGGCCGGTCATCATGACGACGGCAAGGTCCGGCGTGCCCGCCAGCAGCTGCGGCAGCAGGTCGATGCCGCGGCCGTCCGGCAGGTGCTGGTCCAGCAGCGCGACCTCGCATCGGCGCGATGCGGCGGCCGCCAGGCCCGCGGCGCAGTCGCGGGCGACCTCCACCTGCGCGCCCTGGTCTTCGAAGTGCAGGGCCAGCATCTCGGCGAGCGCCGCGTCGTCTTCGATGATGAGAAGGCGCGTCTGCTGCATGTTTCGGTCGCTTGAGGGGAGGACCGGCGCGGGTCGGGGCTCTCGCGCGCAAAGCTTAGCATTCTGTGGGTGGGGCACTCCGAGCGCCGGGGACGCCAGCCCTGCGCTGCCGGGAGCCGAATCCAGGAAGCGGTGGATTCTGTTAGGTGTTGTTACGATTTGTTACTTTAAAAATTAGAATCTACTTATATACTCATGCCCATCGTCAATACCGACTTGAACCGGAGTTACAACATGCTCGAAACACTCGCCATCGCAGCACTCGTCATGGGCGGCGTCTCCACGGCCACCATCGTCACCGATGATCAGGCCGTGGCCGACGCGGACCGCCAGACCAACAGCGTCGAGGTGCAGAAGCAGGATCAGCGCGAGACCCGGCAGGCCAACGCCGCCGAGAATCCCTTCCTCGACTGATCCAACGGAGCGCGGCCGGCCCGCTTGGCCGGGCCGGCGGCTCTAAGCCGGCCCCGGGTCCTGGACCCGGGGCCGTTTTTTTGTGCCTTTTGCCTGTGCGAACCGGCTGCGCGGTGGCGTCGGATGGGCTCAGCCCCCAGCCTCGATACGGATCAGCTCCGGCTGCGGCGCAGCGTCGGCTTCGCCCTGCCAGCTCTGCCGCAGGGGCCTCAGATCCTGACAGGTCCGGCCCACGGCGAGGCGCACATAGGCGGCGTCCGCCACCCGCCCGGCGCTCGGGTCGAGGCCGCGCCAGCCGGCACCCGGCACCAGCACCTCCGCCCAGTGGTGCAGGCCCGCTCCGTCGGCGGCAGGCGGCTCGGAGTGGTAGCCGCTCACCAGGCGCGCCGGCAGCCCCCAGCTGCGGGCGAGGGCCGCGAGGGTCATCGCCAGCTCCGCCGGTGTGCCGCGGGCCTCGCGCAGCGGGCGGTCCGCACTGGCGTCCTCGGCTGTGGCGCCGGCCGTGACGTCGAGTCGGAGGCTGGCGCAGGTCCCGGTGAGCCAGGTGTTGGCATCCTGGAGCTGGGCGAAGAGCGCGACCCCGGGGCGCAGCACCGGCAGCGCATCCGCCATCCGGGCATCGACGCCGAGCTCCGTGGCGTCGGCGCCGTCCACCAGTGCCTGGAGCAGCGGGGATGCCGCGTCGCGATGCAGCACCAGATCCCACAGCCGCGGGGCCTCGCGCAGGCTCGCGCTGATCCACTCCCGCTCCCGGGCGGGCTCGATGCGCTCGCAGGCGAAGGGATCATCCAGCAGCGTTTCCACGTCGGCGTCCATCGCCAACAGGAGGCCGTCATGGGCGCCGAGCAGCGCGGTGCGGTGCACCTGGTTGCCGAAACAGTCCCGGTGCGAGGCCATGTCCACTTGCGGCGTGCAGGTCACCGCGAGCCGGTGCAGGCGCTGGCCCGCGTCGTCCCAGGGGGCGCAGCGCCACTCCAGGTGATGCTCCCGCACCGGGGCGGGGCAGCGGATGGCCACGCTGCGGTGGATGCGAAACCTCATGCGGCACCCCCGGCGGCTTGGCCCGGCCGGGTGGCCGGCAGGTCCGGCGAGTCTTCCGCCGCCGCCATGTGCGCCTGGAAGTAGTCCGCCTGCAAGGCCGTGGTCAGCGCCGCGAGCAGATCCAGGAAGCGCTCCAGATACTCGTGCAGCCCCTGCTCCAGAATCCCGCGCGAGGACACGTCGGTGAGGTGGGCGCGCAGGGCGGCCATGTGCGCCGGCACGTCACCACCGGGCACCTGCCCGATGCGCCCCAGCGCCCGCTCCATGCCGTCCATGCAACAGCGCAGGGAGCGCGGGAAGTCGGGGTCCAGCAGCACGAACTCCACCACGTCGATGGGCCGGATGCCGCTCTGGTACTTGCGCCGGTATGCCTCGAAGCCCGACAAGGACTTGAGCAGTGCACCCCACTGGTAGTAGTCGAGCGGCGAGCCCACCAGGGTCAGGTCCGGCAGCAGCAGGTGGTAGCGCACGTCGAGGATGCGGGCGGTCATGTCGGCGCGCTCCTGGAGGCTGCCGAGCGCCGTGAAGCCGTACGCCTCGCCGCGCATCATGGTGCTCTGGGTGAGGCCGAAGAAGAGCGCCACCTCGCGGTGCACATAGGCGTAGAGGTCCGCCGCACGCCAGGGTTGGAGCTTGGTCTTGAGATGGCTGTCGGTGGTGAGCCAGAACTGGTTGATGGCCTCCCACATCTCCTGGGAGATGCGGTCGCGCACCACCCGGGCGTTCTCGCGGGCGATGCGCAGGCTGTTGTAGAGCGAGCCCGGGTTGTCCTTGTCCTGTGTGAGAAAGCGGATGACGCGCTGTACCGTCACCTGGCCGTCCGGGTGGCGCGCCAGATAGCGCTCGTCGGCCTCGACGATGGTGAGCAGCGGCGTCCACTGCATCGCCTCCGTGGCGCCCTCGTCGGCCTCCAGCATGTAGCGCACGTTGATGTCCAGGATGCGCGCGGTGTCGTCCGCGCGCTCCAGGTTGCGGGACATCCAGTACAGGCTCTCGGCGATGCGGCTCAGCATGTTGAGAAGGACGGAGCACGAAGTACGAGGTACGGAGTACGGTGGCGGAGTCCGGCTGCTCGCCGGGCGACTGATTCTGGAGTACTCGCCCTCCTTCACTCCGCCAACACCCAAGTATCCTTACTCCCCCCACCCTGCGACGAGTTCACCACCAGCGACCCCTTGGTCATGGCCACGCGCGTGAGGCCGCCCGGCACCACGTCGATGCCGTCGCCATAGACGATGAAGGGGCGCAGGTCAAGGTGGCGGGATTCCAGCTCCCCGTCGAGGTAACAGATGTGGCGGGAGAGCTGGACCACGGGCTGGGCGATGTAGTTGCGCGGGTCCGCCTGCACGCGGCGGGCGAAGTCGGCGCGCTGGGCCGTGGTGGAGCTCGGCCCCATCAGCATGCCGTAGCCGCCGGACTCAGCGACGGCTTTGACCACCATGCGCTCCAGGTTGTCCAGCACATAGGCGCGGTCGTCGGGGTCGGTCATCTGGTAGGTGGGCACCTGCCGCAGGATCGGCTCCTCGCCCAGGTAGTAGCGCACGAGCGCCGGCACATGGCTGTAGACGGCCTTGTCGTCGGCGATGCCGGCGCCGGGCGCATTCACCAGGGCCACGTTGCCCGCGCGCCAGGCGTTGATCAGGCCGGCGACGCCGAGCACGGAGTCGGCGCGGAACACCAGCGGGTCCAGAAAGGCGTCGTCCACCCGGCGGTAGATGACATCCACCTGTTGCAGGCCATGGGTGGTCTTGAGAAAGACACGGTCGTTGCGGCAGACCAGGTCGCGCCCCTCGGCGAGCTCCACGCCCATTTCCTTGGCCAGAAAGGTGTGCTCGAAGTAGGCGGAGTTGTAGATCCCGGGCGTCAGCACGACGATGCTCGCCCGGTCCTTGCCCCTGGGCGAGAGGTGCCTCAGCGCCTGCAGCAGCAGGGCCGGGTAGTGCTCCACGCGCCGCACCCGGTACTTGCTGAAGAACTCGGGCAGGATGCGCCGCTCGACGATGCGGTTCTCGATCATGTACGACACGCCGGACGGTGTGCGCAGGTTGTCCTCCAGCACCAGATAGCGGCCGTCCTCGTCGCGGATCAGGTCCACGCCGCCGATGTGGGTGTAGATGTCGTGCGGGGCGTCGATGTCCATGATCTCGCGGCAGAAGTCTTTGCCGCGAAAGATCAGCGCCGGCGCAATGACGCCGTCCTTGAGGCAGCGCTGGCCGTGGTAGAGGTCCTTCAGAAAGAGGTTCAGCGCGCGGATGCGCTGCTTGAGGCCCGCTTCGATGTGCGCCCACTCGGCGGCGGTGATGATGCGTGGCAGGATGTCGAATGGCCAGACCCGCTCGATGCCCTCATCGGACTCCGAGTACACCGTGAAGGTCACGCCCTCGGTGTGCAGTGTCAGGTGCGCTTCACGCGCCTTGTCGCCGAGCAGGTGCTGCCCCGTGCGCTGGATGTGCTCCCACATGGGCAGGTAATGCTCGCGCGGGCGGAAGTCCTCCTGGTAGAACTCGTGATAGGCGCGGGCGGCACTCGTGTCGGCGCCCGGCGGGCGGGCAGCGAAGCTCGGCAAAGACTGGCTCTGGAAAGCGGCTGACACGTCTGTGGCTCAGTGAATGGCGGGCACCGGCTGCAAACCTCTCTAGCGATTAAGCAAGACGCGTACCCGAGCTTCGCAAAACGCGTACGCGATGCAGGGCGTGGGCCATCCGGCGTGGTCGTCCGCGGCAAGCCCCTAGCCAAGGACCTTGAGCGGTGGCGCCCTCATGACGGTCGAGCGACAGCGACGTCCGGTGCCGATGGTCGGCCTGCCCGCACGGTGAGCGCCGCCGGCTGCGAGCAGGCTGCCCCGCATCGGGGCAACCCGGGACAGGCGACATCGGAATAACGCCCAGGCCCGCGTCAGGCATCCAGGCGGTGAGCGCGCTGTCATGGGGCGCCGCGCAATGTTCTGGTGCAGGCGACGACCCGATGCGCCCGACACCGGCGCGTCCCGGGCACGCTCGCCGAGCTTTTTTGGCCCGCCGAAGGTAGGTTTCAGGGCGTGTGGCCCGAAAGTTGCAGGCTCGACGCTCTGTCAGCTTGCATTCCGCCAGGTGCTCGCGGCTGATGGAGCCCGTCGTCTCCGCGGCCATCCGCTCGCAGTGACCGCACCACCCGCTGCCGACCACAACGGGTGCCAACGAGAAAACCAATACTTTGAAGAGAACCTATTGGCTGGTTCCGGGGCTTCCCCTCCAATACCCTAGCGCGTCGCTGTGGTGCAGCCTGTGCTGTGCCCCCCTTGTGCCTGCATGTCGAGGAGCACAGACCCATGACAGCCTCCACACACTATGATTGCATCGTCGTCGGCGGCGGTGTCACCGGCACCGCGCTGCTCTACGAGCTGGCCAGGTTCACGGACTTGAAGCGCCTGCTGCTGGTGGAGCGCCGCGAGCGCCCGGCGCAGGTGAATTCCCACGCCCACAACAACAGCCAGACCATCCACTGCGGCGACATCGAGACCAACTACTCGCTGGAGAAGGCGGCGGCGGTGAAGCGCACGGCGTCGATGATCGTCAACTACGCCACCAAGCTGCCGGCGGCGGAGCGCGACCGCATCATCCACCGCATGCCGAAGATGGTGCTCGGCGTCGGCGCACGCGAATGCGGCTACCTGCGCGGGCGCTACCAGGCCTTCCGCAACCTGTACCCGCGCATGCAGCTGCTGGAGCGCGACGACATCGCAGACCTGGAGCCCAATGTCGCGCTGGTGAACGGCGCCCATCGAAACGAGGAAATCGTCGCCACCGGCACCCCGGACGATTACTGCGCCGTGGACTTCCAGGCCCTGTCGGAGTCCTTCTCCGCCCAGTGCGAGCGCCTGGACCGGGCGCCGGACCGCCACGTGAGCCAGCTCTACAACACCGAAGTCTCCGAGATCGCCAAGGACGGCGACGACTATCTGCTCCAGACCAGCCGCGGCCCCATGCTTGCGCGCTCCGTGGTGGTCTGCGCCGGCGGGCACTCGCTGCTGATGGCACAGCGCATGGGCTTCGGCCTGGAGTACTCCTGCCTGCCCATGGCCGGGTCCTTCTACTTCGCCCCCGAGGCCCTCAACGGCAAGGTCTACACGGTGCAGAATCCGGCGCTGCCCTTCGCCGCCGTGCACGGCGACCGCGACATCGCCACCGACGGCAAGACCCGGTTCGGCCCCACGGCGCTGATGCTGCCCATGCTGGAGCGCTACAACCCGGCCACCATCCGCGACTTCTTCCGCGTGCTGAACCTGGACCAGGACGTGGTGGCCACCCTCTGGAACCTGCTCAAGGTGGCCGACATCCGCAACTATGTGCTGCGGAACTTCCTCTACGAGGTGCCCTGGCTCAACCGCCGTCTGTTCCTGCGCGAGATCCGCAAGATCGTCCCGCAGCTGACGGTGCAGGACATCGAGTACGCCCATGGCTACGGCGGCGTGCGCCCGCAGCTCATCGACCGCCGCTCCCGTGAGCTCAAGATGGGCGAGGTCAAGATCATCGACGGCCACGGCATCGTCTTCAACATGACGCCGTCCCCCGGCGGCACCAGCTGCCTCGGGAATGCCGAGCAGGACCTGCGTCTGGTGGCCGAGCACCTGGGCGCCCGGGTCGACTGGGCCGCCTTCGAGCGCGAGCTGCTCACCGGCCACGAGGACACCCGCGACGTGCCGGCTCCCGTCCTCGCTGCCGCCGGATGATGCACTTGGATCGGCCTTTGAGAGCCGACCTGCCCCAAGTCGACTGAAGTCGGCGCACCCCAGGGCTGGCGCCCCCGGGCACGCTGGCCTCATCCGGCCCCGTCGACAGGCGGACCTTCAGTCCGCCGGGCACGCGGGGCGGTCCACCGCCTCGGTCGGCGTCGCGGACAAAGCCGGCCCAGGGCGCCCGGCGCCCAAGGGCCGCGCAATCATCGCTCCCAACCAGCCCTTCGCGGCCTGCCAGGGCCTGCAACGGCTTGATGGTCGTCTTCACCTCCACGTCACTGCCTGCCGCGCGCCCACAGGGTACCCGCGCGCCGAGCCGGCGGCGCGAGCCACGCGGCGTCCTCCCGCTGTGCAGCGCTTCAGCCATAGCCGCAGCCGCAGCGACCTGGGCCTGTGCGCGCTGCCCGCGCTGCTCGCCACCGATCGATAACCCGCTCCTGCGGTTTCGCCATTCAACGCGCCGGTGCACACCTGCGTCTGCGTGCTGCGTGACCGCGGCGTCAATCCAGAGAAGGCGTCGTTCGGTGGGTCTGCGCTTTGCGCCGGTCAGCGTCGCAGCAGGAGCCTTCACTGGCATTGCGGCGCCTTGCGTTTACAACGGGAACTGCTGAAAAACGCGATGTGTATTCAACAAACAAGCTCGCCCGCGAGTCTACGGGAGAAATGAGATGCGCGCACCTCAGAATGAAATCGACGGTTGTGCCGGCATGCGCTTTGCGAATGGCAGAGTGTTGGCTGGAGACCTTACTCCCAGAGAAAGACTTGTAACAAAAATGTAAAGATGCTTAAGTATGATGCCCGCGCGACGATGAGTCGTTTGTTAACCTGGAGGAAAGAGTGTGATGACAAAGTACGCAGTCGCAGTGACGGCAGCCATTCTGTGTAATGCCGCGTTCGCCGATGCACGTATTGAGATCGACCAGAACGGGATCGACACCTTCCATGCACCGTTCGACGCCGACAACACGGATAATGAAACCAAGTCAATGCCGCAGGCAGCGTCTTCGGTGCAGAACGATGATGCCGGTGTCTACTATGGTGATGCGATGACGACCGTGCGCCTGCAGCGCGCTGCGCTTCGCACGATTGGCCTCGTTTTAGGTGTGGAAGAGGTGACGATCACGTCGGATGACACCTATCAGAACGGGACTCTGCGGGTTGACGGCACGAATTACAGTTGCCGCGACTGGCGTGCGACGCACAAGCTCGTCGGCGGCGCTGCGGATCAAGCCGTACTCGAGTCCGCCGAAGTCGAGATCTCTGTGACGCTGACGAACTGCAGCTGACATTGGTCATGTCGGGAGCCCCTGGAACCTTGTAGAGGGAACATGGGCGATCGGTGCCAGGGACGGCTTATGCGATGTCCGCTCCTTGGCGGCGGCGCAAAGGCCACCGCTTTGGTTTTGCAAAAAGCCGTCGCGCTGTCTTCGTGTCAAGCGCGTTTGCGCAGGGCATCTGAACCAGCAATGGCGTGGCACGCGCCAAGCGGTGTTCAGGCGCCTGCTGAATCTTCGTTGGATGAGCGCGGCCTGAAACGCACGAGAGCGGGGGTAGCGAAGGCGCCGCGGTCATGCTCACGTCATACCGCGCTTCGGCTGCACTCAGGCCGCTGAGGTTATGGCAATACTTGCCGAACCTCATTGCGCGCGATGACATGCCAACCAGACCTTCTTGTCAGCCGGCGACAGACACTCGTCGCGCCACGCGAGGAAACACCGGCGATCAGACAGCTTGGCCTGGACCATGGCCGGTGCCTTGTTGCGATTAATCCCAGGTCAACGCCGCTCTTGTCCATGCAGCTTCGAGCGCCGGCGCAAGGCCAAGGCACCGAGGCCGGCGAGCAGGAGGATGGCGCTTGCCGGCGCCGGAATAACCTTGAAATTGGAGATTTCGGTCGTCGCACCCCCGAAGAGATCATCCACTGTCGCCTGGCGGAAGCCGAAGATGTCGCCTTCTTCGACGTAGAACTTGCCGTGACCGCTCTGGCTGTCTGGCCCTGTGTTATCGGTGAGCCGGGTGAAGACGCCGTTGACCACGTAGCCGAAGGGATCGAACACCGGGCCGTCGAGGTCCTGCGTGATGTAGCTCCAGTCGAACTCGATGGCGGCGTTTCTGATCGCGGTGATCACGAAGTCGACGTTCAGGGGGTTGCCGGTACCGGAGTTACTGCCGATCAGTGTGACCAGGTCGGGCGCGCCGCTGGTATCCACGGAACCGTTGCCCTCGGCGAGGATCGTCCAGTTCGCGACGTCATAGGGGCCGGTGAAGTCGTGGATGTACCACTCCGTTGACGCCGCGTCCATATCGGTCGTGGCTTGCAGATCCACGACGACAGGGCTGGCTACCGGGGGGATTGGATCATAGCTGCGGACAGCCGCTGTGGCGGGCAGTGCGACCGTGAGGGTCAGCAGCGCTGCCACTGTTTGCTTATTCATCATGCTTCTCCGAAAAGGACTGCCCAGGATCTGTGAACGGGCGTTCATCAAGCGGTTTTATTAAGAAATCGAGGTCACTGGTTGCGCCGGCGCGCCTTCAGGTGCAGACGGGCACTGGTTGCCTGCTGCATTCAAGCGCTGCAGCGAGCGTTATTCGCGAGTGTCTCCCGGCGGACTGCTGCGCGAACAGCTTCCTCTGTTGCGGCTGTCGGCGGTGCCGACGACCCGCTCGAGAGCTTGACGCGTTTCGGCGCTCATCGCCTGTGGGCAGCAAGTCCCGTGCCTTGGCCGCCGTCGGACAGCGAACAATGATCGGCATGGGGTATATGCCGATGAACGGTCGCTCGAATGCAAAATGCCCGTTCAAGGCCGCGCTGCGCCGAACTGGGCGTCATCCTAATGTATGCATGCCTTTACAAAGAGCTGACAGGCCCTGATGGCAAAGCCGGTGGGCATCCAATAGCACCTATCGGGGGAAGCGCCTGGTGAGTGCGTCAGAGAGGCACCTAAGGGTGTGGGAAAGGCGCTATGGATCAGGACCCTATGGAATGGATGCGATGGCGGGGGCTCGATCTGGAAGTGTAAAGCCGGCAAAACAGCGGTAGCGGGAAGATCGTCGGTCGCGCGCCGATTCGGGCGAAGGACGCAGGGATCGGACAGTGACGCGCGCGGCGATGGGCTGTCGAGAGAGGTCGCTGGATGCCTGAACATCTTTGCTGTGCCCTTGGCCCGGGCATCTCGTCGGGCGACCCGGCTTGCAGGGGTGCCCGCCGCTGACTTCGCGCATTCGCGCTGGCCTGGATGGCAAAGGTGATCGGGCGCGGCATTGCACCCCATCGGGAATGGGTGGTGTCGCCCCTTATGCAGGTGTAGGGAGAGGCAGACCTGATGGCCGTGCCGGTATGACCGGATCAGTGCGGGTGTGGGTGAAGCCTGGTACGGTCCAGATCTTGGGCCGTAATCCGAGCGCGCGCAGCTGCGCGTCCCCAGCTCCAGTGGCCCTGCCCAGACTCCTTGGCCACAGACGCGGCGGCAGCGAGACCACTATGCGCATCCGGATCGGCTATGACCTCAGCTACCAGTGCCCGCAGCCGACCCCGATGATTCTGACGCTGCGGGTGCATTGGAGCCGCGCCGCGGACCTCATCACCCCGGACCACATCAGCACGAGCCCGGTGGTCCCGATCTCAGGATATCGGGATGGGTTCGGCAACTGGTGCAGCAGACTGATCGCGCCGCCGGGCGACTTCCGCGTCTTTGCGGACGCGCTCATCAGCGACAGCGGTCTGCCCGACGCTGTCAGCCCCGGCGCCCTGCAGCATGCGGTGGAGAATCTGCCGGAGGAGACGCTGGTGTTCCTGCTCGGCAGCCGCTACTGCGAGACCGATCGGCTTTCCGAGACGGCCTGGGGGCTGTTCGGGCATACGCCGCCGGGCTGGCCGCGGGTGCAGGCGATCTGTGACTTCGTCCACGGCCATCTCACCTTCGGCTATCAACACGCCCGCGCGACCCGGACGGCGCTGGAGGCCTTCCACGAGCGCGTGGGCGTGTGCCGGGACTACACGCACCTCGCGATCACCTTCTGCCGCTGCATGAACATTCCTGCGCGTTACTGCACCGGATACCTGGGGGACATCGGCATTCCGGCCTCGCCGGACCCGATGGACTTCTCCGCCTGGCTCGAGGTGTATCTGGGCGGGCGTTGGCATACCTTCGATCCACGCAACAACGTGCCGCGGGTCGGCCGCGTCCTGATCGCCCAGGGGCGTGATGCGGCCGATGTGCCGCTGAGTAATGCGTTTGGACCGAACCTGTTGAAGGGCTTCGGTGTGTGGACGTATCAGGTATGAACGGCCGGTGTGGCGGTGAGCCGGAGCTGGGTCCGCGCACTCTACTCAGGCCCGATGAGCCGCCCGCGCTCGAGCGCGTCAACCCAGCGGGCGGCACCCACGCGGTGCTGGTCTGCGATCATGCGTCGAATCGCATCCCGGCACGGCTCGGCGCCCTTGGCCTCGAGCCCGGCAGGCTGCAAGAGCACATCGCCTGGGACCCCGGTGCGGCCGAGGTGGCGCGCCATCTCGCGGCCGAGCTGGATGCGCCGTTGCTGCTCAGCGGCTACTCCCGGCTGGTCATCGACTGCAACCGTCCGCTTGGACATGCGGACTCCATGGCCGAGCGCAGTGCCGGCGTGGCCATTCCCGGCAACCGGCGGCTGTCGCCGGCGGCGCGCGCGCGCCGCGTCGAGGCGCTGTTCCGCCCGTATCACGCCGCCATTGCCGAGCTGCTGGACGCGCGCTCACGGCAACCGACTGCGCTGATCAGCGTCCACAGCTTCTCGTCAGTGCTGAACGGCCGGCAGCGCCCCTGGCAGATCGGCATCTCGCATTGGCGCGACCGGCGGCTCGCGGACCTGCTGCTGGGCGCCCTGGGCCGGCTCGGGACCTTTGCGCTCGGTGACAATGCGCCCTATCCCATCGAGGCCGACATCGACTACACCATCCCCGCCCACGGCGGCGCGCGTGGCTTGCCGGCGGTGATGATCGAGATCCGCCAGGACGAGCTCCGGACGCCGGCGGGTGCCGCCGCCTGGGCAGCACGCCTCGCGGCTGCCTATCGTCTCATCGAGGGCGAGATCCCGCAGCTGTGCGGGCATCCGTTGGGTGACGAGCCCGCGGGTCGCCCCTGCTGACCCGCTGCGGAAGGCCGCCAGCCCGGCCAATGGCAACGCACCAAGGCGGCAGCTCGCGCGCTGGGGGCGAGCATCATCCAGCGTCCAGTGTCGCGCTGCCGGAAACGCTGATTGCTCGGCGTTTCCCGTGCGGGCCAGGACGGCCCACCATTTTCTGCGGCGTAAGCCGCCGACAGGGCAGCTTCTTCGCTGGCTGCGGTCAGCCGATGCACCGGGGGCGGAGCTGCGGCTCCGCCAGGACCGGGCTGGCGGAGGCAAGGGTGTAGTCGCCCGCAATGTCCTTCTCGGGAGTCACCGCCACGAAGCACGCCGTGACGCGGCGGCGGATGTCCTGGGTGATCCGCTGGCGGAAATACTGGTCGAGGGCGCCGATCGCCATGGCGTTGCACCGATCATGCGTGATGCCTACACTGCCATCAACACGGCTACACGGATCGCCCCGATGGCCTTGAACATTCGCAATCCCGAGACGGATCGACTCGCCGAGCAGTTGGCTGAGCTCACCGGTGAGACCAAGACCGCGGCCGTGACGCAGGCGCTGCGTGAGCGATTGCAACGCGTTCAGCGGGAGCGCTCCGGCACCCGCCTGGCGGATCGTCTGGACGCCATCGCGGTCCGCGTCGCCGCGCTGCCGGTCCGGGATGGGCGTTCCGCGGAGGCGATTCTGGACTACGACGACGACGGCCTGCCGAACTGATGGTCATCGATACGTCGGCACTCGTGGCCATCCTGCAGGATGAGCCGGAGCGGCACCGGTTCAACGAGGCCATCGAGCAGGCGCCGAACCGTCTGTTGTCGGCGGCGAATCTCGTCGAGATCTCCATCGTGGTCGAGAGTCGCTATGGCGCAGAGGGCATCCGCGAGCTCGACCTCTTCCTGCGGACCGCGCAGGTCGAGACGGTGAGCGTCGATCCGGCGCAAGCCCTCGCCGCGTGCGAAGCCTTCCGGCGCTTCGGCAAGGGTCGCCACGCGGCGGGGCTCAACTTCGGCGACTGCTTTGCCTATGCCCTCGCAGTCGTGCGAGAGGAGCCCCTCCTGTTCAAGGGCGAAGACTTCCCGCTGACTGACGTCATCGCCGCGGTGCCGGTGCATTGAGTCGGCGCAGAAGCCGAACTGGCCAGACCCGCTGTTTCGGACACCTGCGGACCGCGGTCAGCAGGCATCCAAGTGCGCCAGCCGTCAGCCGAACGCCTCCAACGCCGCGGCCAGCTCAGGATGCTGCCTGGCGTGCTCCGCCACCGGCACCCCGGCGGCGATGGCCTCCCAAGCCTGCCGCAGGCTCGCTGCCCCGCCGGTGGGTCCGCGCGGATGGCTGAACACGCCGCGGCCCGGGACAAAGCCGAAGTCCGGGCTGCCGATCTGCTCGTGCACGCCGGTGAGCGTCGCCGCGGAGTCGCTGCCGCCCGGCACCGGCAGTGCGGGCTTGATCGGCCCCATGGGCTCGGTGCAGGCGGCGATGCACTCCAGCACCTCGTCCTCGGCGGTCATCATGCGCGGGCCGAAGCCGGGCATGATGATGACGTCGAACCCCGCGAGCCGCTGCAGCTTGGTGAGCACCCGCGTGTGCACGCCGAAGTACGGCAGCCGGCTCATGGCGGCGATGACCGGGAAGTGCGCCACCAGCGGGACCCGGGCATGCCGGCGCAGCATGCGCACACCGCTCAGGCCCACCGGCAGGGCGTTGACCATGACGGCGTTGGCGCCGTTGGCCACCACGGTGTCGTGCAGCGCCACCAGCCGTTCGACCTCGTCGGTGATGTTGGCGAGATAGACCTTGGGTACGCCCGTCTCCTGCTCGGCCTGCTGCCGCGCGGCGCCGAGCAGCCGCGAGCGCTCGGCGATGGGGGACCAGTCCGGGTCCGCCAACATCTCGTCGTCCTTGGCGATGTCGAGCCCGCCGCGCCAGGCGGCGAGGCCGAGCTCGGCGAAGGGCGCCGGCGCCAGTCCGATGTTCGGCTTGATGACACCGAAGAAGAAGGGCCGGTCATGGATCTGCCAGCGCTCGCGCAGGCCATGGAGCCCATACTGCGGCCCGTCGAAGTGGGCGAGGAAGGCGTCCGGAAACTCGATGTCCAGGAGCTTCACCACCGGGATGCCGGGCGCGAAGAAGGCGCCCTCGCCGAGCACGGCGGAGAGCATGTTCGGGAGGCGCGGGCCGAAGTTGGCGTGCGGATGGGCGATGCGCACCCGGCAGACGCTGACCGGCGCGATGACGGGTGGGTCGAGCGGGTAACTGGTGCCGGACAGGGTCGTCTCGACCTCCAGGTCCACGACCTTGGCCGCGAAGCGGGGCCGATAGTCCTCGTCCACACCCACCCGCTGCCACTGGGCGGTGGACTGCTCGCTGGCCAGGTGGGCCGCCGCGGCGCGCGGGTCCCCGGTGCACTCGATGCGGTAGTCGAGCAGTAGGTGGGCATCGGCGTCCAGCTGTGCGGGCTCGGCGTAGAAGCCGTCGATGTCGGCATCGCGCATGGCTCAGACCTCCCCCAGCAGCTGCACCGTCACCTGCCGTCGTGGCCGCGGCCCGTCCAGCTCGATGAAGAACACCGACTGCCACGCCCCGAGCAGCAGCTCGCCGTCCGCCACCGGGATGCTCTCGGAGGCGTTGGCGAAGAGCCCGAGCAGGTGGGCGTGGGCGTTGTCGCGGTCATCCACCGGGGCGATGTTGTGGCCGTAGTCGCCGTCGCGCGGCACCAGGCGCTTCAGGAAGGTGATCATGTCCTGCTGCAGCCGCTCTTCGTGCTCGTTGAGGTTTACCCGTGCGGTGGTGTGGTTGGAGATGAGCGTCACCAGTCCGTGCCGCAGGCCGCTCGCCTGCACCCGCTCGCGCACCTGCGCGGTGATGTCGAGGAGCTGGATGGGCGCGGTGGTGGTGAGCTCGATACGGTCGATGCAGGCTTGCATGGGCGGGATCTGCGGCGGGTCTGGCTTGGACAGCAGCATACTGGAGCTGCCGGGGCAGGGCGACGGCTTGGGTCAAGCGACGGGCGCTGGGGGCTCGACTTGGATGGATGGCGTGCGAAGCGTGCTGTCCGCTGGCGGCGCGTCTGCTCCGGTTTGACCGCCATCAATGAGCCCGTACCACGCGTGTGGGATCGTGCAGCGTTTGTCGGATGGCTGTCGCCGTCCACTCCCGATGCGCTGACGCCCGCCGACCGATGCCGCTGTCCGACCTCGTCAACACCTTCGGCCAAGACCTGCTCCGCCGGCATGGGCGCCGCGTGCACAAGGTCGCCATCCACGCGGGCTTCAGCTGCCCGAACCGTGACGGGGCCAAGGGCCGCGGCGGCTGCACCTTCTGCAACAACGTCTCCTTCAGCCCGAACGCGCGGGCGCTGCCCGACGTGGCGGCGCAGATCGCCGCAGGCCGGCGGGTGATCCGCCGGCGCACCGGGGCCGAGCGCTACCTGGCCTACTTCCAGGCGTACACCAACACCTACGGCGATGTGGCGCGCCTGGGTGCGCTCTACCGTGCTGCGCTGGCGGAGCCGGATGTCATCGGCCTCTCCGTCGGCACGCGGCCGGACTGCGTGCCGGATGCGGTGCTGGACCTGCTCTGCGAGCTGCGCGACGACGGCCACGAGGTTTGGCTGGAGCTGGGGCTGCAGTCGGCCTTCGATGCAACCCTGGCGCGGGTCAACCGCGGCCATGGCTTCGCCGAGTATCGCCGGGCGGTGCGCGGTGCACGCGGGCGCGGCCTGCCGGTCTGCACGCATCTCATCGTCGGCCTGCCCGGGGAGGGGCGCTTGGAGGCGCTCACGAGCCTCGAGCGGGTGCTGGCGCTGGGCACGGACGGGCTCAAGCTGCATCCGCTGCACGTGGTGCGCCACACGCTGCTCGCCAAGGACTGGCGCGCCGGCGGCTACCGCCCGCTGCCCATGGACGACTACATCGCCATCGCCTGCGACCTCATCGAGCACACGCCTGCGGACATCACCTACCACCGCGTCACCGGTACCGCGAGCCGCGACATCCTGCTCGCCCCCGACTGGTGTGCGAAGAAATGGGCCGTGCTGAACGGCATCGAGACGGAGCTGCGCCGCCGCGGCACCACACAGGGCGCGCGCGCCGGGGAGCGGATTGCGGCTTGAATAGAGTACGGAGTACGAGCTACGGGTCGACGCCCGTGCCTTGCCTGGGGCACCCACGTACTCCGCACTCCGTACTTCTTACAACCGCAGCGACCGGCATCGCGGCCAAGACCCGTAACAGCGCATCCACCCAGAACCCAACCCGAGAAGGCACCCTATGGAGCTCGTCTGCCCCGCCGGCAACCTGCCGTCGCTGAAGGCCGCCGTCGACAACGGCGCCGATGCCGTCTACACGGGCTTCCGTGACGACACCAACGCGCGGCACTTCGCCGGGCTCAACTTCACGGCGAGCAAGCTCGCCGACGGCATCCGCTATGCCAAGTCCCACGGCAAGCGGGTGTTCATCGCCATGAACACCTATCCGCGCCCAGACGGCTTCCAGCGCTTCGAGCAGGCGGTGGATCAAGCGGCCGACCTGGGGGTCGATGCCCTCATCTGTGCCGACATCGGCGTGCTGGACTATGCCGCGCGCCGCCAGCCCAAGCTCAATCTGCACCTCTCGGTGCAGGCGTCGGCCACCAACTACGAGTCGCTGCGGTTCTATCACGAGCACTTCGGCATCAAGCGCGCGGTGTTGCCGCGGGTGCTGTCCATGTCCCAGGTCGAGCACGTCATCGCGCAGAGCCCGGTGGAGATCGAGGTGTTCGGCTTCGGCAGCCTGTGCGTGATGGTGGAGGGGCGCTGCATCCTGTCGTCCTATGCCACCGGGCGCTCGCCCAACACCTACGGTGCCTGCTCGCCGGCGAGCCATGTGGAGTGGATCGAGACCGACACCGGGCTCGACACGCGCCTGGGCGGCGTGCTGATCCAGCGCCATCCGAAGGGCGAGAACGTCGGCTATCCCACCCTGTGCAAGGGCACCTACCGCGCCGAAGGCCAGACCTACCATGCCATCGAAGACCCGGTGAGCCTGAACGCCATGGAGCTGCTGCCGCAGCTCGCCGCCGCCGGCGTCGCCGCGGTGAAAATCGAGGGGCGCCAGCGCAGCCCCGTCTACGTCAAGCAGGTGACGCGGGTGTGGCGCGAGGCGCTGGATGCCTTCGCCAAGGACCCGTCGCACTTTGCCCCAAGGCCCGAGTGGACCGCGGAGCTGGCGAAGGTCTCCGAGGGGGCGCAGACCACGCTCGGCCCTTACCACCGGCCCTGGCAATGAGCGCTGGAGGGCGCCCCGACATGACCGATACGTCCCCTACACCCCGCCTGTCCCTCGGCCCCATCCCGTACTACTGGCCCAAGGCCCAGGTGGACGACTTCTACGCCATGGTCGCCGACAGCCCGGCGGAGATCGTCTATCTCGGCGAGACCATCTGCGCCAAGCGCAACCAGGTGCGCCATGAGGATTGGCTTCAGATCGCCGAGCGGCTCACGGCCGCGGGCAAGGAGGTGGTGCTGTCCACCCTGGCGCTGCTGGAGGCGGAATCCGAGCTCAAGCGGCTGCGTGCCCTCTGCGCCCAGGACGACTATCTGGTGGAGGCCAATGACCTCGGCGCCGTCCAGCTGCTGCGCGGGCGGCCCTTTGCCGTGGGCCACAGTGTCAACGTCTACAACGACCGCACGCTGGCGCTGCTCGCCGCCGACGGCTGCAGACGCTGGGTGCTGCCGGTGGAGCTGACGCGGGACAGCCTGGCGGCGATGCAGCGCACCCGCCCCGCGGGCGTGGAAACCGAGGTCTTCGCCTACGGCCGGCTGCCGCTCGCGTACTCGGCGCGCTGCTTTACGGCCCGCGCGCGCGACCTGCCCAAGGACGACTGCCGCGACGCCTGCCTCGACCACCCGGACGGCATGGTGGTGGACACCCAGGACGACAATCGCTTCCTGGCCCTGAACGGCATCCAGACCCAGTCCGCGCGCAGCATGAATCTGCTGCCGGTGCTCGCCGACCTGCGCGGGCTCGGCGTGGACATCCTGCGGGTGAGCCCGCAGTCGCAGCACACCGGTAAGGTGCTCGAGGTCTTCCATCGCACCCTGACGGGCGAGCTTGAGCCAGCCGCAGCCGCCGCTGCGCTCACGCCGCTCATGCCCACCGGCCCCTGCGACGGCTACTGGCACGGCGCCGCCGGCATGGATGCGCTCGCCGCCGCCTGACCTCTTCAAATCATGGGGACGGTATACTGAATTCGGCCTGATGCGCGCGCCGTGGCGGTACCTTTCCGGACTTGGGGCGGTAACCCGACAAATGCGAGGACGGTAACCTTAACTCGGGGTCGCCCTCAGCGGCGGGGGCCAGATGGGGGAAGGGTCAATTGAACCCCGAGCTCCGGCTCAGGCGCGCTGGGTGCCGAAGCGGCTCAGCAGCTCCGTGGCCCGATTCATCACATCCAGCAGCGGGCCGACGCGGCCTTCCAGCTCGATGCTGTCCAGCAGGTTCTTGGCGTAGAGCCCGAGCTCCGTGTCGCCGCCGAGCCGCAGCCGGCGGTTGAAGAAGAGGGTATCCGGGTCCTCGCGGCGGGTGGCGAGCAGCAGAAACTCGAAGGTGTTGCCCTCGATGCTCAAGTCATCCCGCGCGCCCGGCGGCGCGGCTTCCAGGCGGCCCTGGCGCAGGGTCAGCCGGTAGTCGAGCCGGGCGTCCTCGACACTGATGCGCATGACCTTGTGGTCCAGGAAGTCGAGCTCGCCCTCGCCCAGCTCGGGCTTGAAGACGCGGTTCAGGATGCGCGCCAGCACGGCGCTGTTGAGCCGGCCCGGGATGAGCCCGAGCGGGAGGGTGAGCAGGGACGGCAGCCGTGGGGCGTGGGAGGTGTCGGTGCGTGCGGTCATGGCGAAGCTCGGCGGGGCGCGCGGTGTCAGGCGCTGGCGGCGAAACTGCACTGGGTCGTGCCGCTGCGGCGGCACGAGCCGGGATCAGGCGGCGGAGATCATGCCGCGCGGGCGCAGCGCGTCGATCTCGGCGCGGAACTCGTTGCGCAGGCGCTGCCACTCCATGACGAACCAGGGCGTCACGCGGTCCGGCGCTTCGGCAATCAGCCGGTCCACATCGGCGCTGGGCATCCAGCGCCAGGCGGCGATCTCGCTTGGATTGACGTCGATGCGCACCGGCGCCGGGACCTTACCGACGAACACCGAGCACAGCTCGCGCTCGGCCCCAGAGTCGCCGAACAGGGCCTGGTATTGGAAGCGGTACAGGAATTTGAGGTCTGCGTCCACGGCCAGCTCTTCGCGCAGGCGCCGATGCACCGCCTGCTCGTAGGTCTCGCCGCGGCGGGGATGGCTGCAGCAACTGTTGGACCAGTACAGGGGCCAGAGCGGCTTCTTGCCGCTGCGCTGCTGCAACAGGACCTCGTCGTTCTCGGTGAACAGGAAGATCGAGAAGGCCCGGTGCAGCAGACCGTCGCCGAGGTGGGCATTGACCTTGGTCTCGTAGCCGGTGACGTTGTCCTCGCCATCCACGAGGATCAGCGGCTCATTGTCGAAGGATACGGTCTTGTGCTTGCTCAACTGCGATCTCCTGCGGGTTTGGACCGCTCAGCGGTGCGTCGGCCTGCGGATGCTGGTCCGTCTGTCTTCGTCGGCTGCCGGCCGAAGGGGTTCCGGGCGGCGACGGACCATATCAGCCAGTCAGCGGCCGACAAAAGAGGTTGACACAACAAGCGTCAATTTAACTTGACGATGCGCAAATGACCATGCCGACACACGTCGCGTGACGCTTGCGACCTGCAGTTGCTGCCCGCTTGACGCTGGTGGGTGGGGCAGGCTGGCCCTGGCAGCGGGACGCAACTGCGGCGTCAGGATGTTAAGCAATTTGCGGACCGTTGTTGGGTCCAGCCTGTCAGGGATATGCAGAACCGCGTGCAGGACGCTGTTCTGTCGGGATATCTCGCTGCTCGAATGGAGGTGCCCGAATGCGCGGAGCGCGCTGCCTGCCATGCCTGCACGTCAACTGTAAAGAAAGCTGACACGCCGCGCGAGCCGGTGATGAGGGTACACAGTGCGTCGCAAGGCTGTGCCGCGGCGCGATCCTCTGGCACGAGTCACGCCATCCGAGGGACGGGCAGACAGGGATCGTATTGGCGCCAGCATGGGTGAATCGCCATGAGCAAGACTGGTGCCAAGTACCCGTCGTGCTGCCGACGCGCGCGCCGCGCCCGCGATGCCCGTATTTTGTCGCCGAATCCGCGCGCAACGCGACAGCGTCGCGGCCGCGCCGCCGCGCGGCATCCGCGCTCGGGTGGATCGCCGTGGTCCGTGAGGCTTTCCGATCGCGCTTCTTCCCAATCGACTCTCAAGGAGACCCACACATGCGTCTGCGCGTTGCCCTAGTTCTGATTTGCGTCTTTTTCTGGTCCCAGCAAGCGCTTGCTGGCCGCATGCCGTACAGCGACTTGCTGTTATTCGGCGACAGCCTGACGGACACCGGCAACGTCTACCTCGCCACAGGCGGGACCGTGCCCAACCCCGTCTACTATCCGAACCTGGGCCATTACACGGACGCTGCCACCTACGGCGAGCTGATGTGGCAGGCGCTGAACCTGCCGGGCAGCCTGACCCCGAGCCTCGCGGGCGGCACCAACTATGCCGTCGGGGGCGCGCGCTCGCGCTACGACAGCACCGACATGACCGACCTGGGCGGCTTTCGCCTGCCGCCGCCCGTTGGCACGCCATCCGCGAGCAATCCCTCCGCAGGCAGCTTTCTCGGTCAGTTGGGCTTCTATTTCACCAACACCGGGGGCGTGGCCGACCCCTTCGCCCTCTACAGCGTCTTGATGGGCGGCAATGATGCGCGGGACATCGCCACGGTATCCGCCGTGTCGGGCACAGCGGACGCCCTGGACCTGCTCACGCAATCCGTCGGCGATGTCACCGGCGGCATCGTGAGCCTGATCATGGCGGGCGCCCGCAATCTGTTGGTGCCCACGGTCTCCAACATCGGGCTGACGCCGGAAGCCCTGGCTCTGGACGCGGTGAGCCCGGGTACGTCGGCTGCGCTCGGCGCCTGGGCGCAGGCCTACAACCAGGCGTTGGACGACGCACTCGATACAGCGCTGGACGCCTTCGCGGGCGTGGACGATCTGCGTCTCTGGCGGACGGACACCTTCGACCGGCTCGGCGAGGTGCTGGGCGACCCCGGGCGTTACGGGCTCATCAATGTCACCGATCCCTGCCTCGACGGCTACTTCGTCGACACCCTCATCAGCGAGCCCGTCACCCTGTGCCCAGAGCCTTCGACCTATGCCTTCTACGATAACGTGCACCCATCGAGCACCATCCACGGCATCCTCGCCGAGGACTTCCTGAACGCCGTGCCGGCGCCGGCGCCGCTGTTGCTGCTGCCGGCGGGTCTCGTGCTCATCGCCTGGCGCCGTCGCGGCGCTCCGACGGCTTGAGGTTGGCGACGGTCGTCGGGGCGGCTGCGCCGGACCGATGCCGGCACTGCTGCGGCGAGAGAAGCGGTGCGGGCCATGGGCAGGCACCGGTAACGGCCTCTGCGAACGCGCGATGACCCCGCAGCTCGGCGTTTTGCGCGCTGGTTGGCGGTCTCGGGCGCTGCTTCAGGGTTCAATGGGGGTCGTGTGCTGTGGCGGCACAGGGCGTGCCCCGGCGGCGACCAACGACCCAGAACACCCCACGCGGAGACGCCAACAATGCACAGCCAACCCTCACGCCTGCGCAGGGCCGTCATGCTGGCGGCCCTGACTGCACTTCCGTCTGCGGCCCAGGCCATGCTGATGGAATACACAGACCAGGCGAGCTTTCTCGCCGCCATCGAGAGCAGCTATCTCTTCGACGATTTCGATGGCGAATCCGGCCAAACGAGCATTGTCACCGGCGGCCCCGAGAACGGCTATGCCTATTCGGCGGAAGCGTCCTCGGATGATCTCTTCTTCGCGAACGTCACCGGGAACGCTGACAATCCCGCACTGACGACCTTCACCGCCGGGCCAACCATCGAGATCACCTTTACCGGGGCCCCCGTCACGGCGGTGGGCGGATTCTTCTTTCCAACGAATATCAATGGGAATGTCTTCACCGGGACCATCACCCTGGACTTCAACGGCGGCGGCTCGGACAGCCTGCTGAATCCGGGGGTGTCCACCTTCAGCGGCTTCACGAGCACTGTGCCCCTTGCCGGGCTCAGCATTGACACACAAGCCTGCGCTTCAACGTCCTGCTATCCGGCGCTGGACAACTTCTATGTCGGCGCCGCGGCCACAACGAGCGATGCGCCGGTGCCGGCCACCGCCGCGCTGCTCGCGCTGGGGGTCGTCGGCATCGGCTTGCGCCGGGCCGCGACGCTGTCTGGCCAGGGCCAGGACCAGGGCCGCCTTCCCGGTTAGCTGAAGCGGCGGGTGGAGCGCACTGCGGCTCAGGGTGTTGTCTGGAGGGCCGGGCTTCCGGCACCGAGGACGACCGTCGTCAGTGCAGGCCCTCGGTTCCAGTAGACGAGTTGTTGGTGGGCGCCGAGGTCGGGCTGTTCGCGCGATCCGGCGCCAAGTCAGGCTATTCTGGTAACCTGCCTGAAGTTGGCCCCAGCCGGGGCTGCAAGCCATGTGAGCGCCCAGCCTCGGGGCTCACCAAGGGAAACGCCGATTTATCGGCGTTTCCCGTGCGGGCCAGGACGGCCCGCCATTTTCAAGCGCCTAAGCGCTTGAAAATGAAGGAGCCGGGAAACGGCGTTTTCCGGTTCCGTCCGATTCTTGGGCAGGATGCCCAATAATTCGGTGTCTCCCAAGAGCAACAGAAGATGCCTGACACCCCAGCACCGCCACATATCGCGATCAGCCCGGGAACGGCGGGCGGACAGCCGCATATCGAGGGGCGCCGCGTCAAGGTTCGGGACGTCGCCTTTCAGCACGAGTATCTCGGACGCGCTGTTGACGAGATTGCCACCGAGTTGGACCTGACGCTCGCGGAGGTCCACGCGGCGTTGGCCTACTACTTTGATCATCGGGACGAGATCGAGCAGACCATCGCGGATCGCGACGCCTTCGTCGCGGCGATGAAGCGGCGCACGCCCTCATTGTTGTCTCGGAAGCTCGCTGCTGCGGAGGATGGCTGAGGTCCGGTTCTACGCCGACGAGCATATCCCCAAGTCCGTCATTTGGGGCGTGCGCCGACGCGGTGCCGATATCCAGAGCGTCGCGGGTACGGTATTCATCGGGGCGATAGCGTCGCATATCTACGCCATTTGCTCATCGGTACGCTCGCTTTCGGCGCCTTCTCCGCCCCGCCCGTAGGCCGACCTTCTTGTGAGCTGAGGTCTCGCTGCCACCCGTGCCTGGCGGTCCTGGCGGCGATTTTTCGGCACTTGGCAACTCTGACCGGGCTCGCGCCGCGATCAATGTCGCATGCAATGCCCGGTGCCGGGAAAACGGCAGCCGACGTGTGATACTCAGCAGAGGGTCGCGCAGCGCCGATGCCAACCGCGCAGAGGGCCGGATCAGTCCCGCCAGCAATCGGGCAAACTCTTCATCCGTGCCGCCAGGGTGTCTGATTGCTAGGCGATGTACCCAGGCGATGATTCGTTCGCTGAGCTCCGTTGTCGCCTCGGCGCCGAGCCATTCGGCGATCTCCGTCGTCGGCACGCCTCTGTCGTCGAAGTCATTCGCCCAGCTGTAGATCAGGTTGACGACCGAGTCGCGATCAGTCCTGTAACGAACCGCAAACTCCATCAGCGGGGTCAACAATTGAGGGTCGGACGCGATAACCGCGCCCAAGTCCATCTGCTCGAAGACCTGACCCAGGCGTTCAGCGGTCTCCTGAGCCAGCGTACCGTGGAACGTGGTCAAGAACAGCGTTTGCCAGGTTTCCGCGTGTTCTGGTTCAGCAGCCAGTCGTTCGATACATGCGTCAACGCGATCTGAGAAGGTTGCCGGAGCGAAACTCTGTGCCTTTTCCGGGCCAATGAGCGGGGTCAAAGCAACGGACCGGTCGCCGCCCCAAAGGCAGGCCAGGCTGTCCGCCAGCAGCGCCGGATCGCGCAGCAGGTATACGTCTTCGATCGGATCGGGTGCGCCGGACTCCAGGGAACCTAGGCGGTCCGCAAGCACGGACAGATCGAGCTTGGGAACAAGATCCGGGTGCCGACCCAGTATCGTGCCCAGACCCGCAAATACGATATCTGCGACTTGAACCTGTACCGGCCAGGCGAGGTCCATGGTCGGTTCTTGACCGTCGGCGTAAAGGTCGTGGACCGGGAAAGGTGCCCAGACATCCAGGTCATCAGCCAGCGGTCGTGGACTCGCTCCGCCGGCGAGCAGGATGCCCGCAACGCGCCCCGCATGAACCCAGGCGGCCAGCAACTGACGGCGCGGTTCTATGCCGGCCTGTTCGGCCTCGGTTTGGAAGGCGCGGTAGGACAGGTCGACCAGGGTGCGCACGAGGTCAAGCTCTGACGCAAACTCCGGCTTGGACAAATGCCCAATCTGTTCCTGGACGAGGGACAGTGCCTCGGGTAGGGAGTCCGCATTGGCCAGTAGCAGATCGATCAGGTGCAAGTGCCCGATCGGATGGAACATTTCCCGCGCAGCGCCTTGCAGAACCTCGCGCCGCTCAGCTACGTCGAGCGTAGCTACGCACCGATGGACGTCCGCCGGCAGCGGGCAGGGCAGGAGCGTGATTCGGCGTAGGCACTCGCCGAGGCCGCGTTCCGCTGGCACGGTCCGGACCAGGTTCTCCCAGCATCGCTCGGCGATGGGGCCGGCGGCGCAGCTGTCATTACAGCGAACGAAGGTCAGCACGGCTGACAACGCCGGCGGGAAGCAGCGGTCGATTTTGAGCCTCTTGTCCTGCCACCATTCCTCCGTGAGCTCCGCGTAATGCTGGTCCGCCGACGACGCAGACAAGCTTGCTACCCGGCGAATTCGCTCATCGGCGGCACTGACAGCGCCCAACTCGCGCTCCACGGACTCGCAATCCATCGATGCCCCGTCCCACCAGGCCGGGTTCTCGCGAAGCGCCTGTACCCTGAGCGCTCGGGAACTGGACAGCAGTTCTGTGTACGGAAAATAGTGCTTCCCCAGGGAATGACCCTGTTCATCGATCAGGTCAACGATTGGGCGGGACGATCCCGGCTCCGTCGCATTGCGGATTTGGACTGCTCGGCGCCGAGTCAGGTCGATGATCTCGGGCTCCTCGCCGGCAATGGCCGCTTCGACAGCGCCCAACAGTTCGGACCTGGCGAATTTCCGCTTTTCGACCTCGACCACGGACACCTCCGCCAGACCGAGCTGCTGCATGAACGACTGATCCTTGTGCAGCGCTTGTCGCAGGCTACGGGGCAGGGCCGGCACGAGTTTCAGCAGGTGCGAGCCGATGACACTCAAGAGCTCGGGATCATCCTCCCCGAATATGGCCAGGATGGCGCTGCTGAGTTGACCGGCGGCGATCTCGACGGCGGCGGCGTCGGCCAACAAGCGCGGCTCAATGATCCGCTGGCAGATCCAGCTCATATAGCTCGTTGCATTCGAACGGCGTCGTTTTACAGCCCGCTTGCCGTCCTTTGCCTCGGGGATGAGCATAGGGAGCGCTGCGACCACCAGCGACGCGATATCCGTACCGACGCGGCTCATATCCGCATCGGACGTCTCTTCTGGCAACAGGTGTGCGACGTCTGCAACGCCTAGATACAGGTTGTCGAGCAGCCAATTCGCGCGCAGGTCCCGAATCCGCTCGCCAGCATCACGATCTTCCCAGACCTGCCTCATCGCTGTCGCAACGGCGGACTGCGATGAGACGAAGAAGGGGCTTTCGCCGACGGCGTGGCGCGGATCGTTTCTGAACCGGAGCCCCCCAGTCTCCGCCAGGCAGGCTGCCCAGTAGCGCGCAAGCGTCAGCAGCGGCTCCGGTACCTGGAGTTTGCCCGCACGCGGCTGCGAGCGCTTCAGCCAATGCAGGATCTCCTCCGCCTCAAGGGGGATGAACCGGTAGTTCGAGGCCCGCAGCCGATGCAGATAGTCGAAGCGTTGCGCGTGACTCAGCCTGCCCCTTCCGACCAGGAGGTCGAGCACCTCGGCGACGCCGATGATGAGCGTTTGACCCGTGGCGGGATATCCATTCAGGTGACGATCGTCGGTCCAAAGAAGGTCCCCGGTTTGTCCCTCGCGTTTGAGCAAACCCTCAAGACAGGCAATGTACTGCCCCGTGCCCTCGTCCTCCGCTGGCATGGTCGGTACCAATCGGTACCGCTCCGACCGCTGGCCCTCGGCCACTCGATCAATCAGCGCCTCGATCCATTGGATCAAAACTGCGGCCCTTGCCTGCTGCGCTACCCGTTCTTTCTCAAGGTCCCATTCGTGCTGTGGCACGAACAGCCGCAGGAACGTGCAGACAGAGGTCAGCAAATCCTTATCGGCGAGCTGTTCCAGCAGGGTCGTTGACGCAAGGACAGGGGTGCCCCTTTTCAGAGTCGCATCCGGGCTTGCCGGCTCCGGGGGAAAGGCCGCAAGGCCGCGTCTGTGATCCTCCGAGTCGATTGCGTCCTGTTCAAACAGCCGATCAAGTAAGGCGCGCGGGCCTAGCACAACGCGCTGCCAGCGCTCGGGCAGATCGACCGCTTCCCAATGCCTCAGATCAGGACCATGCAGGGGCAGATAGGTGAGCAGGTACCCATCCATGGAGTCCATCAGCGCCAGCTCCTGCGCTTGGCGCTCGCCGAGGAGTGCAGAGATGTCATCGGCTGGCGTCGGCCCTTCGGTCAGGTCCGCCAGCTGAATACCCCGGGAACGGATCAGTCGCGCGACCTGGTCAGCAGCCGCCGACCGTCGTGGTTGGTTCGGTCGCAGGCGCTCGATCTCATTGAGTAGTAGGAGATGCCACTGCGCGGGAATCCACAGTGGCGCGAACGCGCGCTCGACCAAATCGAGCAGGCCTAGGCTGTGGGCGGTCACGAGTGCGGTGAGGTCCAGGATCAGTCTGCAGTCCCGATCGCGGTGTGATGCGAGTTGTCGCATCGGTCGCGCTCCATGCCGGATCGGGATCCAATGCTGCACCAACGGATCTGGACCCGTGCGGTTCTGGGCCGGTGTCTCATGGTGATGCGCGGTCAGGGTCAGGCCAAGGTGGTCGCACAGGCCGTGAACGGGCAGATCGCCCTGTCCGTACAGCTCCCAGATCCGGGTTTCCGCGGTGCGCTGTTTGCGCAGCATATCCGGCAGATCTGAGATGTGCGACGTCCAGCTCCCGCCTTTCCCGGCTTCCGCGAGCTCCGCCATGCGACGAAACCAAGGGCCGGTCTCTTCGTCGGGCAAGCCGAGGTTGCTGCCCACCGTTGCGGCCAAGGCAGGAAAGCTCGCCTCGTCAGACCCCAACTCAACCCCCTTGCGCCACAGCGCAGCCGCCAGTTCCCGATCCAGCTGGACTGCAATCCGCGCTGCCTGGAGCAGGTGGTCGCCGTTGGATGACTCGATGCCCAGGAGCCCGCGCAGTGAATCCAGCATGCCGGTGCGATCAGCCGCTTCAACCTGGAGGTTCAACAGCTCCACCAGGTGCTCTGCCGACGGGTTCTGCTCATACAGCAGCCGGGCATCCCGAACCGCCTGCGAGACATCACCGAGCATGCGCTGGCAGCGTACCCGCAACAACTTCAGGTCCCGCGGCAGTCGACCGTCGACATGGACATCGCGGTGCTCATCCAGTGCGACCATGCATCGGCGGTACTCGCCCTGATTGAAGGCTGCGATGGCCAGCAGCCTGAGGACACGGGGTGTCGGGATCGCCTCAAGCAATGCATCCGCATGGGCGGTGACGAAGGGCCAGTCCCCCGCTGCCGCGTGGACGTCGCAAGCCTCGGCGAGCACGGCGATGCTCGGCTCCACCGCGAACAGCGCGGCGGCGGCCTCTTTGTGGCTTCCGGGCCTGTCGGCTTCCTGGTCACGGGCGATCAGTAAGCGCAGTCGCAGGCGCTGCCGCTCGTCTTCCATGCCGTCCGCGATGGCCAGCGCCTCGTCGATACGGCCTGCGCTGGAGAGGGTGACCGCCCGCCAGTGGTGGGGTATCAGCGGGTGGCCGAGCGCCGCGACCTTCGGCTCGATCTCGTCCAGCTCGGTCAGCAGCGCCTCGAAGTCGTCGTCTTGCAGGCGCAGATCCACATAGAGCTCGGTGAAAGGGATGTAGTTCGGATCATCGTCCGGGATCGACTTGAGCCGCTGCTTGAGCCGCGCTGTATCCATGTCCATTCGATAGAACCAAGCCCAAGCGAGCGGCCAGATGTGGGGTGGGCCATCGTCACCGATCAGACGGTCGGTCAGCTCTGTCGCCGTTTCTTGTTGGTAGCTGGCGACCAGCAAGGCGATCAAGCGCCAGGTCAGCCAATGCCCTTGTTCGTCGGAACCCAGCGGCATTGCCTCGGCAATCTCCGCGAATCGCTGCTCGATTTCGGCGAGGCGCCCGCCGGAGTCCGCGGGCACGAGCTCGCGTGCGAAGGGCATCGGCCAAAGGGGCTGCTCGGCGAGCGTCAATGCGGCGGGCGTGCAGGCCCGCCAGAAATCGATGACCGCTGTCGTGCTGCGCACCGAGGCCCGATCCGGCGCCAGCGCACGGGCGGCCTCGATGGCTTCCAGCGCCTCCGGGAGCTGCTTGAGCGCCAGATGAGCAAGGCCGCGCAGCCGCCAGGTCTCCGCGGTATTGCCGTCGGCGTCGACGGGATCGGTTTGGCTCGCGGCAGCGGGTTCCGCATCATCGACTGTCGCACCGGGTTCGGCCAGCAAGCCCAGTGCCGCCTCGCCGTTGCCGCGGTCGATCAGCATCGCGGCCTTGAGATGCCGTGCTTCCCGCGAGTGCGGGACGCCCAGGATGTCGAGTGCGGAATACTTGTCGCCGCGGCGAATCGCCAGATGGGCCGTGAGCGCTTGGTCATCACCGCTCGGGTCCTCTCGCTTGGCACGTTCAGCTAGCGCGGCGGCGCCTGCCTGATCTTGTCGAAAATCCAGTCGATACAGTGCGGCGGTGCGGAGCAGGCGACCGCGCAACGGCGCCGCGAGGTGCTGCCACGCCTCGTCCTTCAGCAACGCGTCGAGCGCTTCGCTAGCCGACCTGCGATCGCCGTTGAGGTAGCGTTCGCGAATGCCGGCGAAGTTGTCTGCGACCTGGCGCGAGGCGAAATCCGTCAGCACCGAGTCGGGCAGCGGTGTCGAGTCTGCGGCATCGGCGGGTGACAGTTGGGTCGCCCCAGCTGCGGTTAGGGGCTCTGCTCGTAGTACAAGCCCTTCCTTCCTCGCTGCTTGGATGAGGGCCTCGACTGCTGTCACGTCGCCAATGGCGTCTGGAGCAATGGCTGCGGAGGATGCCGCGGCGGTGCCGGCTGCTGGGCGGCGTCGATCCTCGGCATCCAGCTTATCCAGCTTGGCTCGGCACTCGGCGATCTGCTCCTGAAGCTCGAATTTCTGCGATGCGTTGGATGCGGTCGCCTCCTCTGCCAGCAGATAGTCCAGTTTGCGTTGCCAACGCTGCCGTGCCTCCTCGGTCACTGGCCGTCCCCCAACTCCCGCAGCTTGGTGCGACACTCCCCGATCTGCTGCTTGAGCTGGAAGCGTTGGGCAGGGTCAGCGGCGAGCGCCTCCTGTTCCAGCAGGAGGGCCAACTTCTCGCGCCAACGTGCGATGGCGAGACCATGCGGTGCCGCCGAATGGTCCGGTTCGTCGACTGCTTCCGCACTCATGGTGCTGTCCTCCGACTCCTGCGAGCCGCGTTGCTTGCTGTCCGAAACGCCGGTGGAGGGCATGGAGTCGACGTCTCGGCTCGCCCCCGCGGCAACGCACTCGTCCACCCAGCGCAGCAGGGACTTGTAGAGCTGGGCGTCGCGGGACGCGGGCTTGCAGATGGAGATGTGGTCCTCGTCCAGCGGCACGGCGACCTCGCCCGAGAGACCGGGCTCGGTGCTGGTGGCGTCGACCACGAGCAGGCCCTTGGTGAGCTTGATGCCGAGCAGCGGGATGTTCGGGCGCACCTCGCGGCGCTCGCACCAGGTGCGGCAGATCAGGTCCTGTTCGGTGTAGAAGGCGCGGAACCAGCTGTGCAGCTCCCGCAGCCGCGGGTCGTGGGCGGCGAGCTCCTTGACCTGCTCGTTGGTGCGGAACACGGCGCTCGCGAACTGCGCAAAGCTGGCCAGGTTGGCGCCGCTGTGGGGCGTGGCGATGAAGGCGATGCCGCGGGTCTGCTCGGCGATGTGCCGCCAGCGCGGCACGCCGTAGCTGCCCGCATGGCGCAGCACCTGCTTGGCGACGATGCCGCCCAGGCTGTGGGTGACGAAGACCAGCGGCCGCTCGCCGAGGCCGTCGCTGGCGAGCTGGTCGAGCACCTGGGTGCCGCGGTCGGCCAGCGGCATGGACTCGGCCCGCCAGCCGGAGGCGTCCGCGGCATAGCCCAGGGTCCAGATGCCGAGCCGCGGGCGGTCGGCGGCGAGCCAGTTGGGCCAGAAGGTCTCCGGTTGCTCGGGGTCTGACATCCAGGTGGTGAAGGCGTCGCCGCCCAGGCCGTGGACCAGCACCAGGTCCAGCGCGCGGTCGGGGGCGTCGCAGCCGGCGATGGGGAGCAGGCCGAGGCGGTGGTCGGGGAGTTCGGTGATGGGCATCGGGGTGGGCTCCGGTGCGGTCGGTGTCGGTTCGGGCTCCGGCGCCGCGCGCTCCACCCGCTCCTCGCTCCCACGCTCCAGCGTGGGAGTGTCTGGGCGCCGCTCCAGCGGCGCATTGTGCCGTGCCCCGGGACGCTGGAGCGTCTGCCCGTGCTCCCACGCTGGAGCGTGGGAGCCAGTCGCGCCCGTCGTGCCTGTCGTATTGGTCGCAGCTTCGGAGGCTGTTGTTGCGGGCTTGCGCTCGGGCCAGCGGCGTGCCGCGGCCTCGGCGTCCTCGAGCTCCGGCAGGCGGCGGCGGTAGCCGTGTTGCTCGATCAGGCGGCGGGCCAGGGCGAGGGCGGCGGGGTCCTGGAACAGGCGGGCGCGGGTCAGGGCGCAGTCGGCCCGGTGCAGGGCCATGGCGCCGCGCTCGGCGATGCGCTCGGCCTCGCAGAGGTCGGCGTCGGCGCCGGCGGGGTCGCCCAGGGCGTGGCGGATGCGGGCGCGGGTGAGGAGGCCGTGGGGGATGTAGTCCTCTCGGCCGGCGGCGCGCAGGCGGTCGAGGGCGCGCTCGGCCCGGTATCGAGCCTCGGGGCCGGGCGGGCGGCCCTGGAGGCGGTCGGCGTACAGGGCGCAGCGGGCGAGGGTGAGGTGATCAAGACCGAAGTCGAGCAGCGGTGCTTGGTTCTGTTCGGCCCACTCCAGCGTCTGCCCCGCCCGCCGCGAGACCTCGGCGCAGACCGCGACCGGCCCCGCGCCATGCTCACCCTGGGCGCCATCCCCGGCGCCATCGCGCTCCCGGGCCCCGCTGTCGCCCGAGCTGCCGTCCCCGCCGCCGGCCCGCGGCTCGGCGCCGGGGCCGGACCAGGCGGCCCGCTCGGCCGGGGCCAGCAGCAGGTCGCAATAGCGGAAGCCCCGGAGCGAGTAGAGCAGCGGGTACTCGGGCTGCCGCTCGGCCTGCATCGCCTCGGCCTCGGCGAAGGCGGCACGGGCCGCGGCGGCCTCGCCCTGCTGGTGCAGGGCGTCCGCCAGCGTGGTGCGCCTGGCCATGCGCAGGAAGGCATCGCCGCTGCGATCGGCATGGTCCACCGCGCGGCGGGCGTCGGCCACCGCCGCATGGATGCGGCCCAGCGCGAGCTGCAGCTCGCTGAGGTTGTTGTAGTTGATAGCGGCGTTTATCCAATCCTGTTGCTCGACGGCCATCTCCGCCCCGGCCCGCATCGGCTCCAGGGCCTCCGCGAGTCGGCCCAGGGCGCGCAGGCAGAAGCCCGCCTCGTTGAGCAGCCAGGCCTGGGCGGGCGCGCTCAGGGCCGGAACCGGGCGCCGCCAGGGCTCGGCGAACAGGTGGGCCAGCGCGCTCAGGTTGGCACCAAAGGCGCCGAGCTTTTTCCAGCTGTAGGAGCCGTCGTGCCCCGTCCCGCGCAGGATGCGGTCGACATAGACCTGGTAGAAGGCATCCTGCCACTGCCCCGACTGGCAGCCGTGGGCGACGGCCTGGTACAGGGGCTGGAGCCCGGACAGCCCGTCCGGATGGTGGGGGGTGTCGGTCTTGAGCCGCTCGTAGAGCCGCCGGTGGCCCTCGCGCCAGGCGTCGGGGGCCTGCTCGCGCAGCGTCGCGCCCAGGTGCTCGCGGATCAGCGGGTGGGCGTCCACCGGGGTGGCGGCGGGGTCGCCGGTGGCGATGGCGTCGGTGCCGGGATCCGGCTCGGTGCCGGCGTCGGGGGCCGTTGCCCCGTCGGGGTCGCGCCGCTCGATGAGGCCGGCGTCGGCGAGGTTGGCGAGCGTGAGGGTCCAGGTGTCCGCGTCCAGGCCCTGCAGCGGCTCGGTGAGCCCGGGGATGGGCGGGGCCTGGCGCAGGGCGTCGAGCAGCGCCGGCGCGGCGGGGCGGTCGAACAGGCCGAGCAGGGGCAGCGCGG
>NZ_CAJXYK010000012.1 GCF_913063425.1 uncultured Thiohalocapsa sp.
GCTTCGCCCATGTCTCGATGCCTCTTCTGTGTTGGGCGCTAGCTTAAACTTGTGTCCTGTTTTCGGGGTCCACTTTAAAGGAGAACCTGATCCTGCGCCGGGTGACACACCTGGATCAACTCGCCGACAAGCTGCACGAGCCGCGGGTGCGCCACATCATCGAGCCGATGCTGGCCGGCACCGCGCTGGGACACGTGCCCCAAGACGACGTTCAATATCTGAATCGACCTGGGCCTGTGCCGGATGGCGCCGGGCGCGGGCCTGACCATCGCCAACCCGATCTATCGGGAGGTGCTGCCCCGCGCGCTGACCTTCACCCCCGACGCATCGATGCCACGGATCAGCCCCACCTGGCTCGACGCCGACGGCAGCCTGAACCCGGATCGCCTGCTCGAAGCCTTCATCGACTTCTGGCGCCAGCACGGCGAGCCCCTGCTCGGCAGCGCCCCCTACCACGAGATCGCCCCGCACCTGGTGCTGATGGCCTTCCTGCAGCGGGTGGTCAATGGCAATGGGATGATCGAGCGCGAATACGCCATCGGCCGCGGGCGCATGGACCTGTGCCTGCGCTATGGGGCGCTGACCCTGGGGCTGGCGCTCAAGGTCTGGCGCGAGGGCGCCGCCGACCCGCTGGCCGAGGGCCTCGCGCAGCTCGACGGCTATCTGGCCGGACTCGGGCTCGACTCGGGCTGGCTGGTGATCTTCGACCGCCGCATGGGCATTCCCCCGCTGGCTGAGCGGCTCAGTGAGGAGGAGCAGGTCAGCCCCGGTGGGCGACGTACTCGGGTGGTGCGGCTCCAGGGAGATATCGATTTATTGGGCATCCTGCCCAAAAATCGGACGGAGCGTGCCGCCGCCCGTCAATCGATGATCATCTCCAGCCGGTAATTGGCGATCGCGTCGCGGCGCGCGGCGCTGCGCATGAGATAGACGCGCAGCTTGTAGTCGCCGCTCGCGGGCAGCACGCCCTCGAACTGGCAAGCCACCTCCCGCCAGCAGGTACGCCAGCAGCCGGCTGAGGTGGGCGGTCAGCCCCCGGGCTGTCTCGGCAGCGTCCCCGTCCATCGCCAGTGCCGCAATCCCGGCGACGTGCCGCTCTATCCCTGCGAGCAGGACGCCGACGCCCAGGAAGACGGCGCCGACAGCCAGGTGGATGCCGAGGTATTCATTCGTCTGCGGGGCCCGACCCGCAATGAATAAGCTGCGGACGACGAGCACGCCCGCGGCAATGGACAGTAGCGCCGCGCAGAGATAGACGAGCCTGAAGACGACAATCATGGTTTTTCCCGCCCCGATGCTTCAGCGTCGCGTCTGCTGGCGAACCGCCACGGGCGATCCCAAGCCCCCGCGACCGGCCCAACCCTGGCGCGTTGCGACTGACTCCCAACGCTGGGCGTTGGGGGCCAGAGGGTCAGGGTGCCAGGAACGGCAGGCGCTCAACGGCACTTGGGATGGCTGGGGACGTTATCGACGCCAACCACGCGGTCGTAGCTGGTCAACTGGACGCACTGGTGGGTCTTGGCGTTGTAGTAGGTGCCGTAGATGGTGTCGCCCGCGGTCAGGGTATCGACGTTGGTGACGCCGCGCGCGCTCATCACGTCGATGGCCTTGGACAGATGGGTTTCGCTTGGCTCTACTCATTCTACGCCCTCGGCCCTTCTTCCTCGGCGCGGGACTCGCGCACGGCATCGAGGATATCGGCTGTCGTCGCGGCGGAGCGGATGCCCGGCACGTCGAACGGCGAGCCGGAGCGCGGGCGCTTCGCGGTCAGCGAGAACACGGCGCCGTCGCGGCGGCGGATCTCAATCTCCTCGTCTTGGGCCAGCTCAAGAAGCTTTGCGAGGTTTTGCCTGGCCTCGGAGTAGGTAAATACCTGCATCTTCGTGTCACTCCTGCTCGAGCAGCGTAATCTTCAGCTCGGCGCCGACCTGCCGCATGCGCGCATCGAGGGTGAGCAGCGGATACGACAGGGCGCGGGCGCAGTGCAGAACATAGGCGTCGTAGGCATAGATGCCCCTGTCGGTTGCCAATTGCAGCGCCTGCGCAACGTCCACCGCCACCAGACGGACCGGCATCCGCCGGGTGACGGCCAGGGCAGCCATCGCCTGCTCGCCGGTCAGGCGTCGGCGCTTGACCAGGGCCGACAGGGCATTGCCGATCTCGTAGGGCAGGATCTCCGGGGCGAAGACCTCGGCCCCGACCGTCAGGTCGATGATGCGCTGCCGTTCGGGCTCGTCGAGCGCGACCGCCAGCAGGATGTTGGTGTCCGCGACAATTTTCATTCGTACAATTGTACAAGTGATTTCGGGCAGATCAAGTGTCGCGCCGGCGTCGCGATCATGGCGCCACCCTCCCGTCGGCGACGCCAGGCCGCTGGCGTGGTGCCGGATGCGCGCCCATGCCGGAGCGCGAGCCCCGCTGCGGGATGGGTTTCGCTTCGCTCTACCCATCCTACGGCCCTGCCGGTGCGGATAGCGGGCTCAGCGGCACTTCGGATGGCTGGGCACGTCGTCAACGCCGACCACGCGGTCGTTGCTGGTCAACTGGACGCACTGGTGGGTCTTGGCGTTTTAGTAGGTGCCGTAGATGGTATCGCCCGCGGTCAGGGTAGAAACCGGAAATCGAGCTTGGCCCCTTTCCCGAGCTTGCCTGTCCGTATCCGAATGGATACACTCTGGACCTCGTGAATACTATCCTCAGAACTGCCGCCTTCGATACCTGACTGACCAAGCTCAAGGATCTCATCGGCAAGGCGCGCATTGTCGAACGTATTCGCTCCGCGGAACGGGGTCAGTTCGGCGATTGCAGGCCCGTCGGAGAGGGCGTATCTGAGATGCGGATTCATGCGGGACCGGGTTATCGACTGTATTTCACACGCACCGGGGATGTGGTCGACGTCCTGCTCTGCGGTGGCCCCAAGGGCGGCCAGGAGCGCGACATCGACAAGGCCAAGACCTACGCGAAGCAATTGAGACACAAGCAATGAGCCAAACCGACGAGCTGGCATTGGCCCCTTTCGACGCCAGCGACTACTTGGACAGCGACGAGACCATCGCCGAGTACCTGCGTGCGGCCCTTGAGAACCCAGACCCGGACGCCTTTCTCACCGCGGTTCGAGATGTAGCAAAGGCCCGCGGCATCTCGCGGGTGGCGGCCGAGGCGGGCCTCGGCCGCGAGAGCCTCTACAAGGCGCTCAAGCCCGGCGCCCACCCACGCTTCGACACCATGCGGCGGCTGCTCGGCGCCCTGGGGGTCAGGCTGGACATCGCCGGACCGCACCTGCATCCCTGAGCCGGTCGCGCGCTTCGCGCCGCCGCCCGTCAATCGATGATCATCTCCAGCCGATAGTTGGCGATCTCATCGCGGCGCGCGGCGCTGCGCATCAGATACACGCGGACCTTGTAGTCGCCGCTCGCCGGCAGCGGGCCCTCGAACTGGTTGCCGGAGCTGGCGCCGACGAACATCGCCTCGTTCTCCTTACCCGGCGCGATGATGTTGAAGTAGTTGGCGCCGTTGTCGGTGGACAGGCTGACGTTCATGGACTGGCCCTGCTTCGCGCCGAGCACGTAGTCGATGGTCATGTCGCCCTGGATGCGGCCCTCAATGGTGGCGCTGTTGGCACCCTTGTGGAACTGGACGCGCTCGGTGTGGATGTCGCCGGCCAGGGCGCCGCTGGAGCCCAGCAGGGCGGCGAACAGGGTGCGGGTGATTGGGGTCATGGTCATTTCGGGGTTGATGCGAAAGCTTGATCTGAATGCGAAGTGGAATGAAGGGCTTCGACAGATGGGTTTCGCTTCGCTCTCCCCATCCACGGGCTACAGGGATCCGCACTCGTTCCCAAGCTCCGCTTGGGAACTCGGTGCGCCAAGCTCTGCTTGGCGTGGGTCTCAGCACGGGAAGCAGAGCTTCCAACGCCGGGTTCCCAAGCAGAGCTTGGGAACCAGAGGAACGACAGTGACGCTCCGGCGTGGGAACCCAGTCTTCACCGCTCCAGCGGTCCGACGCCTCGGGAAGCTCAAGCGTCCGCGCTTGCTCCCGCGCTGGCGAGATTGTGAAGGTATTCCTATTCCCGCCCGAAACCGCGATCGCCGTGTAGGCTGGGCCGACGAAGGAGGCCCAGCATTCAAGCGCTTACCTCAGGCATCGCGTTGGGCCTCCTGCCGTCAGCCCGACCTACGGCCAATTCCTGCACGGTCTCTGGCGCGTAGGAGCAAGCGACAAAGAGTCGGTCAATTGCACTTCGGATGCGAGGGGAAGTTGTCGACTTCCGTCCTCGGCGGCGCGGCAGCCCTTTTTATAGGACTCGCCGTGCTGGTTCTGGTCGTAGCGGCCCCGGGGAACAGTCGTTGTAGCCGCGCTGGCGCCGCACCAGGAGGCCGAGGAGTCCCGGGATCAGAAGCAACCCGGTCGCGGGGACGGGGACGGGTGGAAAAAGGGGTCAGACCCGAATGGCACTAAGATAAGCGCAAGCGCTTGAAAACGCTTGGGGTAGGCTGGCCAAGATGGTACGGTGAAATCGCCAAACAACACCAACCATCTCAGGCGCCAGCCTTCATGCATGCTACCCATCGTCCGGCCTTGGAGCAACAGAAACAGATTCAGCGCCGCACCGACGAGACCGACTCATACGCTTTCTTCAACGTGTTGACCAGTGCCCGCCTGTTCGATGCAGTAGAAGAACTGCTGCCGGAGCATCGCGAACGGTTGTTCCCGCCGACGGAGACCTTGTCGATGTTTCTGGCGCAGGTACTTTCGGCTGACGGCAGCTGTCAACAGGCGGTCGATGCGGCCGTGATCAAGCGTATCTTCGGCGGTTTGCCCCGCTGTGCTGCGAGCACGAGTGCATACTGCCAGGCGCGCGGACGCTTGCCGACGGAGATGATCTCGGAGTTGGCACGGCAGGTCGGCAGCATGATCGGCGCGGGTGCACCGCGCTGGTGGCATTCCTGGAATCGCCCGGTGCGCTTGGTCGATGGCGCGACCGCGACCATGGCGGACACGGCGGAGAACCAAGCCGTCTATCCACAGCCGAGCAGCCAGAAGCCCGGCTTAGGCTTCCCGATCTGCCGCATGGTGACACTGATTTGCCTGGGCAGCGGCGCACTGCTCGCTGCGGCCATCGGCCCGTGTGAAGGCAAGGGCAGCGATGAGCAAACCCTGTTGCGCAGCCTCCTCGATGCGCTTGAGGTGGACGATATCCTGCTCGGCGATGCCTTCTACCCGACCTATTTCCTGCTGTGCGAACTGGTGCAACGCCGCGTCGATGGGGTGTTCCAGCAGTACGGTGCGCGCAAACGCAGCACCGACTTCAAAACCGGAGAGCGTCTCGGCGCGCGCGATCATCTGGTGGTGTTGGAGAAACCGTCGAGGCGCCCGGAATGGATGACACCCCAGGAGTATGCCCAAGCCCCGGCAACGCTGAAGGTGCGCGAGTTCGCCGCCGGCGGAAAGATCATGGTCACCACCTTCCTGGATGCCAAAGCGGCCCCGAAGAAAAAGCTGAAGGTGTTGCATCAGCGCCGCTGGAACGTGGAATTGGATCTGCGCAACATCAAGACCACGGGTGCGGGGCGGGGCGTGCAGAAACGGCTGATCAACGACCTGCTGCGGATGGGACTGGATCGGATGGAGCATCAGGACTCGCCCGAAGGACCGCCGTTTCGCACCCAGACCCATCGCCTGGGCGCGCGGGTGCCGAGCCTGGACAACGTGGCCGAGGTGCTGGCCACCAGTGAGGCGGAGGACTGGCGCTGATGCTGGTCGACGCCAATCTGCTGTTGTACGCGTCGCTGAAGGATTTCCCCCAGCATGAGGCAGCGCGGGACTGGCTCGATACCCAGTTGAACGGGCCGCGGCGCGTGGGCCTGCCCCGGCCGGCTCTGCTGGCCTTCATGCGCATCACGACGAATGCCCGTCTGTTCACGTCCCCGTTGAGCACGGAGGCGGCCTGGGGGCAGGTCCGCCGCTGGCTCGCCTGCCGCAGTGTCTGGATTCCGGCTCCCGCGGAGCGCCACGCGGAGATCCTGGGCAACCTGCTGGTCGCCTCCAGGGCGACGGGCAACCTTGTGCCGGACGCGCACCTGGCCGCGCTCGCCATGGAGCATGGCCTCTCGCTCTACAGCTCCGACAGGGACTTCGCGGCATTCACCGGACTGTCTTGGTGCGATCCGCTCGCTTGAATGCGCAGGATGGGTAGAGCGAAGCGAAACCCATCCCACAGCCGCCACGCCGCCGTCCGTCAATCGATGATCATCGCCAGCCGGTCATTGGCGATCTCGTCGCGGCGCGCGGCGCTTCTCCTTCTCCTTCTCCTTGTTCCCAAGCTCCGCTTGGGAACACGATGTGTGAAGCTCTGCTTCACGTGAGACGCTCACCACGGGAGCTTCGCGAGCCAACAGCCCTCGGGAAGCAGAGCTTTCCGAGCCTGGCTCCCAAGCGGAGCTTGGGAGCCGGAAAGCCGAGCTTTCCTCGCTCCGACACTCCTGCGTCGCGTCGGGTGCCGAACGGCCGCGGCCGAGCCGAAGCCCCTCGACCAACACCAAGCTGGAGCGTTGCAGCCGGCTCCAACGCCGGGCGTCGGAGCCAGAGGCCCTCGGTGCCGGGAGACGCCCGGTCATTTGCACTTCGGATGGGTGCGGATGTCGACGGCGCTGTCCACGCGGTCCTTGGCGTTGGCCAGCTGGGCGCATTGATGGGTCTCGGCGTTGTAATAGATGCCGTACAACGTATCCCCCGTGGTGAGGGTATCGACGTTGGTGAAGCCGCGCGCGGCTCGATGCCGCGCCGACGGCTTCGCGGAGGTCGGCATGGCACCGAGCCGCGTGCCATCGCCCCAGAGCCCAAGATCGCCGTAGCCAGCCTCGCGAATCGCGCCTGGCCCGTTATTGCTCGGACGCATTCCATCAAAAAGGGATCTGACCTGAGGCATGCAGGCTCGTCTGCCCAGTGAACCGCCGCCCGATGTCCGTCAGCGTCTGTCACCGCTTTCTCTCTTGTCCCCGTTTTCTCTCTGGTCGGAAATACCTCACAGAGCGTTCGTCGGTTTGAAAACAAAGAGCGGCGCTCGGCGATCAGATCATCAACCATGTGCGGTGGCTTCTGCCCGCAGTACCGCGAATCGACCAACCCTTCCGATGCTGAGACCAGCGGCTTGGCGCTGCGCTCGGCAAGCTGTGGCGAGGCCACCAGCAGCCACGGCTCCTTCGCGTTGCGGGCGACTTTGCTGGCCTGGTTCGAGCGCGCGCGCCGGCCGGCGGCGGTCTGCGCGCGGACCAGGCGCTGCTCGCGCAGGTACTCGAAGGTGGTCATCCCCAGGTGGGTCTGGAATTCGCGCCCGAGCCGCGCCTGGTTGGTGCCGACGCGGTGGGCCAGCTCGATGAGCCCGGGGGGCTCGGCCATCTCGTCGAGCAGGATGTCGATGGCGCGGTAGAGAAGACGCAGGCCCATCTGATCCGTGGCCTCCCCGGGCACAGCGTCCTTGCCGCCGGCGCGGGTCGCCCGCGCCTGGCGGGGCGGCTCCAACTGCTCGGCCATGCGTGCGAACAGGTGCCGATGTTGCAGGTGCGCGCTCACGCGCGCCAGGACCTCGCGATGATCGAAGGGCTTGGCGATGTAGTCCACGCAGCCGGCGTCGAAGCCCGCGAGCTTCTGCGCGGTGTCGCTCAGCACGGTGAGAAAGATCACCGGGATCGCACGCGTCAGCGGGATGGACTTGAGACGCCGGCAGGTCTCGTAGCCGTCCCAGCCGGGCATCCGGATGTCCAGCAGGATCAGGTCAGGCCGGCCCTGTTCCGCCTTGCGCAGGCCGTCGGGCCCGTCGCGGGCGATCAGGGTCTCGAAGCCCAACTCGGTAAGCTCCGCAACGATGGCGCGGAGCTGAACCGGCTCGTCGTCGATGATGAGGATGCTGGCCGGACGTGGCGGAGCTGTCTGCTGCATAGAGATCGGGATACCTCGCCGACCTGTCGGCTGGAGCCTCGGTGATCGTTACGCCGGGGGAGATTGCACCGGCGGGCCGGCGCAGTCCGTGCCGACTCCGGGAATCGCCCCCTCGCGCACCGAACGCAGAGACGCCGAGCGCGGGCGATTGATGCGTCGTGGGCTTCAAAGGCCCCCGTTCCGGGCCATTAGGCGGGATTTTCGCGGCCTGCCCAAGCCAGCGTCAACCTGACACCCGAGCTCGTGGGAGCGTCGGCCGACTGGGACTGCCGGCTTCCAGCCGGCCTCGCGCGCCGGGGGCTCGATGCCCCCGGCGCGCGATCCGCGGCGCTGAGGCGATGTCGTGCGATCTCCGGCACCGAGGCGATGTCGCCCTGCCCGGCCGGCGAGTCTGAAATACACCGCCGCGACGGCCAGGCGAGACGGAGGCAGACGGCTTGACGATTTGGCCGATCATACGTAGCGTGTCTGGTGACTATTACGTAGCTGACGATCTGCCATGAACACAAAGCTCACCCTCAGCATGGACGAGTCGGTCATAGCGCGCGCCAAGCAGGCCGCACGTGCCCGTAACACCAGTGTCTCGGCCATGCTCGCCGGACTCGTCCGCGGGCTCGACGCGCTGGACTGTCCGCGCGGCTCGGACTTCATCGGCCCCCTCACCCGGGCCGCGACTGGGTTGGTGGATCTGGGCCCCGGCCATGCAGACGCCGATCTCCTCGGTGACGCCCTCTGGGAGCGCTATGGCGACCTCGGATGAGGCTTTTCGTCGACACCAACCTGCTGCTGGACGTCCTGGCAAAGCGCGAGCCGTTCTACACCGCGGCCGCCCGCGTCTGGACCCTCGCCGAGACCGGCGCCTGCGAGGCCCCTGGTCTCCGCGATCAGCTTCAACAACGTCTTCTACATCGTTCGCAAGGCCCGCGACCTGGCCACCGCGCGCCGGGCACTGGTCCTGCTCCGCGATGTCTTCGCCAGCGTCGCTCCGGACCAGCGCATCCTGAACCAGGCAATCGACTCGGATATCCCCGACTTCGAGGACGCCCTCCAGTTCTACAGCGCACTGCACGCGCGCGCCGACTACCTGCTGACGCGCAACGTCGGCGATTTCCCGGCCGGCATCCTGCCCGTGCTTGCCCCCGACGAATTCCTCGCGTTGCTTGATCGGGCGGTCGACGAATCCTGACGGGCCTCGGCGGGAACCGTGACAAGCAACCAGACAATCCAGGGTGTGCCGTAACCTGTTGAAATGTCGTTTCCGCTGAGACCGTTCCCGGATTCCGCTGGCGCTCCATCCGGGCTGCACCGCCAACGCGGCGAATACTTGCCCGGTCTGTCCAGCGTGGGAACCCGCGGTCTTGACCGCGCGAGCGGTCCGGCGCATCGGGACGCTGGAGCGTCCGCACTGGCTCCCGCGCCGGAGCGTGGGAGCGAGAGACCCTCGGCCCTAGGCCCTCGGCCCTTCTTCCTCGGCGCGGGGCTCGCGCACGGCATCGAGGATATCGGCCGCCGTCGCGTCCGAGCGGATCCCGGGCACGTCGAACGGCGAGCCGGAGCGCGGCCCTTGGCGCTCAGCGAAGACACGGCGCCGTCGCGGCGGCGGATCTCGATCTCCTCGTCCCGATCCATCGTGCACGTCTGGCCGCACTGTTCGCGGCGGTGACGGCCTGTGTGCTGGGGCCGGGGCTGACGCTGACCGACATCGCCCGGCGCCTGCCGGGTGCGGGGGCGTTCTGCCACAAGCTCAAGCGCACCGATCGGCTGGTGGGCAACCGGCATCTGCAGCGCGAGGCGGGTTGCCGGCGGGCTTGATGCCGATCATCGTCGCCGACGCCGGTTTCCGGGTGCCGTTCTACCGGGCGGTGGAGCGCCACGGCGCCTCACAGCGACTGCAACGAGATCGGCAGCGCAAGCCGAACGAGATCGGCGATGTTCTCGCGGGCGCTGACCTCAGGGTCGGCGAGCTGTCCCCGGACGCCTACGCGGCGCTTCTGGAGGAGCTATGAACATCGACGAGGTGCTGCGCTGGCTCGCGCGGGCCGACGAGGATCTGACGCTGGTCTGCAGCCAATCGGTCGCCTTGTGGGAGCACCTGCTCGGGTTGCCGGTCCTGACGGAGAGGGTCGATATCGATTTCCCCGGCGACCTTCTCGATGCGCTGCCGGAGCCCCAGGTCTTCGCCACATCGGCCTTCACGCAAGAGCACTGTCCCCGACAGATCGAGCGGGGTGAAGTCGCGGCGCGAACGCTACGCGCGCTTCCTGGAAAGCCGCCGGAACGACCCCTCCTGAAGCCCGGTAGTGGAATAAGCGCAGCGGTTCCACCCGAGGGGCTATGGCGCAGGGGCGGGGGTGTAGTCGAAGGACGTGCCGGGGGTGATGCCGTGGCGCTCGGCGAAGCCGGCGCGGGTGTCGATCACGTACATGGCCGGGGCGCCGGAGGGGTAGCGCTGGTCGGACATGAGGGTGGTGTCGCGGGCGATGGCGACGATGCGGCGCTCGGCGTCGGCGAACAGCATGTCCAGCGAGCCCGGGGTGTTACACATCCAGAAGCGCCGGGGCGCGGCCCGCGGGAAGACGAACAGCATGCCGACGGTATCGTCGGGCAGGCGGCGCCACATGAGCCCGCGGGCGTGGGCGGCGGGGTCGTCGGCGATCTCTGCCTGGATGCGGGCCAGCACCCGGCCCTCGGTGGAGAGGAAGGAGACGGTAGCGTCCGGGCGAATGACCCCCTCGGCGGACGCCTGGGCGAGGGTCAGGGCGAGGAGGGCCGCGGCCAGGATGATCGCGGCGGGGGACGGCCCTCGGGTCATGGCGCGGGGGGACGGGGCCGGAGATGGACGGGCTCACGGCCTGCCGGCGCATCCGCACCCTGCCCGGCGGGGAGGCGCTCCCCATCGTCGCCCTGACGGCCAACGCCCTGGCCGAGGAGCGCGAGCGCTGTCTCGCGGCGGGCATGGACGGCTACCTCACCAAGCCGCTGGAGCCCGAGGTGCTCTACGCCGAGCTGTGCCGCCGGCTGCGTCTGCCCACGGACGCCACCGCCACGGCGCAGCCGGCGCCCGGGACCGTGATCGGCGCACGCGCTCTGCCCGGCTTCGATGCGGCCAATGTTCTGCGCTGGCTGGACTAGGCCCCGGACGCCTGGTGCGGCATGGTGCGCACCTTCCTCGCCGAGTATCCCGCGGCGATCGCTGCCATCGGCGCAGCCCTGGACGCCGACGACCGCGCAGCGGTGCACGATCTGCTGCATCGCCTGCGCGGTGCCGCCGGCGCGCTCGGCGCGGCGGAGCTGGCCGCCGCAGCCGGTCGCCTGGAACGGGCGCTGGCAGGCGACGGTCCCGTGGATGCCGACCTGCGTGCGCGCTTCTGCGCCAGCTCTGCGGCACCACCGGACGCGTCCGCGCGCATCAGCAGCGGGTCAGTGGACTCGCTCACAACACGTCAGTCGAGCCGCCCGTAGCGCCCGCCCAGGGTGACGTCCAACGGCACCTGCGCACCGTCGCGCAGCACGTCCAGCGTGACCGTGTCGCCGGCGTCGTAGCGCTCCAGCAGATCGATGAGCGCCGCCATGCTGTCCACAGGCACACCGTCGATGCGCTGAATGATGTCACCCGGAATGAGCTCCCCGGCCCCGGAGACCTGCGTGCCCCGCAACCCGGCGCGCGCCGCCGGCGACCGCGGCTCCACCCGCAGCACCAGCACGCCCTCCACGCCCAGCTCCTTGAGCACGGGGCCCGCGATGTCGTCGTCACCATAGAAGCCGATGCGCGGGCGCACGTACTCGCCGCGGGCGATGAGCTGCGGCACCACGCGGTTCACCGTGTCCACGGGCACGGCAAAGCCGATGCCGGAGAAGCTGCCGGACGGGCTGTAGATGGCGGTGTTGATGCCGATGAGCCGCCCGGCACTGTCCAGCAGCGGGCCACCGGAGTTGCCGGGGTTGATGGCGGCGTCGGTCTGGATGAGGCGGCGGATCTCCCCGGCCTGCTCGGAGAGGATGGTCCGGTCCAGCGCCGAGACCACGCCGGTGGTGAGGCTGTAGTCGAAGCCGAAGGGATTGCCGATGGCGAGCACCTTCTGCCCCACCCGCAGGTCCGCGCTGGAGCCGATGATGGCCGGCTGAAGCCGCGCCGCCGAGGCGCCGATGCGCAGCACCGCCAGGTCGTGCTCCGGGCTCGCGCCGACGAACTGGGCATTGTAGCTGCGCCCGTCGGAGAGCCCCACCCGCGCGCTGCGGGCCTCCTCGATGACATGCCAGTTGGTGACGACGTGCCCGTCGCGATCCCAGACCACACCGCTGCCGGTGCCGCGGCGCACCTCGGTGAGGTTGCGCGTCCAGGGGCTCAGCAGCGGCGCCGTCGTGGCGATGTAGGCCACCGACGGGCTCGCGCGCTGGAAGATCTCGATGGTGGCCTCCTCGTCGCCGGCGAGCTCGCCGCGCGCCGTCACCGCCCGCGGCTCCGCCTGCATACTGACGAAAAGGTCCTCCAGCCAGGGCTTGAGCGCAACGGAGGCGAGGAACAGGATGGCGGCCCAGAACAGGAGCCGCGACAGTGGTAAACCGTGCATGTCAGGGTCCGCGCGATGGCAATTGAACGGCAGCCGAGCGGCACGCGGCAGCCGGACGCCGGCGGCATCCGAGCCACCGCGTCAGGGCGATGGCCAATGGTCGCACAAGTGGGCCATACACACCTGTGGCCGCGGCGCAGCTTGAGCCGGCGCGAGCGCCGTTTGATTGTCCGATCGCAACGACCGGCCGATCCGCCCCGGCTATACTAACCACTTCATCAGCAGGGTCATTGGTGAGAAATTCACCGCGCCCGCACCCATCTCCCTTCGCAACCGGCGCTGCGCCACCCGTCCCTCGCCGCACGATGGACCCGGCGGGCACGCCGACCACAAGCCTCAGCAAGCCCATTGGAGCTTCACACATGGTCAAGAACATTGGTCTGCAGGACCGCAACATCCGCTACGGCGCCGGCGCGCTGCTCATTCTGGCTGGCCTTTTCCTACAGAGCTGGATCCTCGGCATCCTCGGACTCATCGCCGTCGGTACCGCCTACTTCGGCACCTGCCTGGCCTACATCCCGCTGAACATCAGCACCAAGAAGCAGGGCGAGTAAGCGCCCGCCGCCGCCCCGGTCCCGGGGCGGCAGACAGCAGGGCCCCGCAGCCGGCGGCTGCGGGGCTTTTTGCGTGTCTGGCGTTAAGCCCCGGCGGTGACACCCCTAAGCGGGCAACGCAGCCGAGAAGGCATGCCGCCGGTGCACCGCCGCCGCCCTCGCACGGCGGCCTCCGGGGACGCGGACTTCTGCCGGCACCCTGGGGCAGGCGGACTAAAGTCCGCTGGTGCCAGAAGATCAGGTGCCGTCAGGTTTGTCGCAGCCCTGCTCGGGTAAGCCGTGCGCTCATCACAGATCTATTGACGGCCCCGAACGCCCCCACCTTGCGCCCATGGACACCGCCGCCCGCACTGATCAGACAGCGCTCATCGAGGCGCGGGCGCTCTGCAAGCACTTCCCGGGCGTCAAGGCGGTTGATGGCATCAGCTTTTCTGTGCGTCCCGGGCAATGCTTCGGGCTGCTCGGCCCCAACGGCGCCGGCAAGACCACAACGCTGGAGATGCTGGAGGGCATTCAGGCGCCCACCTCGGGCGAGATCCTGTTCCGGGGCGCGCCGCTGGGCGCGGATTTCCGCGAGGCCATCGGCATCCAGTTCCAGGCCACGGCGCTGCAGGACTTCCAGACCGTCGGCGAGTCGCTCAGCATGTTCGCGCGGCTCTACCGTCGCACCACTGATCGCGACGAGCTCGTCCGGCTCTGCAATCTCGGCGAGATCCTGAGCCGCGACACACGCAAGCTCTCCGGCGGCCAGCGCCAGCGGCTGCTGCTCGCCATCGCCTTGGTGAACGACCCGGAGCTGGTGTTCCTGGACGAGCCCACCACGGGCCTGGACCCCCAGTCCCGGCGCAACTTCTGGGGCCTCATCGAGACCGTGCGGGCACGCGGCAAGACGGTGCTGCTGACGACCCACTACATGGAAGAGGCCGAGCGGCTGTGTGACGAGATCGCCATCGTCGACCACGGCCGCATCATCATCCAGGGGGCGCCCCGGACGCTGGTGCGCGAGCACTTCCCACCCGCCGTCGTGCGCCTGCCCGCGGACGCCTGGCCCGCCGGCGAGCCGCTGCCGGACTACGCGCGCCAGGCCGAGCACGAAATCGAGCTGCACACGGACCAGGTGCCGCCGGTGCTGGACTATCTGGAGCGCATCGGCGCCGGGCTCACGGCGCTGCGGGTGGAGACGCCGAGCCTGGAGGACCTGTTTTTGAAGCTCACGGGGCACAGTTTGCGGGCGTGAGAGTGGCAGACGCTCACCGAGCGGAAAGGGCTGAGGGCTGAGGAATCCCGGCCCAGCCCTCAGCCCTCAACCCTCAGCCCTCAGCCCTGAACAGTGGGCCGTTACGCGTGCGACCCCGCTGCCGAGCCCTCGTCGGCAACCGACTCCCGCAACCGAGCATCCGCCATGTGGCAACGCATCACAGCCGTCCTCACCGCCCGCAACCGCGAGTTCTACCGCGACAGCGCCGGTCTCATCTGGAACATCATGATGCCGGTGATGATGATCGTCGCCTTCGCCTTCATCTTCGGCGGCGGCCCGGACGACCTGTTCAAGGTCGGCGTGCTGGGCGACCCTGACACCGCCGCGGACGACACGGGCTTCCTCGCGACACCTTACGTCACCTTCGTGCCGGTTTCGGACCAGGGCGCCGCCGTCACCAAGGTCGCCCGCCACCAGCTGGACCTGCTGGTGGACAGCCGCGGGCCGGGGGGCGCGGTGACGGGCTACTGGGTCAACCCGGCGTCGCCCAACGGCCAGATCACCGAGCGCCTGCTGCTCGGCGCCCACGCCCGCGGCGACGAGCCGGCCCCGGAGCGCCGGCTTGCCGCGGGCGAGGCACTCAGCTACGCCGACTGGGTGCTGCCCGGCGTGCTCGCCATGAACGTCATGTTCTCCAGCCTCTGGGGCGTCGGCTGGGTGGTGGTGCGCTACCGCAAGAACGGCGTGCTGCGCCGGCTCAAGGCGACGCCGCTGCGCCCGCTGGAGTTCCTCTCGGCGCAGGTGATCTCGCGCCTGCTGGTGGTCATCGCCACAGGCACCCTGGTGTATCTGGGCGCGCTGGCCATTCTGGACTTCCCCATGCGCGGCTCCTACACGGCACTGGTACTGGTGTACATCGCCGGCGGCCTGTGCATGATCAGCCTCGGTCTGCTGGTGGCCTCGCGCCTGCGCACCGAAGAGCTCGCCGACGGCCTGCTGAACCTCATGGCCTGGCCCATGGTGCTGCTCTCCGGTGTCTGGTTTTCCATGGAGGGCACCAGCGCCGCGGCGCAATGGCTCTCGCAGCTCATGCCGCTCACCCACGTGGTGGACGCCGCCCGCGGCATCATGATCGACGGGGCCGGCGTGCTGGACGTGCTGCCGCAGCTGGTGCTGCTGACGGCGCTGGCCGCCCTGCTGCTGTTCACGGCGGCCCGGCTGTTCCGGTGGGAGTAGCCCGCCGCGCACCCATCCACCCGACTCGACGAGACGCCGATGCAATCTCTGGCCACCCTGCTCCTGCTGCTCGCCCTCGGCATCGGCGCCGCCGCAGCCGCCGACGATGACGCCCTCTGGCAGCAGCTGCGCGCCGGCGAGGCCGCAGCACTCATGCGCCACGCACTGGCCCCCGGCACCGGCGACCCGGCGGACTTCGCCCTCGGCGACTGCGTCACCCAGCGCAATCTCTCCGCCGAAGGTCGTGAGCAGGCCGCGGCCATCGGCGCGCGCTTCCGCCGCCACGGCATCGACACCGCCCGGCTCTACTCCAGCCAATGGTGCCGCTGCCTGGACACCGCGCGAGGGCTGGCGCTGGGGGAGGTGGAGCCCTTCCCGGGCCTGAATTCCTTCTTCCGCAACCGCAGCGCAGCGCCCGGGCACACCGCCGCGGTGCTGGACCTGATCCGCGTGCGGACCCGAGCCGGGACGCCGCCTCTGGTGCTGGTGACCCACCAGGTCAACATCACCGCCCTCACCGACGTCTTTCCGGGCTCGGGCGAGATCGTCGTGGTGCGCCCGGACGGCGATGGGATTGAGGTGCTCGGGCGCATCCCCACGCGCTGAGGCCGCCGCCGCAGCCCGTCGTCTGTCGGTTGGCTGAGCGCAGCGCAGGCACCGACCGGGGCGGCGGATGCGCTGCGCTGATCCGCCCGGCATGCTGCCGTCGGCGGCCCCGACGCGAGCCGGGGTCAACGGACCGGGGCTCAGCGGCCTGTGGTCAGCGCAGCCGCGGTGGCCGGTCCCCACCCAACTCCCGCGCCCGCGCCGCCGCCGGCACCGTGCTGCAGCAGAGGAGCTGGTAGGTACCCACCGCCAGCAGGCCGCTGAGCCCCATGCCCAGCAGCAGCGGCAGCGCGGTGCCATTGTGCGCCAGGCTCGCAAGCGTGCCCGCGAGCGCCCCGAAGCCGAAGCGCCCCGCCCCCGCGAAGGCCGACGCCGTGCCCGCCATGCGCGGGAAATAGGCCATGAAGCCCGCCATGGCATTGCCCATCACCACGCCCGCCATGGCGATGTAGCCGCCGGCGCCGAGGGCGATGAGCCAGAGCGGCGGTGCTGCACCCAGGGCAACCGCCCCCAGCCCGAGCAGCGCCAGCGCCGCCGCCGCCGCGCCCTGCACCATGAGCCCCGCCCGCAGCAGCCGCTCGGCGCCGAAGCGCGGCACCCAGCGCGAATTGAGATACGAGAACACCATCGCCGCCGCGATGTTGATGCCGAACAGCGGGCCGAACCAGCTCGCGGGCACGCCGTGCAGATCGATATAGACATAGGGCGAGGCAACGATGAAGATCATCATGCCGCCGAAGCTCGCCATGCCTGTCAGCAGGTAGCCGAGCGCGGCGCGGTGGCGCAGCAGCAGCCCGTAGTTGCGCGCCACCGCCGCCGGGTCCAGCCGATGCCGATGCGCCGGTGGCAGGGTCTCTGGCAGCTGCCGGAAGAAGAGCACGGCGGTGACCGCCGTGATGCCCAGCAGCACCGCGAACACCCAGCGCCAGCTCCCGACCACCACCACGAGCCCGCCCAGGCTCGGCGCCAGCAGCGGGGCGAGGCCCATCACCAGCATCACCAGTCCCATCACGCGGGCATAGTCGTCACGCTCGAACAAGTCCCGCACCAGCGCCGGCACGGTCACCGCCACCGCCGCGCCGCCCAGCGCCTGCACGGCGCGGGCCGCGAGCATGGCCGTCATGTTGGGCGCCAGGGCGCAGGCTACGTCTGCCAGCGCGAACACCGCGAGCCCCACCGCCACCGGCAGCCGCCGGCCGAGCACGTCGGACAGCGGCCCGAGCAGCAGCTGCGCGGCGGCGAATACGCCCAGATAGGCCGTAACACTGAGCTGGGCCAGCGAGACAGGCGCGCCGAGGTCCCGGGCGATGGCCGGGATACTCGGCAAATACATGTCGATGGCAAAGGGCGTGAGCGCGGACAGGAGCCCGAGCGTCAACAGCAGCGACGGAGAGATGGGCATCAGGACACCGGGCGGGCGGGCGGGGCGCAGCCGCGAGCGCGGCCGGGCAGCGAGGCGGGCGGCGGCCGACCATGCCCGACGGCGGCATGAGGCGCCATCATCGCATGCCGGCCGGGGCTGGCGCGTCGGCGCCCGGACCCGAGCGGGGATCGGCAGGCGGTCGGCTCGCCGCCGCACGCTCGGCGGCGAAACACAGGAACAGCACCTTGTCTCGGCCCGAGCAGAACACCATAGCGTCACTGCAGGACATGAATGCATTCAAAGGCGACCGCCCCACGCGACCGGGACCTGCGCAGGCCGCGTCGGACATCGCAGCAACGGCTGCCGGGGCCATCGCCTGCCGGACATGCAGCGGGACAGCGCGATGCCGCAGACAGCACCTTCCCAAAACCCCTTCGCCCACGGCCGCAGCCAGGCCCTGCGCCTCGGCCTGGGCATGGCAGCCCTCGGCCGCCCCGGCTACATCAACCTGGGCCACGGCGAGGACTACCAGGACGGCCGCAGCGTCGAGGCCATGCAGGCGCGCGCCTGGCAGGTGCTGGACGCCGCCTGGGATGCCGGCGTGCGTTATTTCGACGCCGCGCGCTCCTATGGCCGCGGCGAGGCCTTTCTGGGCGCCTGGCTCGCCGCACGGCAGGTCCCGGCGGATGCCGTCACCGTCGCCTCCAAGTGGGGCTACACCTACACCGCGGACTGGCAGGTAGACGCCGACAGGCACGAGGTGAAGGACCACCGCCTGCCGGTGCTGGAGCGCCAGTGGGCCGAGACCCGCGAGCACCTGGGCCACTGGCTCGACCTGTACCAGATCCACTCCGCCACGTTCGACAGCGGCGTGCTGGACGACGCCCAGGTCCACGGCGCACTGGCGCGGCTCAAGTCCGACGGCCTGCGCATCGGGCTCACGCTGAGCGGCCCGACCCAGGCAGACGTGCTGCGGCGGGCCATGGACATCCGCGTGGACGGCGTCCGGCTGTTCGATGCGGTGCAGGCGACCTGGAATCTGTTGGAGCCCTCCGCCGGGCCGGCGCTGGCCCAGGCGCACGCCGAAGGGCTCGGGGTCATCGTCAAGGAGGCGCTCGCCAACGGCCGGCTCACCGACCGCAACACCGCACCCGGCTTCGCCGAGCGCCGGCAGCGGCTCAGCGCGCTCGCGGCGCGCCTCGGTGTCGGGCTCGATGCCGTGGCCCTCGCCGCAGCACTCGCCCAGCCCTGGGCCGACGTGGTGCTGAGCGGCGCGGCCACCACCGCCCAGCTGCAAGCCAACCTGACGGCGAGTAAGGTCAACTGGGACGCCGACGCCGAGGCCGCGGTCGAGGCGCTCCAGGAAGCCCCGGACACCTACTGGCGCACCCGCGCGGCGCTGGCCTGGAACTGACTGGAACCGCCGACGTCCCGTCGGCCCACCCGGGGCCGCCGACTTCCAGTCGGCGCCGCGCGACACCTCTGCACCAGGCACCGCCAACAGGCACCGCCAACAGGCACCACCCATTCGCCGCAACAGGCCGCCTCACGGCGGCCAAGCCGACTGAAAGTCGGCGTCCCCAGACCCGCGCCACCGCCGCACTGATCCAGCTGCGTGACGACGCCGTCGAGCCAAGCTGAATCACCGCAGAGCAGAGCTAACATCACCCCCCCTCAGTTGCACTCACCCCCGCCGCCCCACATGTAGCTCGCCCATGTGGACGCGCACATACCAATGGCTTGATCGCACGGTGCTGGAGCTCGGCCGGGAGCTGCGGCTGTCATATCTGCCCCCATTGATGGTGTACGTGGCCGCCGGCATCCAGGGGCTCACGGCGATTGTCGGCACCTTCTTCGTCAAGGACTACCTGGGGCTGTCGGCGGAGTTCCTGGCGGCGCTCGGCTTCTGGGCCATGATCCCCTGGTCGCTGAAGATGCCGCTCGGGCACCTGGTGGACCTGGTCTGGCGCTGGAAGGCGCTGCTGGTGTACTTCGGTGCGCTGCTGATCACAGCGAGCCTGCTGATCATGCTGGGCCTGCTCGCCCGGCCGGAGAGCATGGGTGCCGTCATGCCGGTGGAGACCTGGTACGTGCTGAGCGTGCTGCTGGCGCCACTCGGCTATGTGGTGCAGGACGTGGTGGCGGACGCCATGACCGTGGAAGCCGTCCCGACGCTGGACGAGCACGGCCGGCCCATCGACCCCGAGCAGCGCCGGCTCATGCACACCACCATGCAGACCCTGGGCCGGGTCGCCATCATCGGCGGCTCGGTGCTCGTGGCACTCCTGAACGTCTGGCTGTTCCGCGGCGTCGATGCCATGGACGAGGCCACCAAGGTCGCCACCTACATCCACATCTACGAGCTGGCGCTGGCGATCCCCATCGCGTCCGTGTCCGGCGTAATGCTCGGCGGCATCCTCAAGCACCGCGAGGTGCGCCGCCTGCGCGCGCTCGGTGAGGCCGCGGCAGCGGAGCGCCTGATCCACGGCGGCGAGCAGCGCACCAGGCCGAACCCCTGGATCCTCGGCGGCAGCCTGGCCTTCGTGCTGTTCACCCTCGCCGTGGGCCTCGGCGACCTGCCCTACAACAAAGAGATCGTCTTCGTCGGCTCCATGGCCATCGTCGGCTTCCTGATCTCGCGGCTGCTCAAGGAGCTGACGCCGGAGGCCGCGCGCGTCCTGCTCGGCACCGCCGTCGTCGTCTTCGCCTTTCGGGCGCTGCCCAACCCCGGCGCCGGTCAAACCTGGTGGATGATCGACGACCTGGGCTTCGACCAGCAGTTCGTCTCCGTGCTGCAGCTGGTGGGCAGCGGCATGGCACTGGCGGCCATGTTCATCTTCCGCCGCTTCCTGGCGGACCATTCCATCGTCTACATCGTCGGTTTTCTCACTGTCCTGACTGCGCTCCTGTCCCTGCCCAATCTGGCCATGTACTACGGCCTGCACGAGTGGACCGCCGCGCACACCGGCGGCATCGTGGACGCCCGCTTCATCGCCCTGGTGGACACGGCGGTGGAGTCGCCGCTGGGGCTGGTGGCCATGATCCCGATGCTCGCATGGATCGCCAACTCCGCCCCCGCGCACCTCAAGGCGACCTTCTTCGCCGTGATGTCGTCCTTCGTCAACCTGGCCCTGTCCGCGAGCCAGCTCGGCACCAAGTACCTGAACCAGATCTTCACCGTCACCCGCGAAGTCCGCGAGGACGGCGTCGTGACAGTGCCGGCGGACTACTCGGAGCTCGGTGCGCTGCTGTGGACGGTGATGGCGCTGACGCTGCTGCTGCCCTTCGCGGCCATCGCCTTCGTCAAGCTGACCCGGCTGCGCAGCGCTTGAGGTGCCCCAGGGCGCCCTGGCCCCGCCGGCACCCCGGGTCGGGACCACTCCTTTGAAGGCCCCTCAACCCATGCCGGCCCCTCTCACCGCAAGCGCTGCCCGCCCCGCCCTCGGACCCAGCGCTCAACACCGGCGCAGCGAGCGACGACCGAGCTTGACAGCGCGACAGCCTTTCCTCAACATGCTTTCATGTTCAGCGCATGCCGTCGGGCGAATGCAATGGCCGCAAACATCCAAATCCGCAACGTCCCCGATGAGCTGCACCGGACGCTGAAGGCGCGGGCCGCCATGGCAGGCATGTCCCTGTCCGATTACCTCATGGATTACATGCGCCGTCTGGCGAGCCGACCGACACCCGAGGAAATGCGGGAGCGCCTGACCGGGCGCGAGCCGGTGCGTGTGACCGAGCCCGCGGCAGACGTGCTGCGACGCGAGCGTGACGGGGCTGGGCCAGCGGGTGAACGGCACCGGCCATGATCGTCGTCGACGCCTCCGTGCTGGTGGACCTGCTGCTTCAGACCGAGGACGCACAAACCCTGACAGACAGGCTTCTGGACCCTGCGCGCGTACTCAACGCACCGCAGCTGGTGGACATCGAGGTCGCCCAGGCGCTGCGCCGTTATGTGAGCACTGGCGAGCTGTCAGCCGCGCGTGGCCGTGCCGCACTGGACGACCTCGCCGACCTGCCCCTTGAGCGCTACCCACACACCCTGCTGCTGCCCCGCCTCTGGGACTACCGCGACAACCTGAGCGCCTACGACGCCACCTACCTGGTGCTCGCCGAGGCCCTGGACTGCCCGGTCTGGACGCGGGATGCGCGCTTTGCGAAAGCACCGCCGGCAAAGGATCGGGTCCACTTGATCTGAAACGGAGCGCGGACCGCTCGCGTTGTCCGTGCTCAGTTTCGGTACTGCCCGCGACCGACGCCCGACAGGATGGTCCTGGGCGGCGGCGCGCGTTGTCGGCACCCGATCCTCAGCTGTAACAGCACCGGACGCCTTGCCATCGCCCGCATGCTGTGTGCCGGCTCAGATCGGCAGATGCCCCCGCTTGACGCAGAGCCGGCAGCCGTCGGCGGTTTCCGGGGTGCTGTTTCCGGGGTGACGATTGGGGCATTCGAGGGCTCGATCATGCGCCCGGCTGCCGGCACGACTGACACGGCTTGCGCTGCGTTGAGCACGCCGGCACGGGACCCCACTGCCGCTCATCACCTTCTGGAGACCATCACCCATGCGTTTCGCCCCCCGACTGCTGCTCATGTTCTTGCTGCCCCTGTCGCCGCTCGCGGCCACGGCGCGCGCCGATGCGCCGGCGCCGCCGACGGGCGAGGCATTGCTGGACCAGGCCAAAGCGGCGGTGCAGGACATCACCACAGACGCGCTGGCGGCATTGATCGAGCGGGACCCGAGCGCCGCGGTGGTGGACATCCGCACCGGCCGGGAGGCCTGGCGGGCGGGCGGCAGCATCGATGCGCCCCGGCACCTGGACATCCCCCGCGGCTGGCTGGAGCTGCAGATCGAAACGGCGGTGCCGGACCGGGACACGCCGGTGGTCGTCTACTGCGGCACCAACCTGCGCAGCCCCCTGGCGGCGCAGACCCTGGCCCGCATGGGCTACACCCAGGTCTACAACTATGCCGACGGCTTCTCCGCCTGGCGCGACGCCGGGCTGCCGGTAACCTCCCAGGACCCGGCGCCGCAATCCATGCTCTACCGGCTGCCGCAGCAGGTGGCGGACGGCGTCTGGTCCGCCATCGGCGCCACGGCGCCGCCCACCTACGAGAACTCCGGCCACAACAACAACCTCTCCTTCATCGTCACCGACGCGGGCGTGGTGGTGATCAACGCCGGCGACAATTACCTGCTGGCCCGCGCACTGCATGCGCAGATCAAGCAGGTGACGGACCAGCCGGTGAAATACGTGGTGCTGGAGAACGGCCAGGGCCACGCCATGCTCGGGTCCAATTACTGGAAGGCGCAGGGCGCCACCATCATCGCGCACGCCGACGCCGCCGCGAAGATCGAGGCCCAGGGTGCAGAGATCCTGGACCGGATGCGGCAGGGGCGCCGGGACAAGGGCAGCTTCACGGAGGTGGTCATGCCCGACGAGACCTTCGAAGACGAGAAGGTCCTGACGCTGGGCGGGCAGCGCATCGAGATCCTGAACTTGGGGCCTGCCCACAGCCCCGGCGACATCTCCGTCTGGCTGCCGCAGCAGAAGCTCGTCGTCGCCGGCGACATCGCCTTTCATCAACGGCTGCTGCCGGTGTTCGAGGACACGGACACCGCCGGCTGGATCGACAGCTGGGATGCCTTCGAGGCCCTGGGGGCGGAGATCGTCATCCCCGGCCACGGCGAGCCCACGAACATGACCGAGGTAACCAAATACACCAAGGACTATCTTGTCTACATGCGCGAGCAGATCGGTGCCCTCATCGACGCGGGCGGCGGCCTGACCGACGCCTATGAAGTGGACCAGTCCGCTTACCGCCAGCTGGATACCTTCGAGGAGCTGGCACGGCGCAACGCCGGGCGGATCTTTCGGGAGATGGAGTTTGCGTTTTGAGATGCTGCCGGCCGGCCGGGGCGTCACCGCGCTCCAGGTCTGCGGTGGATGCACTTCCCTTAACCCCAGCCTGGGGTGCCCGGTGCTGACCTCATGCATAGCTCGCGCAAAGACGCGAAGGCGCAGAGGACAAGAGAGGACGGGAGAAAACGCCAGAATGTAAGCAGCAGAGACGTGCGGAGGACATTCTGTCGGTTGGCTGGGTCCATTGACTTCTTGCCTCTGCGGCTCTGCGCGAGCCTATTGTCTGCGCCGGGCCTGTATCAGTCGGCGGCCTCTGGCCCTGAGGATGGACCGCCCTCCCCCGCCAGCCGCGCCACCAGCAGCGGCTTGCCCTCCATGGTGCGGTGCACCGGGCAACGGTCGGCGATCTGAAGCAGGCGGGCGCGCTGAGCCCCGGTGAGGTCGCCGGTGAGGTCGATGCGGCGCTCGATGCGCTCGATGCGGCCCTGCTTGTCGGCGCCGGCGCGGATCTCATCATCACAGTCCGCCTCGCAGTCGTCCACGTGGATGCGCTCATGCTTGAGGCGCACTTCGACATCGTCCAGCGGCAGATCCTTGTGGTCTGCATACATGCGGATGGTCATGGAGGTACAGGCGCCGAGCGCCATCAGCAGCAGGTCGTAGGGTGAGGGCCCGAGGTCCATGCCGCCGACGGACTTGGGCTCGTCTGCAAGCAGCTGGTGATGCTCGGTGTAGAGCCCGCGCAGGAAGCGCCCCTCCCGCTCGGTGACGACGACCTCCTTGGGGGCGACCTCGGGCGCCGTGCCCAGCCCGGCCTCTTCGGCATGCGTGCGCAGGCCCAGGTAGCGGCTCGCCCAGGCCACCAGGGTCTCTGCGACGTACTCCGAGTCCTCGCGGTTGGTGAGGAGATGATCGGCGTCATGCAGGGAGATGAAGCTCTTCGGGTGCCTGGCGGCCTGGTAGATCTTCGCTGCCTCACCGATGGGCACGATCTCGTCCGCCGGCGAATGGAAGATCAGGAGTGCCCGCTTCAGCCGCTTGATGTGCTCGGCGTCGGCATGGTGCTCCAGATCGTCCAGGAACTGGCGCTTGATGCGGAAGCGGCGGTGGCCCACCTGGACCTCCGCGGCGCCGGTGGTCTCCATCTCCCCCCGCACGCCGCTGAACAGGTGCTCGATGTGCTTGGGGCTGGCGGGCGCGGCGATGGTCACCACCACCTCCACGCTCGGCAGCTCGTGCGCCGCCGCGAGCACCGCAGCACCACCCAGGCTGTGGCCGATGAGCATGACCGGCGCCGCATGCTCCGCCGTCAGCGCCCGGGCAGCGGCGATGAGGTCCTGCACATTGGACGTGAAGCTGGTGTTGGCGAAGTCGCCGTCGCTGTTGCCGAGCCCGGTGAAGTCGAAGCGCAGCACGGCGATGCCGCGGGCCGCGAGCGCCCGGCTGATGCGCGAGGCGGCGGCGATGTCCTTGCCGCAGGTAAAGCAATGGGCGAAGAGCGCGTAGCGCAGGGTCGGTACGCCGGGCGGCGGCGTCTCCAGGAGTCCGGAAAGCCTGTGGCCGTCTGGGTTCTGGAATTCGAGCTTGATGCGCGCCATTCGGGGGCTCCGGCTGCGGCGGGTGGGCCCGCCCGGAGTCCGGAGTATGCCGGTGCGGCGGCGCACGCTGCAACGCAGCAGGGCGGCCTCGCCCGCATTGAAATCAGCGCGGGCTGGGGCACAACCGCCGACGTCGCGGAGCCGCCCCCGGGTGCGCGGACTTCAGTCCGCGTCGCTGGTGGTCTGCTCAGATGCCGGAGATTCAGGCATCGGCGGTGTTGCTCCGGGCTCCACCCCCTGCGGCTCGCCACCCGCGGCCGTCGCCGACGAGCCCATGGCTGCTGCGGTAGCCTCGGGCGCAACATCCGCAGTGGGCGGCGCTGTCGTTTGGGCTTCAGACTCAGCCGGTGCCGCGGCATCTTCCATCGGCGGCTGCGCAGCGCTTGCATCAGCCGCGCTGCTTGCCTCATCCGCGCTGCCATCAACATCGCCGTCCTCGTCGGCCGCCGTCTCCCCCAGCAGCCGCGCGCGGTCGGTGTCCACCAGGATCTCGGCGTCGAAGGCGCTCAGGCGATAGACATAAGGCTCGCCGTCACGCCGCAGCGCATAGTCCCCGCTGTCGGCGATGGGGGCGAGCCGGTAGCGGCGCTCGCCGCCCGCGTGCTCGATGGCGATGACCCGCGCCGGATCATCCAGGTCGTAGTCGGCCGCGCTGTCCGGGCCGAGCACGCTGATGTAGCCCACGGTGGCGACGGCGTCGGCCAGCTGGTCGGCGGCGGCGCTGTCCACGGTGGCGTCGCTGCCTTCCAGCGACCAGCCCTCCTCGCCGCGCACCAGCGTCCAGTCGTCGGCGCTGATGCGGCTGATCTCGCCGCGGTCGAACTGGAGCCGGCCGCGGTCGATCCAGTCGTCCGGGCTCGCGCCCAGGTCGAACAGGGCGAGCCGCAGGTCGTACACGGCCTCCTCGCCGCCGACACGTGCGAACAGCCGCCGGAAGCCCGGCGAGTCGCCGACGAGAAGCGTCGCCGCGCCGCCGTCGCCCCGCAGCGTCAGCCGCCGCTCGAAGGCGTCGTCCGCCACCCGGAAGCGGCGCCGGGCCTCGGCGCTGGTGGCCACCGGCAGCGGGCGCTCGAGGCCAGCGAGGTCGTCCAGCAATGTCTCGATCCGGCTGCCGCTGGCCGGGAAGCCGTCCAGCGCCGGCAGCACCCAGTCGTCGCCGCTGCGCGCCAGCCGCACGCTGTCGCCGTCTGCCGTGCTGATCTCGATGGCCGTCACGGCGTCCATGTCCAGATCCAGCAGCGGCAGATCCCCCGCCGCCGGCGCCATGCTGCGGCCGCCGCCCATGAGCAGGGCCATGACAAGCTGCACCACCAGCAGCGCCGCCAGCAGCAGCACCAGGGGGCTCAGAAGCGCCGAGCGCCAGGCCGTATCCAGGCCAAAGCGGCGCGGGGCTGCCGGTTGACTCATGCTCGCCTCCGTCATGCCAGTGCCCTCCCGGCGTTGTCATCCACGAGCATGGCCTCCAGCGCCCGCTCACGCCGGCGCCGCAGCAGCCGGTGCAGCCAGTACACCAGGGCCAGGCCCGCGGCGGCCAGGGCGTAGTTCAGCGACTCCCAGAACATGCGCTGTTGACGGCCCACCGGCTCCAGCAGGCGGTTGAACTGGCCGCGACCGCGCAGTGCCAGCAGGCCCCGGTCCTCCAGCGACCATTCGACGGCGTTCTGGACGAATTCCAGGGGCTTGAGGTAGCGGCTCTGGGTGGCCTCGGTGGCGAGGCTCATGGCCGTGTCCGACAGGAAGCTGTCGGAGCCGATGACGATGAGCCGTGCCGACGGCGGCGAATGCTCCACCACCGTGGAGATGACAGGTGTGTCGGGCTCGCCGTCGCCGGCGGCGGGCTCGACGGGGGTGTCGGCGGCAAGGTCGGCGGCCGCATCTCCGGCTGCCGGGTCGGCGGCCGCGCCGGTGTCATCGCCCGCATCGTCCGCCGGCAGCAGCGGCGAGCGCGCGCCGGCGAAGGCGGACTCGAAGCGCCCCTCCACCAGCACCGCCAGCAGCTTGCGGCCGCGGTCATCCCCCACCGGGAAGCCGAGCCGGCCGAATTGCTCGAAATTCGGCTGCATGTCCGGTGTCTCGCTGGTCCAGGCCGCCGGCGAGCTTTGGATGAGCCGGGTGACCGCGCGCTCGGCCTGTTTCTCGGCATCCAGCGTGATGGGCGAGGTCCAGTTCATGGTGATCTGGCGCAGATTGGCGGTGATGCCGCTAGCCCCGGACAGACCGTCGTCACGCACGTCTGGGAAGTAGGGATAGTCCAGGGTCTGGATCTCCTCCACCACGAAGCCGCCCACCTGCCGCGGCACCGGAATCGGGAAGGGCGTGTTCTGCGGGTCCATCACCAGGGCCGGGGCCATGCCCACACCATGGTGATCGAGCCAGTCCTCAAGCCCCGTCTGCGCCGGGCCGGCGCTGATCTGGCTGCCCGTCAGGTCCACGTCGAACCTTGCGCTTGCCACCATCACGGTGCCGCCCTGCATCAGGAACTGGTCCACGGCGAACTGCTGCTGCTCGTCGAGCCCCGTCGGGTCCACCACGAACAGCAGATCGGCATCCTCCGGCACCTGACCCGAGGCCAGGTCCGTCTCGGTGAGCGCGAAGCCTTCGCGCAGGGTGTCCTTGAGCAGGGTGTAGCCGGGTCCGCCGCCGCCGGGCAGCCCGGGCATGGGCGGTGGTGCCGGGTCCGGTGTGTAGAGGGCGACCGTGCGCAGGACGCCGGGGGCGAAGCGCTTGATGCCGGCCTCGATGGCCCGCGCCAGGCTTGCCTTGTCGAGCCCCTCCGGCAACGGCACGGGCACCGCGCGCTCGCCCTGCTCCAGCACCATGTAGAAATAGAAGGGCTGGGGGTCGAGCAGGCCCAGCACCAGGGGCTGGAAGCCGAAGCGCTCGTCGATCTCCTGGGCCAGCGCCGGGTCCTGATCCGGGTCGGCGATGTCCCAGGTGAAGCGCGCCCGGTCCGATGCTTGATCCGGCGCCTGATCCGTCATGCGCCCACCGCGGTTGGCCTCGGCAGCGAGCTCCTCCAGCACCGCCTCCAGGTCTTCGCGCAGCGCCGGCAGCGGCTCCGGCAGGAGCGCCGGCGGCGAGATGAAGCCGCGGAAGCGGATGGGGCCGCCGACGCCGGCGAAGGGGTCGCCGCCACCCTGGTAGCCGTAGAGCACCTTCTTGATGGTGCGGGTGAGGTCGTACTCGGGGTTGCGCAGGCGCACGTCGAGGTCGGTCTCGCCCTGGACCTTCACCTCGATGAGGTCCTGGAAGCCCAGGGTTTCGAACTGATCGCCGTACTTCACCAGGATGTCGAAATACGAGTTGACCACCCCCGCCTGGTACTTGCTCGCGGTCTGGAAGGCCACCGGGCGGATGCCGTACTGCTCGCCGGCCTCGCGCTCCAGCTCCGGCGACGTCGCTGGGTCCACGAATTCCACCTGTACATTGGCGCCGCCCACCACCTCGTACTCCCGCAGCAGGTCGCGCAGCTGCGGCACCAGGGGTGCGAGCAGCGGGTGCGTCTCGGCACTGAAATAGCCGCGGATCAGAAGCGGCTCCCGGATCTGCTCAAGATAGGTGCGGGTGGCCTCGGAGACGGTGTAGCGCTGCCCCTCGGTGAGATCGGCGCGGGCCGTGCCCACCTGCTGCAGCCACAGGTTGGCGGCGATGAGGTTGGCCGCCGCCAGCAGGGTGACGAGCGTCCAGCGGTGGTGGTCGGTGCGCTGCGCGCTGTCCGCCGCCCAGCGCAGCCGCTCCAGGCTGTGGACACAGAGCGCCAGGAATACCGCCGTCAGGCTCAGGTAGTAGTACAGGTCGCGCAGGTCGATGACGCCGCGGGTGATCGACTCGAAGCGCGAGCCGGTGCCGAACAGCCGCAGCACCTCACCGGCGCCATGACCGAACAGCCCCGTCAGCGCCGGCGAGCCGATGAGATAAAACAGGGCACAGAGCAGCACGGTGCCGATGAGCGCGACGATGGGGTTGTCCGTGCGCGCGGAGACGAAGAGGCCAATGGCGATGTAGGCCGCCGCCAGCAGCAGGGTCGCCAGATAAGCCCCGAGCACCGGCCCCCAGTCCAGCGGCCCGAGGATGGACACGGTCACCGGCAGGGGCAGCGTCAGCGCAAGCGCCACCGTCACCAGCGCCAGCGCGGCCTGGAACTTGGCCAGCACCAGCTTCCAGGTGGGCACCGGCAGGGTTGCGAGAACCTCCAGGGTGCCGGCGCGGCGCTCCTCGCTCCACAGGCGCATGGTGAGCGCGGCGGCGAGGAAGATCAGCAGCACCGGCATCCAGTCGAACAGCGGCCGGGTGTCCGCGAGGTTGCGGGCGAAGAAGGCATCTACCCAGAAGAAGACGAAGAGACAGGCCGCCAAAAAGGCGCCGATGAAGAGATACGCCACCGGCGAGCCGAAGAAGCTGGACAGCTCCTTGCGGGTCACGTGCAGGATGTCAGCCATGGGTCGCCACCTCCTGCGTCGACGCCGCGGCGCCTGCCGCGCCCCCCTCCGCGATCTGCCCGAACACGGCCTCCAGGTCGTGGCGCTCGCGCGCCAGGGCGTAGAGCGCCCAGCCGCGCTCGGCGACGGCCACCGCCACCCGTGGTGCGGCGGCGTCGGGGTCCTCGGTGGTGAGCGCGAAATCGCGCCGGACGCCCTCCTCGCCGATGTGGTCCACGGCGCTGATGCCGGGCAGCGCACCCAGCGCCTCGCGCACCTCGCCCGGCTGGCGGTCCAGCGTCACCCGCAGCCGCGGGGTCGCGCCGATGGCGCCGATGGCGCTGTCCAGCGCGAGCTGCCCGGCACGCATGATGAGCACCCGGCCGCAGATGGCCTCCACCTCCTGCAGGATGTGGGTGGAGACGATCACCGTCGCATGGCCCGCCTGCTCGCGGATCAGCGCGCGCATGTGCTGGATCTGCGAGGGGTCAAGCCCGTTGGTGGGCTCGTCCAGGATGAGCACGTCCGGCTCGTGCAGCAGGGCCGAGGCCACGCCCAGGCGCTGGCGGTAGCCGCGGGAGAGCGTCGCCACCGTCGCCGTCGCCTTGGGGCCGAGCCCGGTGCGCTCCACGGCGCGGCGGATGGCCGCCGGGCGCTGCCGCGGCGCAATGCCGTGCAGGGCGCCCTGGTAGTCCAGATGCTCCAGCACCGTCACGTCCGGATACAGTGGGCAGTTCTCCGGCAGGTAGCCGATCCTGCGCTGCACCTCACGCCGCCGGGCGGCGATGTCCTGCCCGTCGATGCGGATGCTGCCGCCGCTCGGCTCCAGAAAGCCGGTGAGCATCTTCATGATGGTGGTCTTGCCGGCGCCGTTGTGGCCCAGCAGACCAACGATCTCGCGGCGACCGATGTCGAAAGACACCGCATCCACCGCCTTGAGCGCGCCGTAGCTGCGGCTCAGGTCGCGTACTTCGATCATGTTCGCACTTACCGTGTTGCAGCCGTTCAGTCCAATGATCGAGATGGGTTGCCTGGATGCCCTGCCGGCGCCGGCCCGAAACGGCGACGCCGCCTGGGCGGCACGGCACGCACCCCTGTCCGGCCGGCGGTGGAGGCTGGCACAGCTGCCCGCAATCGGCGGCTTGATTCCTCATGCCCGCCGGTGAGCGGCCCGGGCGCTGGCCATCTGGATGCTGGTGCTGTGCACCGGCCTGACGCCGCCCCCGCCAGGGCGGCGGGATTTCACAGCAGCAGGGGCGCCGCCCGCAAGGGGCGGCGAATGACGATTTGTTAAGGCATGCACTCCAGGTGCACGGTGAAGCCGGCGGCCCGGCGGCGCACCTCTTCGAGCGTGAGGCGGCCGAGGGCAGCGGCGCTGTAGAAGGCGACGCCCGCATCCGCAAGGAAGCGCCGCAGCACCGGCGCCGGCACCGCCGCGAAGGTCCCGGCATCGGCACCCGCCACGGTGACGCCGGCCACGAGCCCGCCGCTGCCGATGAGGGGTGCACCCAGCCGCGCCGGCCCGTCGGGCAGGCTGATGGGGAGGGCAGACTCAGGAACGGGCAGCCCGGATGTCGCCGCGCCCTGGCGCCCGGCCGGCGCGGATGCCGAACCGCGCCCGGCGCCGTCACCCGCCGCAGCGTCCGACGGTGCCACATCCATGACGCTTACCTCCCCCGTCAGCACCCCTCGCAGCGGCAGGCTCGCCGCAAACAGGCGCTGCGCCTCGACCCCGTCGGCGTCCGTGAGCACGGCCGGGCGCCCATGCAGGCCGTCCGCCACCAAAACGGCGAGGTCCAGGGCCGGGGCGCGCCGCAGCACCCGCGCATCCTGCCAGGCACCATCGCGATAGGCGCGCAGCCCGCGGCACTCCGCAATGAGCCGGTCCGCCGTCAGCACCATGCCCTGTGGATTCAGCAGGATGCCGCTGCCGGCGCTGCGCCGCAGGCCATCGGCGCCGCCGGGGGCGCCGCGCTCGAACTCGAAGCGCCCGCGCAGACACTGCTGCGCAGCCGAATCCGCAATGCTTGCCGGCTCCACCGCACCCCGACCGGCGAAGGCGAACACATGGTTGATGATCTCCAGCGCATCGTCGCCGATGATGCGCCGGCTGCCCGTACCGGCGCTGCTGCCGTAGCGCGCGGTGACGCCGGCGGGGTCTGCCCGACCGCCCAGCACGGCTACCGTGCGGTCGAGTCCGACCCCCTGGCGCATGGCCACCGCCAGCTCCAGCGCAAAGGCGCGCACCCGCTCACAGAGCACGTCGCCCTGCGCGGCGCCGCTGCCGTCGGCGGCTGCCTCCGCAGCCGCGCTGACGCGGCGTGGGGTCGCCCCAGGTGGCGCCTGGCAGGCAGTCTGCGAATAGGTCACATTGCCGTCGGCGTCCACGCATTTGTGCATACCTGCCGCCAGCGGGGCACCGAAGCAGCAGAGCAGCAGCGCTGTCGAACAACTCCGCAGCCACATGGTCGAGACCGGTCCCATCGAAGTGATGCGCCGATTGTCGCATGCCGGCCGGCGAAAAGGCGGCGCCCGCCCAAGATTCAGGCGGCGCGAGTGGGCGGGACCCGCGTGCGGCGGGCGAATCGGGCTTGCAGATTGCAGAGCGCCGACTTCCCGTGTACCCGCGCTCACCGCAGCTCCCTGGGGGCGCCGACTTCCAGTCGGCCCGCGCCCGCCGCAGCCCCCTGGGGGCGCCGACTTCCAGTCGGCCCGCGCCGGCCGCAGCCCCCTGGGGGCGCCGACTTCCAGTCGGCCCGCGCCGGCGGCGGGGTCGATCACCATCGCGGGCACGTCATGCAGTGGTTGGATTGCCGCTTGTCCGCAGGCTCGAACAACTGATCGGCCGGTGGACGCCGGCGCGGTGTTGCGCCGAGTGAAACTCGGCGTCCCCAGGGGCGCGGTGTTGCGCCGAGTGAAACTCGGCGTCTCCAGGGGTGCAGTGTTGCGCCGAGTGAAACTCGGCGTCCCCAGGGGCACGGCGTTGCGCCGAGTGAAACTCGGCGTCCCCAGGGGCGCGGTGTTGCGCCGAGTGAAACTCGGCGTCCCCAGGGGTGCGGTGTTGCGCCGAGTGAAACTCGGCGTCCCCGCGGTGGGCGAGGTGGGCTGTGCGGCCTGAGCAGCGCCGCGGGCGGGGTCAGCTCTGCTCCAGCGCGTCGATGATGCGCGCGCGGATGTCATCCACGCTGCCCACGCCCTCGACCTTGATGTAGCGTGGCGCACCCTCGCCGCCCTGCTCCGCCCAGCTGGAGTAGTAGTCGATGAGCGGGGCGGTCTGATCGTGGTAGACCTTGAGGCGCTGGCGGACCGTCTCTTCCTTGTCGTCGTCGCGCTGAATCAGTGGCTCGCCCGTCTCGTCGTCCTTGCCGGCTTCCTTCGGCGGGTTGAACTCGACATGATAGGTGCGGCCCGAGGCCAGGTGCACCCGCCGCCCGGACATGCGCTTGATGATTTCCTCGTCCGGCACGGCGATCTCGACCACAGCATCGACATACACACCGGCCTCCTTCAGCGCATCCGCCTGCGCCAGGGTGCGCGGGAAGCCGTCGAAGAGGAAGCCGTTCTTGCAGTCGTCTTCGGTAATGCGCTCCTTCACCATGCCCATGATGATGTCGTCGGACACCAGGCCGCCCTCATCCATGATCTTCTTGGCGGCCTTGCCCAGCTCGGTGCCCGCCTTGACGTGGCCGCGGAGCATATCGCCGGTGGAGATCTGCGGGATCTGGAAATGCTCCTTGATGAAGCCGGCCTGGGTGCCTTTGCCGGCCCCGGGGCCGCCGAGCAGGATGACGCGCATGGATGCTGCCTCAGTGTGATGGTTGGTAAACCCTAGAGGCTGCCACAGGGGGGCTGAAGCGGCAATTCCATCAATCGGATATGCCAATAACCATCGCTTATATAATGGAAAAGCCGGAGCCGGCGCTGGGGCCATTGCGCAGGCGCTCAACGTCGTGCCGCAGCGAGTGCCGGGCGTCTCAGGCTCCGCGGGTGCGCAGGCACCGGCTGCCGGCCTGATCGCTTGCCTGGCTGTCCGGGTGCATCGTCGCCCGGGTGCATCCTCGCTGGCCCGCCGCGGCGCGTTGCCGGCAGCACCGCGGGCAACGCAGCATCATCGAAGCTCTATCTTTTCGATTCGATTTATCGATTTCCCTTAGTATGCGACCGCGCTGAAACTGCCGCGCCGGTTTGTGCGCGTCAACCCCAGCCCGGCAGAGGACACCGGCATGCAGATCTTCAACCAGATCAGGCTCGACAACACCAAGGGCGATCTCTTCGGCGGTGTCACGGCCGCGGTCATCGCGCTGCCCATGGCGCTCGCCTTCGGTGTCGCCTCCGGTGCCGGCGCGGAGGCCGGGCTCTACGGCGCCGTGCTGGTGGGCCTGTTCGCGGCGCTGTTCGGCGGCACACCGACGCTGATCTCCGAGCCCACCGGGCCCATGACCGTCGTCTTCACGGCCGTCATCACCACCATGGTGGCCGCGAACCCTGAGAACGGCATGGCCATGGCCTTCACCACGGTCATGATGACAGGGCTGTTCCAAGTCCTGTTCGGCCTGCTGAAGCTCGGCCGGTACGTGACCATGATGCCCTATACGGTCATCTCCGGGTTCATGTCGGGCATCGGCTTCATCCTGATCATCATCCAGCTGCCGCCGCTGCTCGGCTTCGCGTCCCCGGGCGGCGGTGTCCTCGGCTCGCTCACTGCGCTGCCGGAGCTGATTGCCAGGGTCAACGTCGGCGAGGCGGCCCTAGGCGGCCTGGCGCTTGCCATCCTGGTCCTGATGCCGCGCGGCTGGCGGCGCTTCGTGCCGCCGCAGCTGCTGGCGCTGGTGGTGGGCACGCTGCTCGCCATGTTCGTGCTCGGCAGCGGCTCCTACCGCGCCATCGGCGAGGTGCCGGGGGGACTGCCGAGCCTCCAGATGCCCACCTTCAGCGCGGAGCAATGGCAGGTGATGGTCATCGATGCCCTGGTGCTGGCGCTGCTCGGCTCCATCGACGCCCTGCTGACCTCCGTCATCGCGGACAGCCTCACGCGCACCCAGCACAACTCCGACAAGGAGCTCATAGGCCAGGGTTTCGGCAACCTGGCCTCGGGCCTGTTCGGCGGCCTGCCCGGGGCCGGCGCCACCATGGGCACGGTGGTGAACATCCAGACCGGCGCACGCACGGCCCTGTCCGGCCTCACCCGGGCGCTGATCCTGGCGGTGGTGGTGTTCGGCGCGAGCGCCATGGTGGAGCCCATCCCCAAGGCGGTGCTGGCGGGCATCGCCATCAAGGTGGGTATCGACATCATCGACTGGGGCTTCCTGCGGCGCGCGCAGCGGGTGTCCATGCGCGGGGCGCTCATCATGTACGGCGTCATCCTGATGACGGTGTTCGTGGACCTCATCACCGCCGTCGGCATCGGGCTCTTCGTCGCCAACGTGCTCACCATCCGTCGGCTCGCCGACCTGCAGTCGGAGGGCGTGAAGCTGTTGGGACTGCCGGGACAGGAGCCGGGAGCCCGCTGCACCGAGGGCACCGAGGCCACCGAGGAAGAGCGCAAGATCCTCGACGACCCGGGCAACGGCATCGCCCTGCTCTGCCTGAGCGGCCCGCTCATCTTCGGCGCCGCCAAGGCCATCACCCGCCAGCAGCACGAGATCGCCGAGGCCAAGAGCCTGGTGGTGGACCTCACCGATGTGCCGCACCTGGGTGTGACCACGTCGCTGGCCATCGAGGCCGCCGTGCGCGACGCCGTTGCGCACAACTGCCGCGTCTACTTTGCCGGGCTGCACCCGCAGCCCCGCAAGCGGCTCCTGAGCCTGCGCCTGGAGCGACTCGTGCCCACGGACAATTGGATCGACAAGCGCGCCGATGCGCTGAAGCGCGCGGTGGCGGAGCGGGCCGGGCAGTCCGTGTCGTCCACCTGAGCCGGCGGCCGCGTCCGGTGCGTGTACAGCCGGACGCCTCGGCCCGTGCTGCGCGCCGACCGCGACAGACGCGAGCCGCTCCGGCACGCCTGCGGCCCCGGCTCGCCGACGCAGCGCCGCAGCGACCCCAGCACCTCCGGCGCCAAGCTGCACGGCAAGCTCGCCAAGCTGCGAGACCGCTTGGCGCACGACGTGGACATCAACGTCACCGGGCAGGCGCTCACCATGCCCGTGGCCATCCTGCACGGCGATGCGGACTGGGTGGTGCCCGAGGCCCAGTGGGATACGCCTTTCGGCGCCACCAAGACCGAGCACAAGCGCCTGTTCCTGTCCCTCACCGACACTCACGGCTGCCCCGGCCATTACGCCAATCACGAACAGGCCACCACCGATACCAGCTTCTTCCCGCCGCTGCTGGCGCTGCTGCTGCTCGACGGCGTCGGTGCCGTGGACGACCTGGACTGGCGCTACCTCTGGTCCGCGCTGGACCGCGTTATCCGTGACGGCGTAGGGGCAGATCAGCTCACCTTCGACCTCGGCACCTGGTCCGACGGGCAGCCGGTGAAACCAGTGAGCGTCTACCTGTCGGGGAGCTGAGGCGTGCCCCGCCCTGGATGCGCGCCAAGCAGCGCAGACCCTGAGCCCACCGCTCAATACCACTCGAAAGCTCATGATGGTGCCGGGCTGTTCCGTGGTGGTGCCGTCGCTCAGGCTGCCGAGGCCGGGCAGGCCCGTGGCCACGGCGCCGGGGATAGGCTGCCGGCGGTGCGTCCGGCTGACCGTCCTGCCCCCTGCCCTTCCACGCCCCGTTCATCGACAATGCGCGGCAACCATCGCGAGCTTCGCAGTCCTGAAGGAGGACTCCGCCCGTGAAGACCCTGCCCCACCTGTTCGACAACAACCGCGCCTGGGCTGCGTCCGTCAAGGGCGATGACCCGGACTTCTTTGCCCGTCTGGCGCGGCAGCAGGCGCCAAGGCTGTTGTGGATCGGCTGCTCCGACAGCCGGGTGCCGGCCAATGAGATCATCGGGCTGGCGCCGGGCGATGTCTTCGTGCACCGCAACATTGCCAACCTGGTGGTGCATTCGGACCTGAACTGCCTGTCCGTGATCCAGTACGCCGTGGACGTGCTGCAGGTGGAGCACATCATCGTCTGCGGGCACTACGGCTGCGGGGGCGTCAAGGCGGCGCTGGAGCCGCAGGATCACGGCCTCATCGACAACTGGCTCAGGCACATCCGCAACGTCGGCCGCTTCCATGCCGACGCTTTGGCGGAATTGGCCTCGGGCCAGCGCCTGGACCGGCTGTGCGAGCTCAATGTCACGGAGCAGGTGACCAACGTCTGCAACACCACCATCGTCAAGCACGCCTGGGAGCAAGGCCGGCGGCTGGTGGTGCATGGCTGGATCTACAGCATTGCCGACGGCATCCTGCGTCAGCAGGTGCCGGAGATCGACTCGCTGCAGGCTCTCGCCGCAGCGCGTTGCGACGATGCGGGGTGGGTGGTGGGCACGCCGGGCTGACGGGCGTCACGGTGGTATTCGGTATACCGCCCCCGTTCTAGGGTTTCGAGTCGCATCGCCGCCTGGGGTGAGCGGGCGCATCGCGATGCTGCAGTCTTTCGTGTCGGTGCCTCGCGGCGCCTCCGACCCGGCCGACTCGTCGAGCCGTCGCGTCAGGCGCTCGGCGCCGGCTCGGGCCTGCCGCCGAGACGCTGAACAAGCCCATGCGCACTCTCGTGCATGGACAGCAGCGACGGGATGACCAGCAGCACCAGCACCGTGGCGAACGCGAGGCCGAAGGCGATGGAGGTGGCCATGGGGATCAGGAACTGGGCCTGGTAGGACTGCTCGAAGAGCAATGGCGTCAGACCCGCGACGGTGGTGAGCGAGGTCAGCAGCACGGCGCGCAGGCGCTGGCAGGCGGCCTCCACCAAGGCCTCCTGGATGGGCATCCCGCCCGCGCGCAGGTGCTTGTAGAAGGTCACCAGGATGATGCTGTCGTTCACGACGATGCCGGAGAGCCCAAACATGCCGAAGAGCGACAGGATGGTGAGGTCGATGCCCATAACCCAATGCCCCACCAGGGCACCGGTGAGTCCGAACGGAATCACGGCCATCACCACCAGCGGCCAGCCGTAGGAGGAGAACACCCAGGCCAGGATGAGATAGATCAGGATCAGGCCGAGCACCAGCCCCTTGCGCATGTCGGAGAGCGTGTCGCGCTGATCCGCGGAGCGCCCTTCGAAGGAGTAGTGGATGCCGTAGTCCCGCGCCAGCGCCGGCAGAGGCCCCTCTTCCAGCGAGGCGATGATGCGGTTGGTGTTATTGACCTCGGTGTTGACGTCCGCCGTGACCTCCACCGCCAGCTGCCCGTCGGCATGGCGCAGCACCTCGAAGCCGCGCCGGGAGCGCCACTCCGCCACCGCGGTAAGCGGCACCGACTCGCCCGCCGGCGTACGGATGTTGAGCCGGTACAGGCTCGCGAGGCTTGAGCGCTCGGCATCCGGCAGGCGCACGCGCACCTCCACCTCGTCCGGGCCGTCCTGGAAGATCTGCACCAGCAAGCCGTCGAAGGCCGCCCGCAGCTGCCGACCCAGGTCCGTCACCGTCAGTCCCAGGGCCTCGCCGGCCGGGGTCAGGGAGTAGATGAGCTGCTCACGGCCGTAGGCCATGTCATCTTCCACCTCGCGCACACCCTCAATGCCTGAGATGGTCTCGGCGAGGTCCACGGCGGCGGCCTTGAGCTGCTGCGCGTCGCTGCCGGTGAGCCGGATGGTCAGGTCCCGTCCGGGCGGACCGACCCGGCGGGAGGCGATGTTCAGGTTCTCAAGCCCCGCCGGCAGCTCGATGCGCTCGCGCCAGGCGCGGATGAGGTCCGTGTTGCGCACATCGCGCAGATCGCCGTCGAGCAGCTCCACGGTGAGGCCGCCCAGCTGATCCGCGTTGCCGCCGTCACCGGCCTTGGTGCCATGGTAGGCCACCACCGCGTTGATGAGCTTGCCGTCGGTGCGCTGGTGATCCAACGCCTCCTCGGTGGCGTAGAGCGTTTCTTCCAAGTGCAGCAGGAAGCGGTCCACCGTAGCCCGGGGCGTGCCGGCGACGAAGGTGACATTGGCATTGATGATCTGCGACTCGGGCGTCGGGAAGAAGGTGAAGCCGATGCGCCCACCTGCCATGAGCCCGAGCGCGAACAGCAGCAGCGCCATGGCCGCCGCCACCGTCGTGAACCGGTTGGCGATGGCGACGCTGGCGAAGGGCCGGAACACCCGGTCGCGGAAGGCCTCGAAGCCGCGGTCCAGCCGGGCGCGGATGGAGTTGGGCTTGGTCTTGTGGGTGTGCACGAAGGCGTTGCGCAGATGCCCAGGCAGCACCAGGAAGCTCTCCACCAGCGAGGCCAGGATGACGCAGATGATCACCAACGGAATGGCGCCGAGGATGTTGCCGATGCGACCGCCCACCAGCATCAGCGGCAGGAAGGCCGCGATGGTGGTGAGCGAAGAGGCGATCACCGGCGCCAGCATGCGCCGGGCACCGCCTTCCGCCGCCAGCAGAGGGTCCTCGCCCATCTGGTAATGGGCCATGGCGTCCTCGCCGACGACGATGGCATCGTCGACGATGATGCCGAGCGCCATAATGAGTGCGAACAGCGTAATCATGTTCACGCTGCCGCCGGTGAGATACAGGATGAACAGCGTCGCCGCGAAGGACACCGGGATACCCCAGGCCACCCAGAAGGCCACCCGGCCGGTGAGGAAGAGGTAGAGGATGGCCACCACCAGCACCAGGCCGCCGAGGCCATTGCGCACCAGCAGCATGATGCGCTCGCGCACCAGCTCCCAGGAGGCGTCGTAAACGGTGATCTCCACCCCCGGCGGCAGGATCGGCCGGGTCTCGTCGAGCCACTCGGCCAGGGACTGTGCGGCCTTGAGCGTATCGCCGGTCTCGGCGCGGCGGACGATCATCTCCACCGCGGGCTTGCCGTGCACGGTGACGTCCACCGTGTTGTCGCTGGGCTCGCGGGCGATCTCGGCGACGTCGCCCAGGTTGACGCGCAGCTGCTCCTCGGTCTTCACGGGCAGATCCCGGAACGCGAGCGGGTCGCGGCGCTTGTCCAGGCTGCGCAGCTCCCGCGCGCCCTCGCCGCGGCCCACCGCACCCGCCGGCAGGTCGCGGCTGAACGCGCCCACGCGCTCGCCCAGGTCCGTCAGGCCGAGCTCCAGCTGCTCCAGATGCTCGGTGGGCACCTGGATGGCGATCTCCTCGTCGGGCAGGCCCTGGATGTCCACCTTGTCCAGGCCCCGATCCAGCAGCTCGGACTCGAAGCGACGCGCGAGCTTGCGCATCTCGCCCGGATCGTCGAGACCGGTGATCAGGAGCCTGGCCACCTGCTCGTAGCGGGTCAACAGCGAAACTTCAGGCTTTTCTGCATCCTGAGGCAGGTTGCGAAACTCGTCCACGAAGCGGCGCACCTGGTCCAGGGCGAGCAGGGAATCCGTGCCCTCCTCGAATTCCAGCGTAATGGCAGAGATACCCTGGCTCGAGGTGCTGGTCATCTTGTCCAGGTTGTCGACCGTGCGCAGGCGCTGCTCAAGCGGCTCGGTGATGCCGTCTTCGATGTCCTCGGCGCTGGCGCCGGTCCAGACCACCCGCACCTGCACGATGTCCAGCTCGAACGTGGGGAAGAACTGCACGTTGAGCCGGTCCAGCGCGAAGGCACCGGCCAGTATCATGATGATCATCAGCAGGTTGGCAGCGACCTTGTGATGGGCGAAGAGCCCGATCAGGTCGCCCCGATGCTGCATGGCGGGCTGCTGGCGGTTGAAGGTGCGCGGGCCGCCGCCGGGCGCCCGGCCGCCGGGCGTGGGTACGGAGGACTCGCTCACTGCACCGCCTGCGTCTTGCCGGCGTCCGTGCTGCCCGCGCTCGCCGCCGCACCGCCGGGCCGGTCGCTGCCGGCGGGCGCCTTCGCCACCCGCCCCTCCGCCAGGGTCTCGACCCGCAGTCCGTCCACCGCGTTCGGCATGTGCGTGGTGACGATGAGGTCGCCTGCCTGGATCTGCGGCGAGCGCACCAGGAGGCGCTCGCCGGCATCACCGCCGCGGCGCTCGCCGAGCGTTTCCACATCGACACCCACCATGCGGCCGGCTTCGAGCTTGTAGACGCGCCCGCCACCGTAGACGGCCCGAAAGGGCACGGCGATGACAGCGTCGCGTGCGGGACGCTCCAGGCGCAGCGTCAGCATCTGCCCGAGCCGCAGCGCCGCCGGATCGCCGGCGACGTGAAACAGGCCGTCAACGCCGCTCGGGCCAGCTTCGCCGGCGATGCGGTCCAGGGTCAGCGCCAACGCCTGCTTGCCGATCTCCGCCTCAGCGGGCAGCTCGCCCCGCTCGCGCAGCGCCGTCACCAGCTCCGCCTGGTAGGGCGCCGGAACGCGCGCGCGCACCTGTAGGCTGTCCAGCGCGAACATGCGCGCCAAAACCTGACCCTTGGAGACCTGATCCCCCACGGTGACCTCCACGCCGGTGACGATGCCGTCGTAGGGTGCACGAACCGTGGCGCGGGCGTATTCCAGCTCAAGCTCGTCGAGGCGCGCCCGGTTGCTCGCGAGCCGCGCTTCCAGCGCACGCAGCCGCGTGGGATGGTCGGCGAGGGTCATTTCCCGATTGGACACGGCGAGGGCCTGCTGCACCGCGGCCTGCTCGGCCTCGTCCAGCGCCTGCTCAGCCCCGACCCGCTGCGTCTTGAGCCGCTCCTGGCGCGCGACTGCATCCCGGGCCAGCGCCAGCAGCCGCTTCTCCTTCTCCAGCGCCAGCTTGTCGGTCTCGTAGCGGTTGCGCTCGCTGTCGATCTGGGCCTCGAGCTCGGCAATCTGTGCCCTCGCCTGGGCGATGCGCGGCAGAAAGTCGCGCTCGTCGAGGCGCACCAGGACATCCCCCTCGGCGATGCGATCGCCGTCGCGCACCGCCACCTCCGTGACCCAGGCAGGCGCAGACGCGGTGGCGCGCATCAGGTCCGGCGTCTCAACCCGTCCGTAGAGCGTCAGCTCGGGCGCCAGGCGCTGCGGCACCGCACGCTCCACCTCCACGCGCCAAATGCGCTCCTGAACCTCGGGTGGGGTTTGCTCGGGCTTGGTGGATTTCAGCACCCGAAAGGCACCGAAGCCGATGGCGAGCACCAGGATCGGCAGCAGAATCTTGAAGACTGTACGCACGGGATGGGTCTTAACGATGTGTCAGCGAAGGCCGGCAGAAGGCAAGGATTCGGCGGAAGTGTGCGCCGGGACGGCTCGTCGATTCGGCGCCTGCCGACACAGAGTCGGGGTGATGGGCCTTCAGAACAACGCGGGTCGTCACTCGCGCGTGGCATCCCCGACTGGTGAATCGCCCAGAACAGGCGCCGCCGCTGGGGTCGGCGCTCGACATTTTCCCCGCGCCGCAGCCACGGCAGGCGCCCCATGGCAGAAGGCTGCGTCCGCTTCAATAGATAAGAGCTCCCCGTATGTTCACTCATATCAAAACCCTTACATACACGAAATAAACAGCCCTTAGGCTCGTGTACGATAAGTGTTTATCATCCAATCATTTGTGTTCTCGACGGCGCGAATGAGCCGACATAATGTGTGCGGACCGCACGCCGCATCGTCACATGTGAAGGGTAAAATATCGCCGCAGTGGGGATGACGCCATGCGGTCCCGCGACCGGCCTCTCGGCGACGCGCCGGTTGTGACGGAGGGCACCGCAGAGACGGACTCGGCGACTCGTCCAACCCCCCTTATACAGACGAGGTGAGCACGCATGTTCGGGAAGACCGGAGCGATCCTGCTGTCCATCGGCAACCTGCCTCCCCAGGTCTCGCGCAGAGACCTCAAGTCCCACATCCAGACGGTCATCGACGACCTCGACGACAGCAGTTTTCGGTTTCCGCCCGCCATCCGCAGCTGCAGCATCCTGCGTCTCACCAACACCGCCACGGGCGTGGTCTCGCATCGGGGCCTTGTCTCCATCCAGCCCGCGCGCCTTGCGCTCAGGCTCATGGACGCGCTGGAGCAAAAGCCGCTGCGCGGCCTGAATCTCCAGGTGAGCCGCTATCGTCACAGCAGCTTCCCGGTGAATGCCGGCAGCCCCATGGTCTCCATGAGTGAGCTGCTTGGTGATGGCGCCCAGGTCGGCGTTGTCAACTGGAAACTGGACCTGGTCTCCGACACCGGGCTGCACAAGGCGACGGGACCGCACAAGCCCCGGGGTGGCACTGACGGCGCCTTCGCGCACTGACGCCTGCGCGTCTCCGCGTGAGGCTGGCCGTGGCTTGACCGCGGGCCGCCGGTTCTCATCCGGCAAGGGCGTGCACGCAGGCGCGCGCCGCCCCCTTCCCCACTTCCGCACTCACGCCACTCGCGGATCGCAAAAAAGCCTGGCGCTGGTTGCCTCCGGCGACCAGCAGGCGGGCCAGGGGACGCCGGCCGTTCCCGGCGCGCCCCCCCCCGCAGGCACACCCGCAGTCCCTGTCGCCCTGGCCCATCCAGACCACGGGATCAGCGCGAAGTTTCACCCGCCTGCGCACCATCCGCCACCTCAACCTGTGCGGGCGTCGGCGCGATGGAGTGCACGCGCAGGTGCAGCGCAGTCTTGGCCAGCAGATGCGCACTCACGGGCGCCGTGATGAAGAGGAACACCGTCACCAGCACTTCGTGCAGGCTGATCCCCTCCCCGCGGGTGCTGAAGAAGGTCACCGACGCAATCAACAAGGCGCCGACGCCGAGGGTCGTGGCCTTGGTGGGACCATGCAGACGGGTGTAGAAATCCCCGAGCCGCGCCAAGCCCAGGGAGCCGATGAAGGTGAAGGCGGCGCCGACGATGATCAGCGCCGAGATGGCAAGCTCAAGCATCGATCACCTATTCGATGATGTCGCCGCGCAACAGGTACTTGCACAGCGCCACGGTGCCGACGAAGCCCATCATGGCGATGAGCAGCGCCGCCTCGAAGTAGAGCGCGCTGCCGAGCAGGATGCCAAGCAGCACCAGCAGCGCGATGGTGTTCACGTACAGCGTATCCAGGGCCAGGATCCGGTCCGGGTGATCCGGCCCCACCACCAGCCGCCACAGGCTGAGCAGCAGCGCGGCGCAGACCAGGGTGAAGGCGATGATCAGGGCGATGTTCAGCATGGTGGCTCAAAGATGTCTCTGAGGGGCCGCTCGTAGCGGGTCTTGATCTCATGCGCCAGGGCGTCGGGGTCCGTCACCCGCAGGCCGTGAACGATGAGGGTGCGGCGGTCCGGACTGAGCCACGCGGAGACGGTGCCCGGCGTCAGGGACACGGTGTTCGCGAGAATGCTGATGGCGAGCTCGGTGCGCAGCTCCAAGGGCACCGCCACGAAGGCCGGCCGCGCGAAGCGCTGTCCACCCAGAATCAGGGCCGCCACCGTCACATTGGCAATCAGGATGTCCCACAACACCTTGACCAGGAAAAACACCAGCCACCAGGGCCGGGCAATGCGCACCCGGTCCGGCCAGAAGCGGCGGGTGAAGACCGGAATGGCCCAGCCGAGCAGGACGCCGAGCAGCGCCTGGCCCGCGGTGAAGCTGTTCACCAGCAACATCCAGGTGAGCGTCAGTGTGACAGTGAGCAGCGGATGCGGCAGCAGACGGCTCAGCATGGTCAACGCGCTCCGTCCACACCCAGCACGGCCTGGATGTAACGCTCGGGAGCGAGCACGGCCTCGGCGGTGGCGTTGGTGAAGTCCGTCACCAGCCCCGCGGCCAGCACCAGGGCGAGGCACAGGCCCGCCAGGCCCAGCACGGGCAGGAGTCGGGGCCAGTCCACCCTGGAGCCGGTCACCGTGCCGGGCGCGCGGCCGTCTTCGGCAAGGCACAGTGTCTCTGCGCCGCCGGAGCCGCTCCCGGTGCCCGTCACCGCGGCAGCCGCGGCATCGCCGCGCACCGCACCATCGGCCCGGTAGAACAGCAGGCTGCCGCTGCGCGCCAGGGCGACGATGGTCAGCAGGCTCGCGCTCAGCACCAGTGCGAGCACCCAGGCCATGCCCGGCCGGTCCAGCGCCGCCTGCAGCAGCATCCACTTGCCGAGGAAGCCGGACAAGGGCGGCAAGCCGGAGATCAGGACGGCGAGAAAGAAGAACACACCGCCCACCACGGGCGCGGCGGGCACCGTCGGCCCCGGGTCCAGCCGGTCCGCCAGGGCTCCGCGGCCACGGGCGATGACGTCCGCCAACAGAAACAGGGCGGCGGCGGCGAAGGTGCTGTGCGGCAGATAGTAGAGCCCGGCGGCAATGCCGGCGGGTGTGCCGAGCGCGAAGGCAGTGAGCAGGGTGCCGATGGACAGCACCACCAGATAGGCGCTCTGGCGGCGCAGCCCCCGGGCGGACAGCACACCCAGCGCGGCCACGGTCATGGTGGCCAGGGCCAACGGCAGGAGCATGGGCTCGATGAGATGGGCCAGCGGGCCGGCGGCGTCGCCGAAGATCAGGGTCTCCACCCGCAGGATGGCATAGGCCCCCACCTTGGTCATGATGGCGAAGAGCGCGGCCACCGGTGCAGAGGTGTGCGCATAGGCGGCCGGCAGCCAAAGATAGAGCGGCAGCAGGGCCGCCTTCAACGCGAAGACCGTGAACAGCAGCAGGCCTGCCGCGCGCACGATGCCGACATCCTCCGGCGCCGTCTCCGCAACCCGCACCGCGAGATCCGCCATGTTGAGCGTCCCGAGGATGCCGTACAGCGTACCCACGGCAAACAGGAACAAGGTCGAGCCCGCCAGGTTCACCACCACGAAGTGCAGGCCTGCACGCACCCGCGCCCGGCCGCCGCCATGCAGCAGCAGCCCGTAGGAGGCCAGCAGCAGCACCTCGAAGAACACGAACAGATTGAACAGATCGCCGGTGAGGAAGGCGCCGTTCAGGCCGAACAGCTGGAGCTGGAACAAGGGATGGAAGTGCCGGCTGCCGCTGTCCGTGCCCTGCACGGCATAAGACAGTGCGCAGCACGCCAGCAGCGCGGTGATCAGCAGCATCCACAGGCTCAGCCGATCCGCCACCAGCGAGATCCCATAGGGCGCGGGCCAGTTCCCAACCTGGTACACGAGGATGCCCTCCCCCGTCACCAACGCCAACAGCCAGAGCACCGCCGCCAGCTCCAGCAGCGTGGCCCCAAGGTTCAGCCGCCGGCGCACGGCCAGCGACACCCGCCGGCGGGTCAGGAGCAGCAGGATGGCCGCCGCCAGCGGCAGCAGCAGCGGGAGCATGATCACCTGGCTCAAGGGTGCTCCTCCCCGGGATCTGCCTGACCATCGCCCATCGCATCGCCCATCGCGTCTCCCATCGCATCCCTCCGCGAGGAGGCCGCCGCCTCCGGGCGACCGTCCACGTGATCGTTGCCGAGCTCCGCCTGCGCCTTGACCGCCAGCATGATCACGAACGCAGTCATGCCGAAGGCGATGACGATGGCCGTCAGCACCAGCGCCTGCGGCAGCGGGTCCGCGTAGCCGGCGGCCTCGGCGCTGATGACGGCGGGCTGCCCGACGGTGAGCCGCCCGGTGGCGAAGAGGAAGAGATTCACCGCATAGGACAGCAGCGTCAGGCCCAGCACCACCGGAAAGGTGTAGGCGCGCAGCACCAGATAGACGCCGCAGCCGGTGAGGCTCGCGATGATGCCGGCAAGCAGGGCTTCCATGGCGGTCCAGCTCCGTCAGTCGGTCGGCTCGGTCACCGGGCTGCGGCTGCGCCCGGTGGATGGCTCGGTGTCCGCCGCGCCCTGCGTGCGTGCTGCGGCATCCGCATCGCCGGCCCGCGGCGCCATGGCCCGGACGCCCCGGCTATCGCGCAGATGGCTCGCCCCGTGCATCAGGCCCATGTGCACCAGGATCAGCAGCGTGGCGCCCACCACCACCAGGTAGACGCCGAGGTCGAAGGCGATGGCCGACGCCAGCTCGAAATCGGCGAACGGCAGGTGGACATGGGTGTAGGCCGAAGTCAGGAAGGGATAGCCAAGCGCCATGCTCACGGTGCCGGTGACCACCGCAATCAGCAGACCCAGACCGATGGCCGGATGCAGATTGCCCGGCATGCGCTCGTGGGTCCAGGTCACGCCGTTGGCCAGGTACTGCATGATCAGGGCCACCGCGGTCACCAGGCCGGCGATGAAGCCGCCGCCCGGCAGGTTGTGCCCGCGCAGGAAGATGAACACCGCCACCAGCAGCGCCAGCGGCAGCAGCAGACGCACCAGGGCCGCCATGATGGGCGGGTGCAGGTCCCAGCTCCACGCCCGCCCGGCGATGTCGTGGACCGGGCCCGACAGCCGCAGGTCCCGCAGCAGGGCATAGATGCCGAGTCCGGCCAGGGCCAGCACGGTGATCTCGCCCAGGGTGTCGAAGCCGCGGAAGTCCACCAGAATCACGTTGACCACATTGGTGCCGCCGCCACCGGGGACGCTGTTCTCCACGAAGAAGCCCGAGATGGAGGCATGCGGGCGGGTCAGCATGGCCCAGGTGAGCAGGCCCGCACCCCAGCCCGCGCCCAGAGCAATGAGGAAATGCCGCAGCCGCCGGCCCGTGTCCGTCTCCACCGGCGTGCGCCGGGGCAGGAAGTACAGCGCCAGCAGCAGCAGCACGATGGTGACGATTTCCACGGACAACTGTGTCAGTGCCAGGTCGGGCGCGGAGAACTTCACGAAGATCAGCGACACCAGGAGCCCCACCGCGCCCAGCACAATGAGCGATGTCAGCCGGCGCTGATGCCCGAGCGCCGACGCGAACGCTGCCAGCACCAGCGCCGCCGCCACCAGCACGCTGGCGGCATCCGGCAGGGTGATGGGCACGGGGCCGGTGATGGGCACGTGCGGCGGGATGATGCCCGCGGCGCCGGCCGCCAGCGCCGCGACAATGAGCACCGCGAGCAGGCGCTGCAGCGAGCCCGTGTCCAGCATCCGGGTCACGAAGCCGGCCAGCGCCAGCAGCTGCCGCAGCACCCAGTCATACACCGCCGGGGCGTCCAGCAGACCATGCCAGCGGTGCGCGATCTTGAACAGCGGGCGGCGGCCGATATACACGAGCACACCCCCAACCAGCGCGATGATGCTCATCACCAGCGCCGCGTTGAACCCGTGCCAGATGGCCAGGCTGTAATACGGCGGCTCCGCCTGCAGCATCCCGGCCACGCCCACCTTGAGCAGGGGCGCCACCGTATACGCCGGCAGAATGCCCACCAGCAGGCAGATGGCCACCAGGATTTCCACCGGGACCTGCATCCAGCGCGGCGGCTCGTGCGGCTCCCGCGGCAGGTTCTGGGGCTCGCCGTTGAAAAACACGTCGTGGATGAAGCGCAGCGAATAGGCCACCGCGAAGACACCCGCCACCGCCGCGCCGGCGGTCAGCAGCCAGTCCCAGGTGGTGTACTTCTGGAAGTTCACCGCCTCGTGAAAGAACATCTCCTTGGACAGAAAACCGTTGAACAGCGGCACCCCGGCCATGGACGCCGCGGCCACCATGGCCAGCGTGGCCGTGTAGGGCATGTAGCGCCACAAGCCGTTGATGAGGCGCATGTCCCGGGTGCCGCACTCGTGATCGATGATGCCGGCGGCCATGAACAGCGACGCCTTGAAGGTGGCGTGGTTGATGATGTGGAACACACCCGCCACCGCGGCCAGCGGCGTGCCGATGCCGAACAGCAGCGTGATCAGCCCAAGATGGCTGATGGTGGAATACGCCAGCAGCCCCTTCAGGTCGTGCTTAAAGAGCGCGAAGTAAGCGCCGATGACGAGCGTGGTCAGACCCGCGCCCATGACCACTGTGGACCAGGCATCGGTGCCTGAGAGCACCGGGAACAGCCGTGCCAGCAGGAACACCCCCGCCTTCACCATGGTGGCGGAGTGCAGATAGGCCGACACCGGCGTCGGCGCCGCCATGGCCTGCGGCAGCCAGAAATGGAACGGAAACTGCGCCGACTTGGTGAAGGCACCCAGCAGGATCAGCCCCAGCATGGGCAGGTAGAGCGGGTGCGCCCGGATGGCGTCGCCCTGGGTCAGAATGGCCGAGAGGTTATAGCTGCCCGCCATCTCCCCAAGCAGCAGGAAGCCGGCCAGCAGTGCAAGCCCGCCGAGCCCGGTGACCGCCAGTGCCATGCGGGCGCCGTTTCGGGCGTCGCTGCGATGCTGCCAGTAGCTGATGAGCAGGAACGACGACAGGCTCGTCATCTCCCAGAACATCAGCAGCAGCAGGATGTTCTCCGACAGCACGATGCCGAGCATCGAGCCCATGAACAGCAGCAGATAGGCAAAGAACCGGCCGGTGGAGTCCGACTCGCTCAGGTAGTACCGGGCGTAGAGGATGACCAGCAGACCGATGACCAGGATGAGGATGGCAAACAGCATCCCGAGCCCGTCCAGCCGAAAAGCCAGGTCCAGGCCCAGCTCAGGCATCCACGGAATCGACTGAACCTCGGTGCCGCCGCGAAACACCGCCGGCTTGGCCGGGATCAGCACCACCAGGGCGAGCGCAGCCGTCGCGCCCGCAAGCCAAGCGGCATGCAGGCGACCGTAACGGGAGACCCAGGCGGCGAGCGGTGCGCCGAGGAGCGGGATCAGGACAACAAAGGGCAGATTCATGGGGAGGCAGACGTCCGCGAGGCGCGCAGTCTACCGCAACCGCCGCCCCCTAGGCAGACTCGACTGCGTCCGGGGACTGCTCCAGCACCCGCCGCAGCAGCGCCCGCGCCACCGCAGCGATTCCCGGGTCCTGGGACTCCCGGGGCCCTGCGACGTTCAGCACGCGTATGCCCTGCGCGCGAAGCCATTCCCTGATGTCTTCGGGCGCCGGTGCCCGATTCAGATCGATCACAAGCAGCGGCCGGCCCTGACGTCGGGCGAGGTTCGCCGTCAACGCCGTGCCGCCGGCGAGCCCGCGGCGGTGCAGGATCAGTGTGCCGTCGCTGTCACGCAGGTTCCAGGCCGTACGCTGCGCCGGGTCGCTGTCCGGGGTCTCGCGCAGCGGATAGCGTGCCGGGATCTTGCCGTCCTCGGCGAGCCGCCCGCGCGGACACCAGCCACCGACCGGCACGCCGGCGGCGAGCCCCGCGTCCAGCGCCGCCCGGTCCACGCCCGTCTGCCCGCCGCTCACCAGCCTGGCCACCGGCTGCTGCCGGCGGGCGTGCAGCGCGGCCACGAGCTCACGGTCACGCCGGGCGAAGTATTGATCCTCCTCCGCCTGCTCCTTAAGCCGCAGTTTGTCGGGAAAGTCGGTCATGCGCTGCCACGTGGATTGGTGTCCATTCAACGCACACCTCGCGTGCCCAGCAAACGGCCCTATTGGCGCGCGACGACGGCTTCCGCAATCCCCCTCAGTGCCCCCTGGATCCTGCCGACGGGCGGGCAGTCCGGCACCCCGTGGCGCGCGGCGATGTAGGCCGGATCGTTCCAGCCGAGATGGACGTCGCCCGCGGCGTCTTCCCAAACCAGCGCTTTCAGCGGCAGATCGATGCCGACGCTTTGGGCACATTGCATGAAGGGCGTGCCGCCCTTGGGATTGCCGAAGATGAGCAGCTGCGTCGGCCTCAGCTCCAGATCCACGTCGACGGCGCCGGCGGCATGGTCAATGCGCGCAAACACGGTGAGGCCGCGGCGCTCCACCTCGGCTTCGAGCCTGTCCATGGTGGCTGTCGCATCGTAAGGGCTTTGCACGACGAGCAGGCCTTCCGCGGCCTGCAGTGGCAGCGTGGGCGCAGCCAGCGCGATGGCGGTGACAAGGGCAGGCAGGACTTTGGACGCGGGCATGGCGGATGCTCCATGGGCGGCGGTTTGGGGGATGCGGCATCGCCCCCGCAGTCAAGCACGTGGCCGGGCCGCTGGGTATGGCTGATGTGACGAGGGGGCACTGCACGGTGTCGAGCCGCGCCTCGGCGGCAGGCACGCCGGCGCCGATCAGGGCCGCTCCGCCAGCAGCAGGGCCCGCGCCGGCGCCGGATGGCCCTCCACGGTGCGCGTCGGATCATCCGGCGCCAGACACTTGTCCAGAGACTCGAAGCGCATCCAGTCGGTGCTGCGCTGCTCGGCGCTGGTGGTGCGGGTGATGTCCACGACGTCGATGCGGCGGAAGCCGGCGGCGGCGACCCAGTGCGCGAGCGCCGTGGTGCCGGGGATCGCATGGACGTTGCGCATGCGGGCGTAACGGCCCGGCGGATACAGCACCCGATCGGCGCCGGAGTCAGGTGCTGGGTCGTCCAGCACCAGCGTCTCCAGCACCAATTGTCCGCCGTGCCGCAGCGCCTGAAGGAGCCGCGCGAGATGGGCTGCGGCATCGCGGCGGTGGTACAGCACGCCCATGGAGAAGACGCTGTCGAACGCACCCGCGGCATCCACGGCCGGCAGATCCCTGTCCGCCACGGGGAGCACCGCGAGCCGGTCTTCGCCGAAGTACCGGTTGACGGCGAGGAACTGGAGCACGAAGCGCAGGGTCGGGTCGATGCCCAGCACCAGCGCGGCACCGGCGCCGAGCGCGCGGTAGCCGTAGTAGCCATTGCCGCAGCCCACATCCAGCACCAGGCGCCCGTCCAGGGGCGCAATGGCCTCTGCGAGCCTGGACCACTTCCAGTCGGAGCGCCATTCCGCGTCCAGGGTGACGCCGTGCACGCAGAACGGCCCCTTGCGCCAGGGGTGCAGTGCCGCGAGCCCGGCGTGCAGCGCAGCGCGGGCGGCGGCGTCGATGGTGGCCTGGGGCGCCACCGACACACAGGCCGCATCGAGCCGGACCTCACCCGCCGCGATGGCCGGCAGCCCGGCCAGCGCGGCAAGCCAGGCCGGCAGGTCGCCATGGCGCGCCGGATGCAGACGCTCGTGTGTGAGCCGGCGCAACGGGGCGGCCCATGCGCCCGCCCGGGTCTTGGCGAGCCGGGCGAAGAAGGGCTCGAAGCGCGCCGTCGTCACTGCCCTCGTCCCGGTGCAGCGGCCCCGGCCCCCAAGCCCTGCCGAGCCGGACTCAGCGCGCCACCCAGCCGATGAAGTTGAGGCACTGGAACCAGCGCTCGATGCGCCGGAACCCCGCCCGGCGCAGCCGCTGCTCGTGGGTCTCGATGTCATCCGGCATCAGCACCGCCTCCAATGCCGCACGCTTGCGGGCGATCTCCAGCGCGCTGTAGCCCTGGGCGCGCTTGAAGTCCTGGTGCAGGCCGTCCAGCAGGCGCTCGGTGTCGGCATCCGGGAAGATCACCTTCTCCACCAGGATGAGCCCGGCCCCCGGCACCAAGCCACTGCGCAGGCGCCGCAGCAGGTCGAGCCGGGCCGGCGGCGGGACGAATTGCAGCGTCAGGTTCAGCACCACGAGTCCGGCATCGGTCACCGGCACCTCGGCGATGTCGGCACAGACCGGCCTGATGCGCCCCGCCGCCACCGGCTCCGCGAGGCGCACCCGCAGCGCCTCCAGCATGGCCGGTGCGTTGTCCACGGCGACGATGCGCGCCTGCGGCAGACGGGCGAGCAGCGCCGCCGAGGTCGCGCCCAGCGAGGCACCGAGGTCATAGATGGTCCGCCCGGGCACCGCGACCCGCGCCGCCACCAGCCCGAGCAGGCGCAGCAGCTCTGGCCAACCCGGCACCGAGCGCCGCAGCATATCCGGGAAGACCTGCGCCACCCGGGCATCGAACACGAAGTCCGTGGGCGGAGCGGCGCCCGCGAAGAGCTCATCGGTGGTCTCGGTGACGTCGCTCATGGCAGGCACATGGCAGGCTCTCGGCTGCAAGAGGAACACGTCCGGCACGGGCTGCGCCGGCGCTGGCGGCAAGCGCTGGCGGCAAGCGCTGGCGGCAAGCGCTGGCGGGACCCTGTGGCCGGCGGAGTCGGCGGCACCAAAAGCGCCACGCACCGACCGGACGGCATTGGTACCATAACCTGTTGTCAACGCGAACCGCTGCCCCGCGCGAGGCCCCCTGCGCCATGAACGATTCCAGCCCCACCGCCGTGCTCGACGAGGATACCGACATCGCCGCCGTGGACACCGAAGCGGTGCCGCCACCCGCACCGCCGGACCTCGACGACCCCACGCTGTACCTGAACCGCGAGCTCACCTGGCTCGCCTTCAACCAGCGGGTGCAGCACGAGGCGGATGATCCGCGCACGCCGCTGCTGGAGCGCGTGAAGTTCCTGGCCATCGTCAACAACAACATCGACGAATTCTTCATGAAGCGCATCGGCGGGCTCAAGCAGCAGATCGCCGCCGGTGTGCACACGCCCACCGTGGACGGGCGCACCCCCGGTCAGCAGGTGGAGGAATGCCGCAGCGTGCTCGCCGGCATGCAGGCGGAGCAGGACCGCATCTTTCTGGAGCTGCTGACGGCGCTCGAAGCCCACGACATTCGCCTGGCGACCATCGACGCGCTGCCCAAGGACGCCCGCGAGCGCCTGCGGGAGCACTTCCGTCGGGACATTTTCCCAATGATCACGCCGCTCGCCATGGACCCGGCGCACCCCTTCCCGTTCATCTCCAACCTGGCGCTGAACCTGCTGGTGACGCTGCGCTACCCGGGCGGCTCCGAGGTCTACATGGCCCGCATCAAGGTGCCCGTCAGCAAGGACATCAGCAAGCGGCTGATCCAGGTGGACGGCGTCAACACCTTCGTGACGCTGGAGGACCTCATCGTCAACAATCTCGACATGCTCTTCCCGGGCATGGAGATCGACAGCTGCGAGCTCTTCCGCGTCACCCGCAATGCCATCGTCGAGCCCACCGAGGAGGCCGCCAACGACCTGCTGGAGCTCATCGAAACCGAGCTGCGCGAGCGCCACTTCGCGCCCATCGTGCGGCTCGAGGTGCAGGCGGGCATGCACAAGACGCACCGCGGCATGCTCGCGGCGGAGCTTGGCCTCAACGAAGAAGAAGATGTCTATGAGGTCCCGGGCATGATGGCCAAGCGGGACCTCTTCGAGCTCGCCTCATTGGACATCCCGGAGCTGCGCGACAAGCCCCATCGCCCCGGCGACCACCCCGTGCTCGGCAACGACCGCCGCAACATCTTCCACATCATCCGCGAGAATGGCCCGCTGCTGCTCCAGCACCCGTACCAGTCCTTCTCCACCACCGTGGAGCGCTTCCTGTCCACGGCCGCCAAGGACCCAAAGGTGCTGGCCATCAAGATGACGCTGTACCGCACCTCCGGCGGCGCCATTCTGGACTCGCTCATCGAGGCGGCGCAGCACGGCAAGCAGGTGGCCGTGCTGGTGGAGCTGAAGGCCCGCTTCGACGAGGCCGCCAACATCGGCTGGGCGCGGCGGCTGGAGGCCGAGGGCATCCATGTTACCTACGGCGTCATGGGCCTCAAGACCCACAGCAAGCTCATCTTCGTGGTGCGCCGGGACTACGCCCAGCTGCGCCGGTACTATCACATCGGCACCGGCAATTACCACGGCGGCACCGCCAAGCTCTACACCGACTTGGGCATGCTCGGCTGCGATGAGGACGTCGGCCAGGACCTCACCGAGCTGTTCAATTATCTCACCGGCTATTCGCCGCCGCCGAGCTACCGCAAGATCCTAGCAGCACCCTACACCCTGAAGCGCGGCATCCTGGACAAGATCGACCGCGAGATCGCCGTGCATGAGCGCACCGGCAGCGGCCACATCCAGATGAAGATGAACGCGCTGGAGGACTCGGACATCGTTCGCGCGCTGTACAAGGCGACCCGCGCCGGTGTGAAGCTGGACCTCATCGTCCGCGACACCTGCCGTTTCCGCCCCGGTCTGCCCGGCATCAGCGAGAACGCCCAGGTCATCAGCATCGTCGGCCGCTTCCTGGAGCACGCACGGATTCTCTACTTCCACAACGGCGGCGACGAGGAATACTTCATCGGCTCCGCCGATATGATGCGCCGCAATCTGGAAAGCCGCGTGGAGGTCCATGCACCCGTGGACAACCCGGAGCTGCGCCAGGAGCTGCGCCTGATCCTGGACGTGCAGCTCGCCGACCAGCGCACCGCCTGGGACATGGACGCCGACGGTCAATACACCCAGCGCACGCCCGAGGACGAGAAGGCCAAGGGCGCCCAGCAGACCCTCATCGGTGTGGCCGAGAAGCGCCTTGCCGCTGCTGCCAAGCACAAGGAAAAGACCCTGCGCTCGCGGTTGTTGAGCCACTTCGAGCATCGCCTGGCGGAGAAGTCTTGAGCGGCCCGAGCGAGTCCGAACGGAGCCCCGGCAGCGCCGCCACACGCGCATCCACCCGGTCCTGAGCGCTGAGCAACAGCCTCAGGCGCCTTGACTGCCCACCGAGGAAGCTGGTCTCGATGATCTCTCGCAAATCGCTCGCCATCGCGCTGTTCTGCCTTCCCCTTGCCGGCTGCTTCGAGAAGTGGGAGGTGCTGTCGGTCACCGACCTGAGCTTCCCGGGCGACTGCCAGGTGGCCCGGGACCACTTCGACCCCGCCGCCCGACCGGAGGGCGTCCCCGGCTGGACCGGCGAGAGCGGGCCGGATGACGTCTGCGCCACCGTGCTGGTGAAGATCCTGGAGTCGGACCCCACCGAGCCCCTGCCCGATGGCCTCACGCTGTCCACAACCTTCACGCAGTTGCCCGCGTCCGGGGACGCCCTCCAGCGCAGCGCTGCTTACGCCATCGCCGATCCCACCACGGTGACCCGGCTCAGGGTGGTCGCATTCATGGCCCGCGGCGCCGAAGCCGCTGATCGCGCCCGGCAGAGCACCGAGGGCTATCCGCTGGAAGTCGCCGGCACCGACATCGCACCCATCCAGTGCACGGTCTACCCGGGCCGCGGCGAGATCGATTGCGATTGACGCCGACTGGACGCAGCCATCGCCCGAGGTGCCCCAACCGCGTGACGGCGCGGGTGGCGAGGGTCCCGCCTGAGGCCGGTGTCTCCATGCTGAAGGTCGACCCCCTGGAGGGTGTAGCATGTGGCGAGATAAGGTTACCGTCCCCGTTATTTTGGTTACCGTCCCCGTTATTTTGGTGGTGGTGCTGTCGGGCTGTGCGCGGCCGGATGCGCCGCCGGCAACGCCGGGTCTGGTGGAGCTCACCATCGACCGCGCGCATGCGGCGCTGCGGGACGGGCGGCTCAGCTGCGAGGGGCTGATTCGGGGCTATCTGGCGCGTGTCCGGGCCTATGACCCGGCGCCGGATCAGGCTTCGGACAGCGAGCCGACAGAACCACGTTTGGCGGCGCCCTCACCATCGGCTGCCGGGTCCGGGGCGCCGGTGGGCCGCCTGCGGATACCCGAGTCGGCGCCGGACGCGCTGAACGCCATCATTGCCGTCAATCCCAATGCCCTGGACCGCGCACGGGCGCTGGACGCGGAGCAGGCGAGGCTCGGGCGCCTGCGCACGCTGCACTGCATCCCGGTGCTGCTCAAGGACAACTTCGATACGGCGGACATGCCGACGGAGGCGGGCTCCGCAGCACTGGCGGGCTCCCTGCCGCCGGACGACGCCTTCATGGTGCGGCGGCTGCGCGCCGCCGGCGCCATCGTCCTGGCCAAGACCAACATGGGCGAGTGGGCCTTCAGTCCCTACCGCACCATCAGCTCCACCCACGGCGAGACCCGCAATCCCTATGACCTGTCCCGCGTGCCGGCGGGCTCCAGCGGCGGCACGGCGGCCGGTATCGCGGCCAATCTCGGCATCATCGGCATGGGTACGGACACGGGCAACTCCATCCGCGGGCCGGCGTCGCACACGGGGCTGGTGGGCATCCGCGCCACCCTCGGCGCCACCAGCCGGGACGGCATCGTGCCGTTGCTGACCAACCGCGACGTGGGTGGACCGCTGCTGCGCACGGTGCGCGACACGGCCATCGTGTTCTCCGTGCTGGCGGGGCCCGATCCGGCGGACCCCATCACCGCAGCCGCGCGCGGGCGGGTGCCCGCGGATTACCGGCGCTTTCTCGAGCGCGACGGTCTGCGCGGCGCCCGCCTCGGGGTGCTGCGGGCGCTGATCGACACGGAGACGGCGGACCCGGAGGTCACCGCCGTTTTCGAGCGCGCCTTGGCCGACCTCGAGCGCGCGGGCGCCACACTGGTGGACCCCTTCACCATCCCCCGCCTCGACGCCGTCACCGAGGGCACAGGGTTTTGCAGCCGCTTCCGCTACGACCTGGACCGCTATCTGGCAACTCTGGGACCTGCCGCTCCCGTACGCTCGCTGGACGCCATCGTCAGCGCCGGCCTGTTCCTGCCGCGGCATGCCGATGCGATGCAGTGGGCGACGGCGGCGCCCGGAGACCCCGCCGACCAGGTGCCGCCCTGCGTGGATGTGGCGGGCGACCCGCGCCGCAAGGCCCTGCTCGACGCCGTGGTCACGGCGATGGATGCGTCGCAGGTGGATGCCCTGGTCTACCCCACCTGGAGCAACCCGCCGCGGCGCGTCGGCGACGACGCCAGCCCCCACGGCAACAACAGCCCCATCATCGCCCCGCACAGCGGCCAACCCGCCATCAGCGTGCCCATGGGCTTCACCGCGTCGGGGCTGCCGCTCGGCCTGCAACTGCTCGCCCGTCCCTTCGGCGAGCCAAAGCTGTTCCAATACGCCTACGCCTATGAGCAGGCGACGCGGCACCGTCGGCCGCCCGCCCGGTACGGCTCCTTGGTCGATCGCTGAGCCAGCATCGCTTCGCCGCAGCCGCTGCGGTCAGCCGACCGAGCGCAGCCATCTGCGGCTGCTTGCGGCCGTGGCGCGGTGCATCGACTCCAAAGCGCCTTGCTGCCCCCCCAGAACGCTTGAAAGAACCAAGTCCCAAGGAGGGTCTCTAAGAGGCGATGACACGTAAAGACCCAGCGTCGCACTATGGTAACGGCCCCGTTTCCGTGTTATCAAAACGCTCGCGCGTGCTTGGACCACGGCCTTCGCGGCCGAGCGACAGACCGACGCGACCACTGACAAGCCACGACCATTTTTTGATAAACCGAGGACCATCCAATGTCCAAGAAGAGCATCACCCCTGTTGCCGCCATCGTCGGTGCCGCGCTCGCCGGCGGCCTGAGCACGGCCCAGGCCGCCACCGCAGAGCTGTCTGCGGACGAGCTGTTCAGCGCCACCGAGCTCGACGCCGGCTACATGCAGGTCGCCGGCGCCGAGGGTAAGTGCGGCGAAGGCAAGTGCGGCGGCGACAAGGGCGAAGGCGAAGGCAAGTGCGGTGAAGGCAAGTGCGGCGAGGGTAAGTGCGGCGAGGGATGATGCCCATCGCGCACAGCGGCTGAGCGCCGGGCCCTACGCCCGATGCACGCCCGGTGCATCCCGCGACCCTGAGACGGTCGGACCCGTAATGCCGGGTCCGGCCGCCAACGCAGACACACCGCTCCCAGGCTGTTGCCATGTACCAACCAAGCTGCCCCGTCCAGGGCGCCGGCCTCGGCCTGCGGCGGGAGTTCCTTGCCGCCGCGGCCGAGCAGCCGCCCACCGCGGTGAGCTTCTACGAAGTCGCCCCAGAGAACTGGATCGGCGTCGGCGGTCGCTTCGGGCGCCTGTTCCGCACCATGACCGAGCGCTTCCCCTTCGTCTGCCACGGTCTGTCACTGTCCATCGGCTCGCCGTCACCACTCGATGAGCCTTTCGTGCACCGCGTGAAGGCCTTTCTGGACATCCACGGCATCCGCGCCTACACGGAGCATCTGAGCTACACCTCAGACGACGGTCACCTCTACGACCTGATGCCCATCCCGTTCACGGACGCGGCGGTGCGGCACGTGGCGGACCGGGTCCGACGCGTGCAGGACATTCTGGAGCGGCGCATCGCGCTGGAGAACGTCTCCTACTACGCCGCCCCCGGGCAAGCGATGCGCGAGATCGAGTTCATCAACGCGGTGCTGGCAGAGGCCGACTGCGACCTGCTGCTCGACGTGAACAACATCTACGTCAACAGCATCAACCACGGCTACGATGCCGTCGAATTCCTCGAAGCCCTGCCCGCCGAGCGTGTCGTTTACTGTCACGTGGCAGGACACTACGAAGAGGCACCGGACCTGCGCGTGGACACCCACGGCGCCGACGTCATCGACCCGGTCTGGGACCTGCTCGAGCATGCCTACGCCCGCTTCGGCGTCTTCCCCACCCTGCTGGAGCGGGACTTCAACATCCCCCCGCTGGAGCAGCTGAACGCCGAGGTCGCCCACATCGCCGCACTCCAAGCCCAACATCGAGCCCGACAGCGCCGCCCCGAGCACAGGCAGGTGGCCCATGGCTGAGCCCGTCACAGCAGCGCCGACGGGCGCTGACTTCCGTACCCTGCAGCGGGCTTTCGCGGCGCACATCCGCGACCCGGCGCATGCGCCGCGGCCGGCGGATGTGGAAGAGCGCCGCATGGCTGTCTATCGGGAGCTTTTCTTCAAGAACATCTCGGGCCTGCTCGGCGCCGCCTTTCCGGTGCTGCGCCGGATACTGTCGGATGTGGACTGGGACGCGCTGGTGCGGGACTTCATGGTGCATCACCGCGCAGCCACCCCCCTGTTCCTGGAGCTCTCGCAGGAATTTCTCGACTACCTCGGCACCACCCGTGCCGACCAGAGCACGGATGACCCGCCCTTCCTGCTGGAGCTGGCCCACTACGAATGGGTCGAGCTCGCACTGGCGGTGAGCGACGACGAGCCCGACCCCACCCACGCCGACCCCAACGGCGATCTGCTGACCGGTATTCCGGTGATCTCCCCCCTCGCCTGGAACCTGAGCTATCGCTTCCCGGTGCACCGCATCGGCCCCGACTTTCAGCCGGATGCCCCGGACGCGACGCCCACCCATCTGGTGGTCTACCGTAACCGCGCCGAGCGCATCGAGTTCCTGCAGATCAACGCCGTCACCCAGCGCCTGCTCACCCTGCTCCAGGAGGACACGCCGCGCACCGGCCGCGAGGCCATGCAGGTCATCGCCACGGAGCTGGGCCATACGGCACCGGACCAGGTCATCGCCGCTGGCGCCAGGATGCTCGCCGACCTGCGCCGGCGCGACGTCATCCTCGGCACAGGCCGCCCCAACACGACCTGACCACCCCAATTTCGCGAACAATTTCGGGGACGGTAACCCAAACCGCGACATGGCCGCGCCAAAGGGCTACACCCTGTAACGGGGACGGTATACTTAAGTCCCATCCACCGTCCGCACCCCGCACGACTAAGGGGACCCAATACGGGGACGGTAACCTTATTTGCGCGACGGCCTGCGTCGCAGAGGCCGACATCGGCGTACTCCGCCGGTAGCCAGACAAATGCCCAGCCCTGGGCAGATCGATCGAATACACGCGCATGACAAGAAGCAGCCGCAGTCCCGGTCTCTGCTGAGGAATCCTCTGCAAGTCCACGCCAAGACTGGGAGAGACCCCCGTGATCAAGCTGTTGAACAAACTCCAGGATCTGCTCGATGCCACCCGCGCCCTGGACTTCCTCGGCCCACTGGCCCTCAGGCTCTACCTCGCGCCCGTCTTCTGGGTGGCGGGGACCAATAAGGTCGTGGGCTTCGAGAACACCGTCGCCTGGTTCGGCAACCCCGATTGGGGTCTTGGACTGCCCTTCCCGACCCTGATGGCGGCGTTGGCCACGGGGACCGAGGTCGTGGGTGCCGTCCTGCTGCTGGTGGGCTTCGCGGTGCGCTGGATCAGCATCCCGCTGATGGTGACCATGCTGGTGGCCATGGTCACCGTGCACATCCAGAACGGCTGGCAGGCCATTGCCGATTCCGGCTCCGCCTTCGCATCACCCAGGCTCGGCATCTTCCAGCTCGAGGACGTGGGTCCGGCCGGCGAGCGCCTCGCTGCCGCCAAGGCGATTCTTCGCGAGCACGGCAACTACGACTGGCTGACGGAGGCCGGCAGCTTCGTGGTGCTGAACAACGGCATCGAATTCGCCGCCACCTACTTCGTCATGCTGCTCGTGCTGTTCTTCATCGGCGCGGGGCGCTATCTCAGCGTCGATCATTGGCTGGACCGCCGCTGCCGGAGCGCACATCGCTGATGCAGTGCCGCGAAAAATCCGATGCCCTCCGATCACTTGCCAGCGGTGGACTGAAGTCCGCCTGGCCCAGGGTGCCTACTGAAGTCGGCAGACCCGGGGCGACCTCGCCACTTCCGCATTGGAGCACTGGGCCGCAGGTACCGCAGGCGCCCGGGCTGCGTCGTTTGCGTTAGACTGCGCGCCGACGGACCGGTGCCGGCCGGCCCGGAGCCACAGATGTTGCACGCAGACGGAGCCCGGGACATGCCCCAGCTGACCAACCTGACCAAGAGCAAAGCGGTGCGGAATACGGCCATCGGCATCGGTGTCGCTGTGCTGGTGCCTGTGGCCGTGACCTTCCTGGCGCCTTATGTGCGACCGGCGGCACGCTCGGTGGTGAAGGCGGGTCTCCTCGCGTTGGAAAAGGGCAAAGAGACCGCGGCGGAGCTGGGCGAAATGATGGACGATCTGGTGGCAGAGGTGCGCGACGAACTGCGTGAGGAGCGCGAGGCCGCCCTCGCCGCCATGCACCGCGACACCGAGGACGGGCCGCGCGGCGGCGCCTGAGCCGTTCAGACCACCCGAGCCCGATGTGCGCACCGTGAGCGCCGCCGCCGCACGCATCGCCCACCGCAGCAGCGGCCGCCTGCGCCTGCGCCTGCCGCAGCGCCGGCACGACCTGCCCTTCTTCCTCGCGCTGTACGAGGCACTGAGCGCAGCCCCGGAGATCGACGAGGTCACGATCAACCCGGCCACCGGCAGCGTGCTGCTCTGGTTCGATCCGGTGCATGAGGCAGCCCTGCCGTCGGCCCTGAGCCGCACCGGCCTGCTGTTGCTGGACGAGGACCAGCTCCATCCGGAGCATGCCGAGCGCCACCTGTTCCACGTCTCGCTGAACGACATGCGCATCGTCGTCTTCCTGATCATGACGACGCTCTCCATCCACCAGCTGCTCAAGGGCCAACTGCTGGCGCCCGCGCTGACCATGCTGCTCTATGTCGTCGACCTTGCGGTGGGCATGCGTCTGGAGCGCGATGCCGCTGCGGGGCATGGTGCGGAGCCCGCCGCCGCCGCGGACACGGCGGGCGCCGACTGAGCCCCGGGACCGAGCCGCAGGCCGATCCGATACCCGCGCAGCACCGGCTCATCCTGTAACTGCGCGCCACACGCTGAGCCGACAGCTGCACGCCGTCACTCTGGGCCACGCAATGGGCTTCCTGTCCCGGCGGAGCCGCGCCGGCCCTGCTATCTTTGCAGGGACCATTGTGCAACCAGGAGCCGACCGCCCCGTGGGCAACCTCATCGTCACCGGCATCACCTTCGGCGTCTTCATGACCGAGGCGCTCATCCACTACAACATGGGCCAGGCCAAGGCCCGCGGCGAGTTCAAGCTCACCATGCCGCCCGCGCAGGAGCTGGCCAAGATCGCCGCCGTCACCGCCACCTTCTCCGTGGTCACCGGCCTGCTGGTGAAGGCGCTGCCGAAGAACCTGCAGTCCCAGATCTGAGGCGCCGAACGCAGGCACACACGCCTTGCGTTGCCTGCCTTCGACAACGCCGGCAGCGACGCTTTCGCAGAGGACCGGATTCAGTCAAGCGCGTTGGATTCCACCTCGCGCCGGAGTCCTTCCCCATCGGCCCAGCCCGCCGAGCGGACTCGCCGCCCTCTCACCGGACCACGGCGACAGCCGCCCGGGCAGCGCCACGTCATGACGCCGCGGCGTTCAATCTCGCGCACAAAAAATGGGGAGGGGATCAACCCCTCCCCCTTTGACAGGGACGCCGTTGTCAACTGCCGTCAGTCGTCATCTTCCTCCCGGGCCTCTTCGTCGTCGTCATCCTCATCCTCGTCCTCGTCCTCGTCCTCGTCCTCGTCCTCTCCATCGTCGTCATCGTCCTCGTCATCGTCCTTGTCCTCCTTATTTCCCTCGTCATCGACCCGGCATTGCACCAGGGTCACTGCCTCGACCATGTCGTTGGTGGGGTCTCCGTTCTCGGCCGCGTCGATGATCGCTGTCCAGGTGATCTCGTACGCACCGCTCTCCTCGCACTCAACCTCGGCCTGGAAGCCGAAACCGGTGTCCCGGCCGCCGGGTACCACGGTCCTGGTGCGGCTCTCCGGCTCGATCTCGACCTCGACACCCTCTTCATCGTCGCCCGCCACTGTCGCGGTCAGGGTCACGGTCGCCTCCTGCTCGATGGTGTCGCCATCGCCGAAGACACGCAGGCGCAGCTCTTTCTCGTCGTCGCGAAGATTCAGCTGACTGGGTACATTGATGCGGGACAGGAAAACGTCCGCACTCTTAAGGAAGGTTTCCAGCGGCGGCGCCGGATTGTCTATCCAGGCCGGGATGTCGTTGCCGTAGTCGCCTGCCTCGATCCCCACAGCCTCGACTGACACCGGGGTCATACGGATCGTGAAGGTCTCGCTCGCCACTACGTCGAAGCCGCGACCCAGATAGACGAAGTAGTCGATGTTGAGACCACCCAAATCGTCATTGACGCCAAGCTCGTACAACGGGCCAGGTGGGAATCCCGTATCCGGGTAGCGGTCGAAGTCCGGTTCTTCCTGCAACGGATTCAGTGCCCACTCCTGCAGATCGGCAAGATCGACGGGGCTGTACGCCTCATCCGGCTCGACTACACCGTCGAACACCTCACCATCGATGCCCCAGCGGTACTGCACGCCATCCCACCACGCGATCAGGCTGCCTTCGGTCGCAGGGTCACCGTCATCGTCTCGATAAATGCCCTGCGGCAGGATACCGGAGTCACCGAACCCGCCGTAACTCTCGTCGGACAGTACGCCCTGGAACGCAAGATAGCCGAACGGGTTCGGCATCGGCACATCATCGAGCGTTGTGACGCTGTTCTCAATGAGCTGCGTGACGATCAGATCGAAGTAGTTGGGCGTGGTGGCACCAACATAACCTGCCAGCGCCAACGCGCCATCGACGCGGCTGTCCCAGTAAACATTGTCGTCACTGTCGAAATACCCGCTGTCGAGCAGGCCCAGCGCCTGGACCGCGGGCGGGTAGATGCCGGCCGGGCGCTTGTCCCAGAACCCGCCGAGTGGCCTGCGCTTGTCATCGACGAAGGAGAACATCGCCGGCGAGAAGGTCGCGTATTCCTCTTCCAGCCAGATCTCCTGCGGCAGGCGCTGGCCGGTGGAGTCGACTTGGTCCGAGCACGGATTGCTGCCGACATTCGGACCTCCGCGCAGCACGTCAAAGAAGTGGTCCGGCATGCAGGGTCGCAGCTCAAAGCCAAGCGCCTTGTCCACTTCGAGCCCGGAGCCTTGCGCATCCGGGATAGGCTCAAAGGCGCCGCCGACGCCCTGTCCGAGCGCGAGGCTGAAGCCGGCAATGCGCACACCGTCGCGCTCCTCGCTCGCCGAATCCATCGCAGTGGTATTGTTCCATTTCTGCAGAGCGCGGTAGATGCGACCTGACTCCTCGACGCCGTCAAACGTCGGCAGCGAGTCGTAATTCGTGTAGGTCAACTCGGCCGGCTCGACGTTGTATACCAGGTCGATCGGCACGTCCGCCTTCAGCACGTTCATCTTGAAGCGCTTGGCAGTCCCTTGCGGGTTACTGCAGGTCTTCTCGATCATACCCAGAGGATCCTCGGGATCTGGGATTTCGTCGCCCGCGGCCATGATGCAGTTGCGCGATTTGAAACCCTCGACATCCGACTTGGACATGATACCCGGGAACGAGCCGCTGCCGTTATCGAGCTCCCAGTGGATCAAGGCGACGGCGTCATCCGGGATCTCGTTCGGCGGCATATCGCTCAGCGTCGGGTCCCACCAGGCGTTCGCAGTGGCCGCATCGGGGAAGACATAGACCACATCGTAGTCTCCGCCTTTCTCATCGGGATCGGAGCGATCCGGGTGGAATCCGGCGCGCAAGTTGACAGGGTTCAGCGCATATGTGGTCGGATGATTGACCAACCAGTCTTCCATGGTGTTGATACCGGCGGTATCAGATCTCAGCGGATAGTCCAGACGGATGCGCTTGGCATCCGGCTCCACGTATTCTGCGCTGATTGATGCGGCCGCGGTTACAAGTGTGCCGGCTATCAAAGCCGTAACAGCTTGAGTCGATAGATATCGAATCGTCACGATCGGTGTCCTCCCGCTTCAAGAGTTGTCCATCGCCGACAACATGAGTTGCCTAATCTTCATGAAACCACAACAAATCACTTCCGATCATTCGCCAAGGCGCCTCCGATTGTTCAGCCTGACACAAGTATTCACGGCACGTCAGTATCGCGTGCCCAGTCTGCTGTCACTTTGCCCTGCGACGGCAGGCTTTCGGACCATTTTGCTCGTACGTCGCCTTGGGTTTGCGCGATTGGTCTGGACGCGCCCCTGCTCCCCCAGATTCTCTTCACAAACGGAACGGCCGCGGTGCTGCGCCTGCGGCTGCACAGGTGTTTGCGCACTTGCTCTATATGCCCTGCAAAGCCGACGAGAGATTACGCAAATTAGTATATGCGGATACCTGTAGACGGACCTACCTGTTGCCGCACTGGAGGAAGGACTTGTTCCCTGCGGGCTCGTGGCTGATCTGGCGGGATGGTTTTTTTGGCGTGGTGATCGAAGACCGGGATGGCAGGTAAATGGGGGAACCTCTGACCGGTAAGCGCTGAACAGCGATCAACCGTGCGCAATTCCCCCATTGCGCTTGTTGCATCATCGACGCTCAGCGACCGTCCGTGCTCGGCTCTTCGCACATGCTTGTCGGCTTCGCCATGCTGCGACAAAGGCAACACGACGTCGCACGACTGCATCTCCAGATTCAAAAAAATAATGCTAATTCGAATGTTAGCGCAGACTGGATTGACGGCATCAGGCGATCTCTGTTGCAGGCGTCAAGTCCTCCAGCAGTCTGACAACAACCTGCTCCCGGCCCAATGATTGATACCGTCACTGGAGGAATGTTTAAGAGAACGCCGCAACTACAGCCGGGCAGTGGATCAGCGGCCATCATGACCGCCACCTCTGCGCAGGCGCGTGCTGCCGGCCAACCAGCCGTTGGTATGGGACTGGCCCGGCATCCACGCCGGGCCGGAAATGACCTGTCAGTGGCCCTATGGGCTGGCGCCACGACCGGAGATTCAGAGAATGCCCGGTCTGCCGTGAGAGAGACCCGGCGACACAGCTGCGGACGACTGCAGGAAACGAGGGGGAGCCTGGGCTGGCTTACTCATCCTTGGCCATTGCAGGCGCGACGAACCGGTCGAGCTTCTCGCCGACCAAGGCAGTCAACTCCGAGGGCTGCCGAGAGAGATCAGCACCTATGCGGATCTTGGTGTACCGCAAACAGCTCAAGAACGCCAGGATCATCTGATCGAGATCGGCAGCGTCACGATACCGTTGCACCAGCCGCCTGACGGCGAGCCCACGGCGCAGATCGTGGGGGCGCTGGGCGCCATGTGCAGCGCGGTCGCGCAAGTCGAGGCGATCCGGCTACTGATCGAAAATACGATGAACTGGGCGTGAATGGACGCAGTTTCCGCAGCCCGCGATACCAAGTTTCCTGCGTGCCATGACCCGGTTGAGCCCGCCGCGTCCAAGCGCCGTGCCATGGGCCAAGGGCGACCTGCCAAGCGTATGCCAGAGCCGATGCGATCCAGTAGACAATAAGCCGCCGCGCCGACAGGCACGCTGGTTGACCCTTCGCCGGGCGTCTGCGATCCGGCTTCTCGACGTTAGACGGTCAGATACTGCTTCACCAGTTCATCGCTCAGCTCCGGCATGGGGCCGGCGGCCATGAGCCGGCCGCGGTCGAGGATGACGAAGCGGTCGGCGACGCGGCGGGCGAAGGGGAGCTTCTGCTCCACCAGCAGCACCGTGAGCCCCAGGTCGTCGATGAGCTTGCGGATGATGTCGCCGATCTCGTGGACGATGTTGGGCTGGATACCCTCGGTGGGCTCGTCCAGGATCAGGAGCTTTGGATCGATGACCAGGGCGCGGCCGATGGCGAGCTGCTGCTGCTGGCCGCCGGAGAGGTCGCCGCCGCGGCGGCGCAGCATGTCCTTGAGCACCGGGAAGAGGTCGAAGATGTAGGCGGGCACCTCGCGCTTGCCGTCCACGCGCGCCGGCAGGCCGATCTCCAGGTTTTCCTGCACCGTGAGCAGCGGGAAGATCTGCCGGCCCTGGGGCACATAGCCGATGCCGAGCTCGGCGCGGCGCTCCGCCGGCAGCCTGGCGATGTCCCGGCCGATGAAGTCCATACTGCCTCCGCGCAGGGGCAGCAGCCCCATGATGCACTGCATCAGCGTGGTCTTGCCGACGCCGTTGCGGCCCATGACACAGGTGCACTCCCCCGCCGGAACCTCGACGTTCAGGTCCCAGAGGGTGTGGCTTTCGCCGTAGTATTGGTTCAGCGCGTTGATCGTGAGCATCGATGTATCAGCTTCCGACGGCGAATCAGCGCGAGTCATCCTCACGCAATCCTGCAATCTTCAGTCAATGCGCCTGCAGCGCTGACCTTCACTGCGAATGATCCGCAGAGCGGACCCTGCGGACATGACCCGAGCGGCTCAGGCCGGCGCCGCCTGCGGCCAATGGTCACCGAGAATCTCGTCGATGGTCCAGGGGCAAGCGGCCGGAAAGGCGTCGTAGTCGAGCGGCGTCTCTGCAACGGCAAGGTCCACACCATCGGCATAGGCCCGCTCGATGACCTGCCCCAGCCCGGCGCGCAGGCTCGGATTCTCATCCAGCAGCTGTGCCAGTGACCGGCGCTGGGTATTGATGGTCGCACGCCAGGACTTGCGGTTCGGATAGTCGGGCTGATGGCGCCACTTGAGCAGATGCCCCAGCAACACCCCGAGCCGGCTTTGCAGCGCCCGGCGCTCCCGTTTGCCCAAGTCCTCGATCTCCTCGGCGACGTGCTCGACGTCGAGCTGACTGAAGCGGCCTGCGCGCAGCAGGCGCGCCTGCTCCAGCGCCCAGGCGTAAAAGTCGGCGTCGTAGTCGCTGGCCATGCTGGCTGTTCGGGCGGTGTCGTGGTGCGGAAACCCTGGCCGGAGTCTACTCACCCAGATACACCTCCACCACCCGCGGGTCGTTCTGCACCTGGTCCATGCTCCCCTCGGCGAGGACGCTGCCCTGGTGCAGCACGGTGACGCGGCGGGCGATGGAGCGCACGAAGTCCATGTCGTGCTCCACGACGACGACGGAATGCTTGCCCTGGAGAGACAGCAACAGCTCCGCGGTGCGGTCCATCTCCTGGTGGGTCATGCCCGCGACGGGCTCGTCCACCAGCAGCAGCAGTGGGTCCTGCATCAACAGCATGCCGATCTCGAGCCACTGCTTCTGCCCGTGGGACAGACTGCCCGCCTCGCGGCGAGCGTGCTCGGTGAGGCCGATGGTCTCCAGCACCTCGTCGATGCGCTCCCGCTGTGCCGCGGTGAGCCGCGCCAGCAGCGTCGGGAAGACGCGCTTGTCGGCGGCCATGGCAAGCTCCAGGTTCTCGAACACCGTGTGGTGCTCGAACACCGTGGGCTTCTGGAACTTGCGGCCGATGCCGATCTCCGCAATCTCGGGCTCGGTGAGCCTGAGCAGGTCGATCTTCTGGCCGAAGTACACACTGCCGGAGTCAGGCCGCGTCTTGCCGGTGATGATGTCCATCATGGTCGTCTTGCCGGCGCCATTGGCACCGATGACGCAGCGCAGCTCGCCGGCGTCCACATAGAAATTGAGATGATCGATGGCCTTGAAGCCGTCGAAGCTCACGTTCAGGTCCTCGATGTACAGGATCGGGCCATGGCTCACGTCCAGCTCCAGGTCCTTGGCCTTGACCATGAAGTCGAAGGTCCGGTCCCGGCGCATGCTCTCCTTGAACTGGAGCCACGCCCGCTGCTGGGCACTGAAGTCGAAGGCGCGGTCCCGATGCAGCAGGTCGCGCCCGTTGTCGACCATCTGACTCAAGCTCAATCCTCCTGCTTCCGCCCCTTCGCCTTGACCACGAACTGGAACTGTCGGTCGCGGCGAATGGACTCCCGGAACTGCTGCCAAGTCTGGCGCTGGCCCCGAAAACTGAAGGCGCGGTCGCGGCGCAGCAGGTCCCGCGGCGTATCTTTGCTCATGCTCATGGAGTTACCTCCTTACTTCAGATCCTGCGCCTCTGCGCCGTTCACTCGAATGAACGACCGGGAAGCAGCAGATCATGCGGTTGACTTTGCATATTGCTCATGCGGCTGCGCTCTGCGCAGCCGCACCGCTGCGGCGGCGCTTCAGCTGCCGAAAGAGTCCGGCGATGCCTTGGGGCAGAAACAGGGTCACCAGCACAAAGAGGCCACCGAGGGCGAACAGCCAGGCCTCAGGAAAGGCGCCGGTGAAATAGGTCTTGCCGTAGTTGACGACGATGGCGCCGATGACCGCGCCATAGAGCGTCGCCCGGCCACCGACGGCCACCCAGACCACCAGCTCGATACTGTTCAGGGGTGAGAACTCCCCCGGGTTGATGATGCCCACCTGGGGCACGTACAGGGCGCCGGCGATGCCCGCAAGCATGGCCGAGAAGGTCCAGATGGCGACCTTGACGCGGTCCACCCGGTAGCCGATGAAACGGGTGCGGGCCTCGGCATCCCGAATGGCCACGGCCACCCGACCGAGCTTGGACGTGACGATCCAGCGGCAGGCGAGATAGCCCAGCGCCAGCGCCACAGCCGACGCGACGAAGAGCCCCACCCGGGTGCTGTCCGCCTGCAGGTTGAAGCCCAGCATGTCCTTGAAATCGGTCAGACCGTTGTTGCCGCCGAAGCCCATCTCGTTGCGGAAGAAGGCAAGCATCAGGGCATAGGTGAGCGCTTGCGTGATGATGGACAGGTAGACGCCGGTGACGCGGGAGCGGAACGCCAGCCAACCGAACACGAAGGCCAGCGCCCCGGGCACCAGCACAACCATGAGCGCCGCAAGCCAAAACATGTCGAAGCCGTGCCAGAACCAGGGCAGCGCCTGCCAGTCCAGGAACACCATGAAGTCCGGCAGAACCGGGTCGCCGTAGACGCCACGGTCGCCGATCTGGCGCATCAGGTACATGCCCATGGCATAGCCGCCGAGGGCAAAGAAGGCGCCGTGCCCCAAGCTCAGGATGCCGAGATAGCCCCACACCAGGTCCACGGCCACCGCCAGCAGCGCATAGGTCAGGTACTTGCCGAGCAGGGTCACCGTGTAGGTGCTGACGTGCAGCGGATGGCCCTCGGGCACGGCCAGATTCAGCACCGGCACCACGACGGCCACCGCAAGCAGCAGGCCGAGCATCACCTGCCCGCCGGTATCACCCTTCAACAGCGCCAATGGACCGAACCCCGCGTTCGTAAATATCGGTTGAAAACCTCGTGACACCGCTCTGCGGTGTCACGAGATGGGATCTCAAGCTCCCCCGGTTGGCGTCCCGGTCCCGGGGGCGGAACGTCCGCCAGGGCTCCCACGCTGGAGCTTGGGAGCCGGACGGATACGCGCGCTCTTCGCCCCTAGAGCCTATCCTTCAGCCGCCCGGCCCCGCTGCGGGAACAGCCCACGCGGGCGCCACTGGATGAACAGGATGATGAACACCAGCACCAGAATCTTCGCCAGCACCGCACCGGTCCAGGGCTCCATGAACTTGTTCGCCACGCCGAGCGTGAGCCCGCCCACCAGGGTGCCCCAGAGATTCCCGACACCGCCGAAGACCACCACCATGAAGGAGTCGATGATGTAGGCCTGCCCCATGTTGGGGCCCACGTTGGTGAGCTGCGACAGGGCCACGCCGGCGACCCCCGCGATGCCGGCGCCGAGCCCGAAGGTGAGCGCGTCCACCCGCGCCGAGCGCACGCCCATAGCCCGCGCCATGGCCCGGTTCTGGGACACGGCCCGCACCTGAAGACCGAGCGCCGTGCGCTTCAGCACCAGCAGCAGGGCCACGAACACCAGCAGCGCGAAGACGAAGATGTAGAGCCGGTTGAAGGTGAGCGACAGCGCCGGATTCAGCTGAAGCGAGCCGCTCATCCAGCTCGGGTTCTCGACAATGACGTTCTGCGCCGAGATGGTCGTGCGCACCAGCTGCTGGAGGATCAGGCTGAGACCGAAAGTCGCCAGCAGCGTCTCCAGCGGGCGCCCGTACAGGAAGCGGATCACGCCCCGCTCAATGGCCACGCCGAAGAGCCCGGCGACCAGAAACGCCGCCGGGATCGCCACGAAGAGCGACCAGTCGATGGCATTGGGCATGGCCAGCTGCACCAGGTAGGTGGTGTAGGCGCCGATCATGATGAGCTCGCCATGGGCCATGTTGATGACCCCCATGACACCGAAGGTGATGGCGAGCCCGATGGCCGCCAGCACCAGCACCGAGCCCAGACTCAAACCGAAGAAGACGGTCTCCAGACGGCGCATGTTCTTGACCCGCTGCGCCATGTCGGCCCGCGCCGCCTCGGCCGCCGCCAGCACGGCCGGGTCCTGCTCGGTGCCGATCAAGTCATCCAGGGCGTTACGCGCCTCCGGATAGAGGCTGGTGCCCAGCGCCTGGACCGCCGCCATACGCTCCGCCGGCGACTCGGCCTGGAGGCCGGCGACGGCCAGCGCCAGCTCGATGGCGTCGCGCACCTGGGGGTCCTCCTCCTGTGCCAGCTGCGCCCGCAGCGCCGCCACGCCGGTGTCGTCCACGTCACCCATCATCTCCTTGGCGGCGGACAGCCGTTGCGCCGGGTCCGGGCTCGCCAGCGTCAGCGCGGCGATGTCAGTGCGCAGCGCACTGCGCATGCGGTTGTTGATGGTGATCTTGCGGGCGTCGCGGCTGCCGACGCTGCCGAGGTCGTCGCCGGTGAGGGCGTCCGTGAGCGCCCAGCCGCCGCTGGTGCGCTCGGCGTAGACGATGCGGTTGTCATCGCGCCGGTAGTAGAGGTCGCCCTCAAGCAAGGCCTTCAGGAACTCCGCGGCACGGGGGTCACCGCTTGCGGCGATGTCCGCCGCCGCCTGTTCTTTGACCTTGAAGGAGCGGTCCGTGAGCTTCGCCAGGGCCGCCGCGAGGCTCGGCGGCTCCGGGCCGCTCGCCACGGCTGCTGCGTCGCCCGCGCTGTCCGTTCCCACGGCCTCGTCCGGTGTCGGGGCTTCGGCGCCCGCGGCCTGCGATGACGCCGGGGGCTGCTGCTCCTGCGCTGTTGCCGGAACCTCTGCCCCGGAGACCGCCCCCGCGCTGTCGTTCGCCGAAGCGGCCGCGGCGGCAGTCCGGTCCGTGGTCCCGGACATCGTCGCTTCGGTGTCTCGTGCGCCTGCGGCCTCCGGCTGCAGCGCTGCCTCGGCCGATGCCGATGCACCAGACTCAGCCGCCGCGTCCGTGAGCACGGACGGCTGCATCGGCGCCGACTGCTCGTCGGACACCGCACCGATGGCGGACTGCTCAAGCGTCAACTCCGGGGCCGACTGCCCCCAAGCCATGCCGCAGACAAGCATCAGCGCCGCCCACAGCGACGCCCTGCTGCACTGGCTTGGGGCGCCCGCCTGGGGCAGGTGTCCGGCACTTGCGCTCAATGGACGCGATCTACGCATCAGTGGAGGGATTCCCTGCATTGGGAGCTGTGATGACGGGAGCACTGGTCCGAAAACGGGGGCATCGGCCCAGCCGCCGGCGCCGCGCGCCGGCGAGCCGGGCTCGAACAACCGGCGCTCCCGCCGCGACGACCCACGCCGCGCCCTTACTCCGCGGCCTCGGCGCCGAGGCACTCCTCGGTCTTGGTGTTGTAGTTGCCGCAGTTGACGGGGTCGGTCCAGTCGCCCTTCAGGTCCTTCGAGCCCTCCAGGTAGTCGGACCAGGCATCGCCGGGCACCTCTTCATCGGTCTGCCAGACGACGGCAAACTGGCCATCCTCCTGGATCTCGCCGATGAGCACCGGCTTGGTGATGTGATGATTGGGGAGCATCTTGGCCGTGCCGCCGGTGAGGTTCTTGGTCTCAAGCCCCACGATGGCGTCGATGACGGCATCCGGGTCGGTGCTGCCGGCCTTCTCCACGGCCTTCACCCAGAGGTCGAAGCCGATCTTGTGCGCCTCCATGGGGTCATTGGTGACCCGGTCCTCGTCCTCGATGAATGTGTGCCAGGTCTCGATGAAGGCGTCGTTCTCGTCCGTGGGCACGCTCATGAAGTAGTTCCAGGCGGCGAGATGGCCCACCAGCGGCTTGGTGTCGATGCCGGAGAGCTCCTCCTCGCCCACGGAGAAGGCCACAACAGGGATGTCCTCGGCGGAAATGCCCTGGTTGCCGAGCTCCTTGTAAAAGGGCACGTTGGCGTCGCCGTTGATGGTGGAGACCACGGCGGTCTTCTTGCCCTCGGAGCCGAACTGCTTGATGTCGGCGACGATGGACTGCCAGTCCGAATGGCCGAAGGGCGTGTAGTTGATCATGATGTCCTCATCCGCCACACCGTTCTGCTTGAGGTAGGCCTCGAGGATCTTGTTGGTGGTGCGCGGATACACGTAATCGGTGCCCGCCAATACCCAGCGCTCCACGCCCAGCTCGTCCTTCAGATAGTCCACGGCCGGGATCGCCTGCTGGTTCGGCGCCGCGCCGGTGTAGAACACGTTGCGCGAGGACTCCTCGCCCTCGTACTGCACCGGGTAGAAGAGCAGCCCGTTCAGCTCCTCGAACACCGGCAGCACGGACTTGCGCGACACCGAGGTCCAGCAGCCGAACACCGCCGCCACCTTCTCCTGATCCAGCAGCTCGCGCGCCTTCTCGGCGAACAGCGGCCAGTCCGAGGCCGGGTCCACCACCACGGGCTCCAGCTGCTTGCCGAGCAGGCCGCCCTTCTCGTTCTGCTGCTCGATGAGCATCAGCATGGTGTCCTTCAGCGTCGTCTCGCTGATGGCCATGGTGCCGGAGAGCGAGTGCAGGACGCCGACCTTGATGGTCTCGTCGCCGGCGGCCTCGGTCGCTTCGCCTTCCTCTTCGGCGTGCGCCAGGCCGCCGCTAAGGCCGACCGTGAGGGCGGCGGCGAGCACAAAGGACTTGCGTCGTGAAATCGTGGACCACAGGGGCAAGGGGTTCCGCATAGGTTCGGGCTCCGTATCGGGTCAAGTGCGGCGGGCATTGGGGTCGCCCGCGATGGCGCCGCAATGAAAGCAAGGGCCGGGCCAAGCTGGCCGTCTGCGCTATGCCCCTGCAAGCGCGAAGACCGCCCCAGCGTGGCGCATCCCGGGCTACGATGGGCCGCACCGTTTTGGTGCAATTTGCGCACCATCCGCCGGAGAATGACCTGCACAGGTGCATGAAGCCTCAGGCCCACTCGACGGGAAGCGCGAGAACTGCGTCGAGATGGTCGGCGCCGAGCATGCCCATGAGCAGCCGGTCCAGGCCAAGGGCGACACCGCTGGTTGCCGGCACCCCTGCCTCCAGCGCCGCCAGCAGACGCTCGTCCATGGGTGTTGACACCCGGCCCAGCTCCCGTCGCTCATCGAGGTCGCGTTGGAAACGCCGGCGCTGCTCGTCCGCGTCCAGCAGCTCGTCGAAGCCGTTGGCGAGCTCCATGCCCTGCCAATACAGCTCGAAGCGACGTGCCGCCGGCGGGTTGCCGGGCTCGATGCGGGCGAGCGCTGCCTGGCTCGGGGGATAATCGTGGACGAAGGTGAGCCCATCGCGGCCAAGGTCGGGCTCCAGGCAGTGCGTCAGCAGCAGGTCGAGCCAGCCGTTGGTGTCGAGCGCCAGCAGGTCCGCATCGGCGATGCCCCGGGCTTGGGCCGCGGCCTGCAATTCGGCCGTGGTCGCCGTCCAGGGGTCGAGGCCGAGGCGGCGCCGGAACAGCTCGCGATAGCGAAGCCGCTCCACCGGCAGCTCCGGGCGCCCGACGAGGCGGCGCACCAGCACCGCCACCTCGTCCATCAAGTCCTCCAGCGAGAAGCCCGGTCGGTACCACTCCAGCATGGTGAACTCAGGATGATGGCGCCGGCCACGCTCGTCGGCACGGAAGACCTTGCAGACCTGGTAGATGGGCCCGCTGCCGGCGGCGAGCAGGCGCTTCATCGGGAATTCCGGCGAGGTCTGGAGATACCAGCGCCGGTTGCCGGTGCCGGTGAGGTCGGCGTCGAGGTGCAGCGGCTCGATGGCGGGGTCCGGGTTCGCAGCGGCGGAGAGGATGGGGGTTTCGACCTCCAGGACGCCGCGCTCGGCGAAGAAGGTGCGCAGCTCGGTGAGAAGCCGGGCGCGGGCCTCGAGGGCTGCGCGCGTGGCGAGTGGGCGCCAGTGGTGTTGCGTCACCGCGGAGCCCAGTGAGGCGGTCAGTCTTCCTTGGCGCGGGAGAGGTACTCGCCGCTGCGGGTGTCGACGCGGATCATCTCGCCCTGCTCCAGGAACAGCGGCACGTTGACCACGGCGCCGGTCTCCAGGGTCGCGGGCTTGGTGCCGCCGGTGGCGGTGTCGCCACGCACGCCGGGGTCGGTCTCGGTGATCGTCAGGATGACGAAGTTCGGCGGCTCCACGGACAGGGGTGCACCGTTGTAGAGCGTGACCTTGCACATGTCCTGCTCCTTGAGCCACTTGGCGGCGTCGCCCACGGCGGCGGCGTCGGCACCGAGCTGCTCGTAGGTCTCGGTGTCCATGAAGTGCCACATCTCACCGTCGTTGTAGAGGTACTGCAGGTCCGTCTCGTGGACGTCGGCGGCCTCCACCGAGTCGCCGGACTTGAAGGTCCTCTCCACCACCCGGCCGGTCTTCAGGTTGCGCACCTTGACCCGGTTGAAGGCCTGGCCCTTGCCGGGCTTGACGAACTCGTTCTCGACGATGGTGAATGGGTCACCATCCAGCATGATCTTGAGTCCGCCCTTGAATTCGTTGGTCTTGTAGCTCGCCATGACGCGCGTCTCCGTGATTGCGAAAGCAATCGCATATGATACCCCGAAGGCCGCCCGCCGGCCCCGGTTCGCGCCCCGGTCCGCGCTCACCCGAGTGCACCGCCGTCCCTGTTCAGCACCCGCAGGCCGAGCGCGAAGGCGAGCGTCAGCAGCCCCGCCACCAGCACCGAGCCGGGGGCCGCCCCCAGGCGCTCGAACCATTGCGTCAGGAAGTGGATGGCGCCGAATACGGCGCAAAGGTTCACGAGCCAGCGACGCCCGGCCCACCAGCCCCAGAGGCCGGCGCCCAGCAGCGCCAGCGCCCAGGTGACGGCAAAGGCGAGCGGGCTGATGGCCCATTCGGCCTCACCGAGCGCCAGCCGGTCCCCGAACAGGGAGCCCACCCAGAAGCCGAGGTTCACCAGGAAGACGCCGGTGCGGGCGGCACTCAGCGCCAGCCCGGAGCTGCTCGCCGGCAGGCGCAGATGCAACAGGAAGGCGAGCCCGGCGAACAGCGTGAAGGCGAGCACCGTCAGCGCCGGGGCGTCCACGCCGAGCAGGTAGCTCGCGTCGAAATAGCCCGCCCTGGCGCCGAGCGCGGAGGCCAGCGCCAGCACCGCGAGCACCACCAGCAGGTGGCTTCGCACCAGCACCCCCGGCACCGCCAGCAGCAGCGCTGCCGCCACGAAGGCCGCCGGCGCCCCTTCGGTAGCCAGCACCAGCCCTCCCGCCGTGAGCAGCGTACCGACGAAGACCCAGAGCGTCGCCACGAGCCGCCAGGCGGATGCGCCGAAGCAGGCAAGGGCGAGGCCGAGCGCGGCCACTGCCAGTCCCACTGCCATGGCCGTCTGCGGTGCCGGCAGCAGCGCAATGCCCGCGCCCGCCACGGCCACGACGCCGAGCCCCGCCAACAGGCCGTAGGCCAAACTCGCGGTCTCCTGCGCGGCGTGCCGGCGCAGACGTGCGTGCTGCCGGGCGCTGATCTCGCCGTCGGCGAGCAGCCGGTCGAGGTCCAGCAGGGCCTTCATCGCGAGCCTGTGTGCGAGCCTGAGTGCAAGCCTGAGTGCGATCCGGCGCCGCCGCCGGGCGTGCGCGCCCTCAGCCGCCGGTGAGCCGGTAGAGGTTCAGGTCGGCGGCGAACGCCAGCATGGTGTCAGGCATGGACTCCGGGCTGCCGCCGTTCAGCGCCGCGGTGAAGAGCTGCTTCAGGGCCGCGTTGGCCGCCGGTACCTCGCCCACGAAATAGCCATGTGCCTCGCCGACGCCTTCGGCATGGGTAACATCGACATAGAAGGCGTTGGCGGCCACGAGGTTCTTGACGTAGTGCCCGAGGCGCGGCAGCTGCTCCTCGCCCGGCTTGCGCCGCGACCACTTGAGCGCAAAGTCCTCCTCGTTGATGAAGACGTAGACGCGGTTGCGCACATCCAGCGCCTGCACCCAGGACTCGTGTCCGCTGTTGTTGGCGTCCGCCGCCACCAGGCAGACGTTGTCGAAAATCAGCGCCCGGGCGCCGGCCATGCTCGGGCGCAGCGCATACTTGAGCACATAGTTGCCCATGCTGTGGCAGACGAGGCTGAGCTTGGTGGCGCACTGCTCGCTGCAGAGCTTGGCATACAGGGCCTGAGTGCGGTCGGGGTTGTCCGGATGGCGCTCGGCGGCCTTGCGGCGCAGCGTCTCGCGCATGCCCGCCGTGAGCGTTTCGTGGAAGAACTGCACCTTCTCGAAGAAGCGGTTCAGCGCGTCCATGGAGGCCCGGGCATCCTTCTTGTCCCGGCGGTAGGCGACGGTACCGCTGACCAGACCGCCGCCGTTGGCGGGCCAGCTGAACACCAGGCAGATGACGCCGTGGTCCGCCTCGATCTGCGCCGCCGTCTCCACCACATCGCGGATATCGTTGTTGTAGCCGTGCACATAGACGACGAGATTGCGGCCCGTGGTCTGGGTCTGCTCGTACAGCTCGCAGGCCACCTGAAGACTCGCATGCCGGACCTCGCTCGGGTCGATGTCCAGGTTCCACTGCTCCTTGAGCGCGCGGGCCTCGCGCACCAAAAGCTCGTCCTTCAGGGTCTCGGCGGTCCAGTCGTTGCCGTCATGCTCTACACGTACGATGCGCAGCTCATTGGGGCCGTCGCGGTTGGGCCGCTTGCCGAAGATATCGAGGTCCTCGGGTGCGCCGGGCTTGGTTTCGCGCACTTCACGGTTGGTGACCACGTACATGCAGGTGTCCTCCTGGACAAGCAGATGAGCCGGCGCCTCCATTCGGAGCCGCCATTCACGACGCACGCAGCCGGACTTTGCGCAGACCACGCGCGGAGGCCGCCGGCACGAGAGTCAGCTGCAAACGATCAACGCCAAGTATAGGCAGCCCGTCGAAGGGCGTGCATGCCGGGCAGCCGCCCCCCTGACCAGGGCACCCGGTCCCCCGATACAGCGCTCCTGTATAACCCGGCTCAGTAGCCGTAGCCGCCGCTTTCGATGCGCTTGATGCGGCCGTCTTCGATGGTGATGCGCTGGATGAAGCGCCGCGGACCGAAATTGTAGGTCCAGATCTCCACGGGCACGCTGTCATAAGCGGTGATGGTGCGGCCCTGCACCCGGTCGTAGATCTGGTAGGGGATCTTGCGCTCGGTGGTCTCCCGCAGCGTCGGCTCGCCGCAGGTCTTGAGCAGCTTGAAGGTGCTGTCGCCCTCGCTCACGACATTGGTGCCGCAGCGCAGCGCCTGGGCCGGCGCCGCGACGGCGAGGCAGAACAGCAGGACAAGGCACCGATGCATAAGGGTCACCCGCGCCCGGCAGGCGCCGGCAGGGGCTTGCCGGTCACGGGGAGATGCAGTCTGGGTGGGTCGCATGACAGGCATGGGCTATTCGTAACGGACTTCCAGCACCTCCAGCTCGCGCTTGCCGCCGGGTGCATCCACCAGGGCCACATCGCCCTCGCCCTTGCCGATCAGGCCCCGGGCGATGGGCGAGCTGATGCTGATCTTGCCCTGCTTGATGTCCGCCTCGTCGTCGCCGACGATGATGAAGGTGTGCTCCTCGTCCTTGTCCACATCGAGCACGTCCACGGTGACGCCGAAGACCACCTTGCCCGTGCGCGGCAACTGCGACACATCGATGATCTGCGCATGCGAGAGCTTCCCCTCGATATCCTTGATGCGGCCCTCGACGAAGCCCTGCTGCTCGCGCGCGGCATGGTACTCCGCATTCTCCTTGAGGTCGCCGTGGGCCCGCGCCTCGGCGATGGCCTCGATGATGCGCGGACGCTCGATCTTCTTCAGGTGCTCCAGTTCGGCGCGCAATTGCTCAGCGCCCCTGGCCGTGAGAGGTACCTGGCTCATCTGTGAAATCCTCTTCCGCGCCACGGTACGTCTGCGAGCCGCGGCGTGCTGTTTGGGTTGCGTTCGGAGGTGCTCCGGCGCCGAGTGCCGATGCCGTTGACAGGCCGGCTGTTGCGAGCTGGCAGTCACGGGCCGGCCGCGCCGGCTGCAACGGGCAGCCCGGCGCGATCCCGACCTTGCAGCGCGCCGGACGCGTGAGAGGGCCTTAGCCTAGCGCCGGCACCTGGGTCAGTAAAGCGCCTGTAACGGACTCACGTTCAGCAGATCGCCCTGGCGCAACGCCATGCAGGTGGCCTCCGCCCCCGCGATGGTGGTGGTGTAGCTCACCTTGTGCTGAAGTGCCGCGCGGCGGATCTCGGCGGAGTCGGCGATGGCCTGGGCGCCCTCGGTGGTGTTGACGATGAAGGCGATCTCGTCGTTCTTGATCATGTCCACGATGTGCGGGCGCCCCTCCTTGACCTTGTTGACACCGACGCAGTCCATACCGGCTTCACGCACCGCCCGCGCGGTGCCGTGGGTGCCGTAGAGGGCGAAACCGAGCTCGCGCAGCACCCGCGCCACGGCCACCACCCGCACCCGGTCCGCCGCACGCACGCTGAGCATGGCCTTGCCGGGCTTGGGCAGCGATTGCCCCGCCCCCTCCACGGCCTTGCCGAAGGCCTCGGCGAAGCTGCCGCCGATGCCCATCACCTCGCCGGTGGACTTCATCTCCGGACCCAGCACCGTGTCCACACCGGGGAATTTGACGAAGGGGAACACGGCCTCCTTGACGAAACAGCGCGGCGGCGTGACCTCCTGCTCCAGCCCCTGCTCGGCCAGGCTGCGGCCGGCCATGCAGCGGGCACCCACCTTGGCGAGCGGGACACCGATGGACTTGGAGACGAAGGGCACCGTACGCGAGGCCCGCGGATTCACCTCCAGGATGTAGATGTCATCGTCCTGGATGGCGAACTGGGCGTTCATCAGACCCCGCACGCCGAGGGCGAGCCCGAGCTGCGTCATCTGCTCGCGCAGGCGCTGCTGCACGGCCCCGGACAGGGTGTACGGGGGCAGCGAGCAGGCGGAGTCCCCGGAGTGCACGCCGGCCTGCTCGATGTGCTCCATGATGCCGCCGATGAGTACCCGCTCGCCGTCGCAGACCGCGTCCACGTCCACCTCGATGGCATTGTCCAGAAAGCGGTCCAGCAACACCGGAGCCGCATTGGAGACGCTGACGGCATTGCGGATGTAGCGGGCCAGCTCCAGGTCGTCGTAGACCAGCTCCATGGCGCGACCGCCGAGGACGTAGGACGGGCGAACCACCAGTGGATAACCGATGGCGGCGGCCTGCTCCATGGCCTCGCTCTCGCTGCGGGCGGTGGCGTTCGGCGGCTGCTTCAGGCTCAGCTCGTGCACCAGGCGCTGGAAGCGCTCGCGGTCCTCGGCCAGGTCGATGGAGTCCGGCGAGGTGCCGATGATGGGCACGCCGGCGGCCTCCAGGTCCCGCGCGAGCTTGAGCGGGGTCTGCCCGCCGTATTGCACAATGACGCCGAGGGGCTGCTCCACGGCGACGATCTCCAGCACGTCCTCCAGGGTCAGCGGCTCGAAGTAGAGCCGGTCGGAGGTGTCGTAATCGGTGGAGACGGTCTCCGGGTTGCAGTTGACCATGATGGTCTCGAAACCGTCGTCACGCAGCGACAGCGCCGCGTGCACACAACAGTAGTCGAACTCGATGCCCTGGCCGATGCGGTTCGGCCCGCCGCCCAGGACCATGATCTTCTGCCGGCTCGACGGCGCCGCCTCGCACTCCTCCTCGTAGGTGGAGTACATGTACGCGGTTGCGGAGGCGAACTCCGCGGCGCAGGTGTCCACCCGCTTGTACACCGGGCGGATGCCGTGCTCGTGGCGCAGCCGGCGGATGCCGGCCTCGGTGCCGCCCACCAGCTTGGCAAGGCGCTTGTCCGAGAAGCCGCGGCGCTTCAGCATCCGCAGCCGTTGCGCGTCCAGCCCCGCGCTGCCCGCGGCCTTCACCTCGCCCTCCAGCGCCACCAGCGCCTCCACCTGGGCCAGGAACCAGGGGTCGATGCCCGATAGGGCCTGGATCTCGTCCAGCGGCCAGCCGAGGCGCATGGCGTCGGCGAGGTAGAAGATCCGGTCCGGCCCGGGCTGGCGGATCTCGCGCCGGAGGATGTCGGGGGCCTTGGGATCGGCCGGATTGATCACCGGATTCAGGCCGTCGCGATCCGTCTCCAGCCCGCGCAGGGCCTTCTGCAGGGACTCCTGGAAGCTGCGACCGATGGCCATGACCTCGCCCACGGACTTCATCTGCGTGGTGAGGCGCGAGTTCGCCAGCGGAAACTTCTCGAAGGCGAAGCGCGGCATCTTGGTGACCACATAGTCGATGCTCGGCTCGAAGGAGGCCGGCGTGGCACCGCCGGTGATCTCGTTGCGCAGCTCGTCCAGCGTGTAGCCGACGGCGAGCTTGGCGGCCACCTTGGCGATGGGAAAGCCGGTGGCCTTGGAGGCCAGCGCCGAGCTGCGGGAGACGCGCGGGTTCATCTCGATGATGATCATCCGCCCGTCTTCCGGATTGATGGCGAACTGCACGTTGGAGCCGCCGGTGTCCACACCGATCTCGCGCAGCACCGCCAGAGAGGCGTCGCGCATGATCTGGTATTCCTTGTCGGTGAGCGTCTGCGCCGGGGCGACGGTGATGGAATCGCCCGTGTGCACCCCCATGGCGTCGAAGTTCTCGATGGAGCAGATGATGATGCAGTTGTCCGCATGGTCGCGGACCACCTCCATCTCGAACTCCTTCCAGCCCAGCACGGACTCCTCGATGAGCAGCTCGCTGGTGGGCGAGAGGTCCAGGCCGCGGCGGCAGATCTCGTCGAACTCCTCGGCGTTGTAAGCGATGCCGCCGCCGCTGCCGCCCATGGTGAAAGACGGGCGGATGATGGCCGGGAAGCCCACCTGCGCCTGCACCTGCTGCGCCTCCTCCAGGCTGTGGGCGATGGCCGAGCGCGGCAGGCCCAGACCGATGCGGCGCATGGCCTGGCGGAACAGATCCCGGTCCTCGGCCTTGTCGATGGCCTCCCGCGTGGCGCCGATCATCTCGACGCCGAAGCGCTCCAGCACGCCCTCGCGGGCCAGGTCCAGGGCGCAGTTGAGCGCGGTCTGGCCGCCCATGGTGGGCAGCAGTGCGTCCGGGCGCTCGCGCTCGATGATGCGCTCCAGCACGCGCCAGTTGATGGGCTCGATGTAGGTGGCATCGGCCATCTCCGGGTCGGTCATGATGGTGGCCGGGTTGGAGTTCACCAGGATGACCCGGAAGCCCTCCTCCTTCAGCGCCTTGCAGGCCTGCGCGCCGGAGTAGTCGAACTCGCAGGCCTGGCCGATAACGATAGGCCCGGCGCCGATGATGAGCACGCTGTGGATGTCGGTGCGCTTTGGCATGACCGCTGGCTTGGCTGTCTGTGTTCACTGACCCGCTGCACCATCGGTCCCGGTCGCAGTGGGCGCAGGGGCTGACGGTTGCGGCGGCGAATGGCTTATTCCGGTGCGGGCGAATCAGGCGCCGCAGAGGCACGTGGTCGCTGTCATCCCGGGTGTGCGTCCGGCGGCCGCGGCATCACTGCCGCTCGGCCATGGCCGCGATGAAGGCATCGAACAGCGGTGCCACATCGTGCGGACCTGGACTCGCCTCCGGATGGCCCTGGAAGCTGAACGCGGGACGCTCGCGATGGCGGATGCCCTGGAGCGAGCCGTCGAACAGCGAGCGATGGGTCGCCGCCACCGCCGCCGGCAGCGTCGACTCGTCCACCGCGAAGCCGTGGTTCTGGCTGGAGATCATGACGGTGCCCGTCGCCAGGTCCACCACCGGGTGGTTCGCACCATGGTGCCCGAACTTCATCTTCACGGTGCGGGCGCCGCAGGCGAGACCCAGCAGCTGGTGCCCGAGACAGATGCCGAACAGCGGAATCTCCGCGTCCAGCAGGGTGCGGATGGCCTTGACGGCGTAGTCGCAGGGCTCCGGGTCGCCCGGGCCGTTGCTCAGGAAGACGCCGTCCGGGCGCAGCGCCAGCACCTCCGCCGCCGGGGTCTCGGCGGGCACCACCGTAATGCGGCAGCCGCGTGCGGCGAGCATGCGCAGGATATTGCGCTTGATGCCGTAATCGTAGGCGACGACGTGGAACCGCAGCGACGGGTCGTCCGCCGCGACGGGCGCCCCCTGCCCCAGCTCCAGCGACCACAGGCCGGCGGTCCAGCTGTACGTGGACGCAGTGGTGACCTCCCGCGCCAGGTCCATACCGGCGAGCCCCGGAAAGGCCCGCGCCGCAGCCAGCGCCGCCGCCTCGTCAATGCCGCCGCCCGCCTGCAGACAGCCGTTCTGGGCGCCCTTCTCGCGCAGGATGCGCGTGAGCCTGCGGGTGTCGATGTCGGCGATGCCGGGGACGCCTTGGTCGCGCAGGTACGCAGGCAGGTCCTGCGTCCGGCGCCAGTTGCTGGTGCGCGCCGGCACGTCCCGGACCACCAGCCCCGCCGCATGCACGCGGGCGGACTCCTCGTCCTCGTCGTTGACGCCGGTGTTGCCGATGTGCGGATAGGTGAGCGTCACCAGCTGACGGGCGTAGGACGGGTCCGTCAGGATCTCCTGGTAGCCCGTCATGGCCGTGTTGAACACGACCTCGCCGACGGCCTCGCCCGCCGCACCTGTGGAGACGCCGCGGAAGATCGAGCCATCCTCCAGAACCAGAACGGCGGGTTGGTGCAACGGGGACCTCCGGGCGAAGCGTGGGCGAGCTGTGGGTCGGCCAATGGGGCGCACTATGACGCAGGCGTCTTCGCGGTGCCGGCCATCCCGCCTGTCACCGTGCCGAGCCGCAGCGTCGTGCCAAGAGTGCGCTGCCGCCCATGCCGGCGCAGGGGACAGCGCTCGCGAGATACTAATGGATGCCCCAGATGCTGTCCACGCGCCCCGCCGGCTGTGTCCGCCTGCGGGCGACGGCGCACGACAGCGGCGGGCCGGACATGGGCTGCCCGGGGGCAGATGCAGCGGGACCGCCTGACGGGCCTGCGGCTGCGAGAGGCCCGCAGCCGTGACCGCGCCCCGCCGGCTGGGCCGCCGCTAGAGATACGGCTGCATCCAGCGCACCAGCTGTGCCGTGTCCATGGCGCCCGCCTGGCGCGCCAGCTCCCGCCCCCCGCGAAACACCGCGAGCGTCGGAATCGAGCGGATGCCGTGGCGCATGGCAAGCCCCTGCGCCTCCTCGGTGTTCACCTTGGCCAGTCGGGCGTTGGGCTCCAGGCGTGCGGCCGCGGCCTCGAAGGCGGGCGCCATCATCCGGCATGGGCCACACCAGGGCGCCCAGAAGTCCACCAGCACCGGCACATCGCTGCGGGCGATGTGGCGCTCGAACCGCGCCTCGTCCAGCGCCACCGGGTGGCCGTCGAACAGGGGTCGATGGCACTTGCCGCAGGCAGGCCCCTGGGTCAGCCGTGCCCCGGGGACCCGGTTGACGGCATCGCAATGCGGACAGACGAGGTGCAGCGGATCGGCCATGGCGCTCTCCTCCGGGCAGTTTCCTCTGGTCACCCGCGGCTCGCGGGCGCCCTGCTTGAATCGGCGTCACTGACCAATTATTTTCCACCGCGTGAGCAATTGCCAGACATCCGGAGCACTGCATGGCCGAGTCACCGCACGTGATCAACGTCACCGAAGCCGACTTCGAGCGGGTGGTCATCGCCGGCTCCGCCGAGCGCCCCGTGCTGGTGGACTTCTGGGCCGACTGGTGCGCACCCTGTCGCCAGCTGATGCCGCTCCTGGCCAAGCTCGCAGATGAGTTTGCCGGCGCCTTCCTGCTCGCCAAGGTGGACACGGAAGCCGAGCAGGCCCTGGCGGCGGCGTTCGGCATCCGCAGCCTGCCGACGGTGCAGCTGTTCAAGGGCGGCCGCCCCGTGGATCAGTTCATGGGCGCGCTGCCGGAGGGCCAGATCCGCGACTTCCTGGCCCGCCACGTCGAAAGCGAGAGCGACCGCCGCATCGCCACCGCCGCCGATGCGATAGCCAGGGGCGAGCTGGAGGCCGCCGCCTCGCTGCTCGCCGAGCTGCGGGCCGAAGACCCCGACAACACCCGCCTGTTTCCGCTGGAGGTGCGCCTGGCACTGGCCCGGGGCGAGCACGACGCCGCGGCCGACATGCTGGCGCACACCCCCATCGAGCTCGCCAACGACCCCGAGATCGCGCAGCTGCACGGACAGATCGCCTTTGCGGAGGCCGCGGCCGAGGCGCCGTCGCCGGCGGCGTGCGAGGCCCGCCTCGCCGCTGACCCCGGCGACAGCGCCGCGCGTTACGGACTCGCCGCGCAGCAGGTGCTCGCAGGTGACTACCAGGCGGCCCTGGACAACCTGCTCACAGTCATGCAGCGCGATCGCGGCTACGGCGACGATGCCGCCCGCAAAGCCATTGTGATGGTCTTCGACCTGCTGGGCGATGATCCGCTGGTGAAGACCTACCGCGCCAAGCTCTCCCGGCTCCTGTACTGAGCACCGCGCAACCCGACCGGCATCACAACTCCAACGGTTGGCCCGGGCAGCGCGCGCAAAGGGCATCGTGTCCTTTGTGGAAATCCATTAGACTTGCGCCGGATAGGGTTGGAGCGGTCGCATCAAGGCCGATGCTCGGCAGGTGCTGGCCCAGGGGCTGCCGCATACCGGTCGGCGGGCCGTTCCCGCAGCAGTCCTGAGTCATCCCGCATGGAGCCGGTGTCATGTCACGCCTGATCGCTTTCACTGCCGCGGCCCTGGTGGTCGCAGCAACCGCCCACGCCGACCCGGTCACGGACCAGATCGACGCCGCCAAGCGCGCCTACGAGGCAGGCGAGGAGCAGGTCGCCATCCAGGCGCTGGAGTTCGCCGTCGCGCAGATCCAGGAGCAGCTCAAGGCGGAGCAGCTGGACCTGCTGCCGCCACCCCTGCCCGGCTGGACCGCAGAGGACCCGGTAAGCGACGCCGGCGGCATTGCGGCGATGCTCACCGGCAACAACCTGATGCGGACCTACCGCCGGGAGAACGGCGCCAGCGTCACGGTCAGCATCACAGCGGACTCCCCGCTGCTGTCCATGCTCACAACGCTGATGCAGGCCAGCCCGAGCGCAACCCCCTACACCCGCGCCGGCCACCGCGGCGTGCTGGAGCTGCACGAAGGCGGCACGAGCCGCATCCTGCTGCTGGTGGGCACGCGCATCCAGGTACAGGTGGAGGGCAGCGGCGTGGACCAGCAAACGCTTGAGGCCTATCTGGATGCCGTGCCGCTGGACCGCCTGGAGGACGCCCTACTGGGCTGAATCGATTGGGCTGAATCGATCAGAGCTGGTCGGGATGCGCCTGGGTGGATTGCGGCCGGACAGACTGTGGCCGGACAGACTGTGGCCGGGCAAACTGCGGCAGGGCGGTGTGCGTCGGGGCTCCGGCACACAGACCGGCGGGGTGTGCATCCGCCCGGGTGTGAGGCACTCACCATGCCCGCGGGCTGTTCCATCGGCACGCACGCCTCAACCAAGCCACAAACAACCAGACCACTGACGCACTGCCGCCATGACGGAGCCGCACGACGCCGGTAAGCAAGCCGGCACCATCGAGCTCAAGGGGTTCAATCGGACCCTCGCCGAGATCGAGTGGCTGCTGCTGGTGCTGATCCTCGTGTACATGACCCTGCCGGACGAGCCGGTGGATCAGCCCCTGCGCATCCTTGCCGCCGGCGCGGCCTTCGCGGCCTTCGTGGTGGGCTTCCGCTACGCCAACCTGTTCACGCTGCCGGCGCGCTGGAAGTTCACCATCGAGACCTGGGCCATGCTCGCCCTCACCGCGGTGGCCGTCTGGCACACAGGCAAGGTGGACAGCCCGCTGCTGAATCTCTTCCTGCTGGTGGTCATCTTCAGCGCACTGACCCTCGGCAAGGTCATCACCCTGCTGGAGCTTGCGCTCATCACCAGCTTCTATCTGCTCGCCGCCTATGCCGCGGGGGGCATCGAGATCTTCCGCTACGAGATCTTCAGCTCGCTCATGCTGCGCTTCGCGCCCTTCGTGCTGGTGGCCTATGTGACCTCCCTGCTGGCGGCGGACCTCGGCTTTGCGCGCGCCTATGTCGAGCAGCTCGCCGACACCGACACCCTCACCGGGCTCAGCAATATGCGCGCCTTCAATCAGGCCCTGTCACAGCACGAGCGCCTGGCACGCCGGCGCGCGGAGCCCCTGTCGGTGCTGATGATCGACATCGATAACCTGAAGGCCATCAACGACCACCACGGCCACGAGACGGGCAACCGCGCCATCCGCAATGTGGCTGCCGCCATCAAGGACTGTGTGCGCGCAAACGACGTGGTGGCGCGCTATGGCGGGGATGAGTTCATCGTACTGCTGCCGTCCGCACCCGAGAGCGCTGCACAGAACGCGGGCGAGCGCATTTTGAAGCGTATGGCCGATGCACCCGTTGAGGGATCGGCAGGACACGTGAGCGTCAGCGTCAGCATCGGGCTCGCCACGCTGCCCGTCGCGGCGGGTGATGTCGAGGAGCTTCTGCGCCACGCCGATGAGGCGCTCTATGCAAGCAAGCGCGCAGGCCGCAACCGCCTGTCGAGCTTCGCGAGCCTGTGCGCTGCTTAAGCGCGGCCGCCGGCGCCCCTCCGTCAGACCCGCCCGCTTGGCCAACCCACGCGCCCCAGCCCACGCGGCGGGCGCGCGCCGGACCCCTGCGCGCAGGCAGCGCTCAGAGCGCCAGCTGCTTCAGATAGGCGCGAAAGGCCTCACCCAGCTCAGGGTGCGTCAGCGCATATTCCACCGTGGCCTCCAGGTAGCCCTCCTTGCTGCCGCAGTCGTAGCGCTTACCCTCGAAGGGATAGGCCACCACGGGCTCTTCTTCCAGCAGCGCGGCAATGGCATCGGTGAGCTGGATCTCGCCGCCGGCGCCCGGCTTGGTCTGCTCCAGCTTGTCGAAAATGGTCGGTGACAGCAGGTAGCGGCCCACCACGGCGAGGTTCGAGGGCGCATCGCCGGGCTTGGGCTTCTCCACCATGGAGACCACACGCAGCGTGCCGTCCGGCTGCTGCTCGGTGGCGACGATGCCGTACTTGTCGGTCTCGCTCGGCGGGACTTCCTGCACGCTCAGCACGCTGGCGCCCGTGCGCTCGTACACCTCCGCCATCTGCTCCACCACGCCCTTGGCGTCGTTGCGGATCAGATCGTCGGCGAGGATGATCGCAAACGGCTCGTTGCCCACCACCGGCTTGGCGCAGAGCACGGCATGGCCCAGTCCCAGGGCCTCCGGCTGGCGCAGAAAGATGCAGTCCACGTGCTCCGGCAGGACGTTCTGCACCAGCTTCAGGAGCCGGTCCTTGCCGGCCTCCTTGAGCTCCGTCTCCAGCTCGTAGTTCTTGTCGAAATGATCCTCGATCGAGCGCTTGTGCCGGCCCGTGATGAAGATCAGGTGCTCGGCGCCGCCGGCTTCCGCCTCCTCGGCGGCGTACTGGATCAGCGGTTTGTCCACCACCGGCAGCATCTCCTTCGGGCTCGCCTTGGTGGCGGGCAGAAAGCGCGTCCCGAGGCCCGCCACCGGGAACACGGCTTTGCGGATTTTGGCCATATCGACTCCTGTTGTGTGTTGCTCGTGTCGAAGAGATGCGGTGCACCAGGGGCCGATCCCGGTGCCGGCGGCGTGAGCCGGGCTCAGTCGCCGAGTTCCGCGGCGATGGCGGCCAGTGCCGCCGCCTGATCCTGTGCGCCCGTGATGGGCCGGCCGATCACCAGGTAATCGGCGCCGGCTGCGACGGCTGCCGCGGGCGTCATGACCCGCTTCTGGTCCTGAACCGCCGCGCTCGCCGGCCGTACGCCCGGTGTCACCAGGCGGAAGTCCGGGCCGAACCGCGCCCGCAGGGCCGCCGCCTCCTGCGGCGAGCAGACCACGCCGTCGAGCCCCGCCCGCGCGGCCAGCCCGGCGAGGTCCAGCACCCGCTCGGCGGGCATGCCGGGGCAGCCGATGGCGGCGAGGTCCTCCGCGCCGAGGCTCGTGAGCACGGTCACCGCAATGAGCAGCGGCGGCTCGCGGCACTGCGCGAGCCGCTCCCGGGCGGCGGCGAGCATGGCAGGACCGCCCTGGGCATGGACGTTGACCATCCACACGCCCAGGTCCGCCGCCGCCGCGCAGGCGCCGGCCACGGTGTTGGGGATATCGTGGAATTTGAGATCCAGGAACACGGCGAAGCCCGCATCCACCGCCCGCCGCACCAGCGCAGGACCCGCACGGGTGAACAGCTCCTTGCCGATCTTGACGCGGCAGCGCGCGGGGTCCAGGCGCTCCAGCAGGGCAAGCGCCGGCGCTGTGTCGGCGAAGTCCAGGGCGACGATGATGCGCGGTCCGACGGGGTGAGTCATCGCTGCGGGAGCGCTCCTGTGTATGGACAGTCGGCGCCGCGGTGGCGGTGCTGCAGCGGCGCGATGGACATGGCAGCTCGGGCGGTCAGGCGATCTGTCGCTGGCGCAGCACCGCCGGCATGGCGATGGGCTCGGGCTCGACGGCCTTGATACTGCCCCAGCGCTTGCAGCTCGGGCACTGCCAGTGCAGCTCCCGCGCCTCGAAGCCGCAATGGTCGCACTGATAGCCGGGCTGCGCCGCGAGCTGGCGGGCGATGACCTCCAGCAAGACGCAGTCCTCCACCGACGGCGGCTGCTGCACCTGCCCCCGCAGCGCGAGCAGCCGCTCCGCGCCGGCGAGATCCGCACGGCGGCTCAGGTAGCTCACGAGGAACTCGCGTGCGGCGGCGACACCGCGCTCCGCCTCGATGGCGTCGCAGAGCCGCAGCATCAGCGGCGGCGATGGATGCTGCTCGAACAGCCCCCGCAGCTCCGCAATGACGGCCCCCCGGCCGAGCCGCTGCCAGCATTCCATCAAGCCCGGCAGCATCGCCGGCAGATACCTGGGGCCGCGCTGGGCCACACGGCGATACAGCAGTGCCGCGGTCTCCACATCCCCTCCGGCGAGCTCCATGCGCGCCTGCACCAGACTGGCACGAATGCAGTCGGGGTCCACCGCCTGCGCGTCCAGCAGGTGGGAGCGGGCAAGGTCCCCGTTGCCCTCGCGCAGGCACTGCTCGGCCAGCTCGCAGTGATAATGGGCGATCTCGGTGCTCAGGGATTCGTCGCTGATGCGCTGAAGCGCCTCGGCCGTCTCCACACACCTGGGCCATTCCTTCTCGGCCTGGTAGATCTCGATGAGGGCGCGCAGGGCGCGCTGCTGCTGGAGCCCATGCTCCACCAGCTCCCGGAACAGGCTCTCGGCGCGATCGAACAGTCCCGCCAGCATGTAGTCCCGCCCCAGCTCGTAGAGCGCGACGCCGCGCTGGGCGGCACCGAGACCCTGCCGGGCCACCAGGCTCTGGTGGATGCGGATGGCGCGGTCCACCTCGCCCCGACGCCGGAACAGCGCCCCGAGCGCCAGGTGCGTCTCCGCGGTCTCGCTGTCCACTTCGACGAGCTTGAGAAAGACGTCGATGGCCTTGTCCGGCTGCTCATTCAGGAGGTAGTTGAGGCCGCGGAAGAATACGGGCTCCCGCTCGTCGCCGCCGCTGGCCCGCGTGCTGCGCCGCGCCATCCACCAGCCGCTTGCCGCGGCCACCGGCAGCAGCAGGAAGAGCCATTCCATCAGCCGCCCCCCAGGCCGCCCGAGTCCGGCCCCAGGCGGCTGCGGTGTCGGCGAGGTCCCACGCCGGCGTGCGGCCGGCGCAAGGGCAGGCCCTGGACGAGCCCGGCGGCCGCACAGGCGCAAGCCGCGGCCGGGCGCGACACAGCCATGCCACTGCCTGGGCACGCCAGGACAACCGTTGCGGCGGTGTGTGCTGGGGTCATGCGGTTATCATACAAGCTGAGGTTGGCCGCCGCATTGCGCTGCCGGCGGCCATGCGCAGACGGGCGCCGCGGCGGCGCCTGACGCGGAGCGCTTCGTGCCGGGCGCTTTATGCCGGGCGGGCGCGCCCTCAGTTGTCCTGGCTTGGAATGCAACGCCAGCCCCATCAGGAGACCCATCTTATGAGCGAATTCCAAGGCCAAGTCGCCGTGGTCACCGGCGCCGCCGGCAACCTCGGCACGGCGCTCTGCCGCAGGCTCGCCGAAGCCGGCGCCAGCATCGCGCTGCTGGACCGCGACGCCGAAGCCATGGCGCAGCAGCAGGCGCAGCTGCCGCAGGCCACGGACGCCGCCAGCTTCACCGTGGACCTGCTCGACCCGGCTTCGGTGCAGGGCACCGTCGAGGCCGTGCATAAGCGCTTCGGCCGCATCGATCTGCTGGCCAACGTCGCCGGTGGCTTCGCCATGGGACCGCCGCTGGACGAAACCGACGACGCCACCTGGGACCTGATGCTGGACCTGAACGCCCGCTCGGTCTTCCACATGGCCCGCGCCGTCCTGCCGCTGATGCGTGCCGCGGGCTATGGGCGTATCGTCAATGTCGCCGCCCGCGCCGCCCTGCAGGGCCAGGGCAACATGGGTCCGTACTGCGCTTCCAAGGCGGCGGTGGTCTCCCTCACCGAGAGCCTCGCCGCCGAGACCAAGGCGCTCGACATCAACGTCAACTGCATCCTCCCCGGCACCGTGGACACACCGCAGAACCGCGCCGCCATGCCGGACAAGGACCATGACAGCTGGGTGCCCACGGATGCCCTGGCGGACGTGATGCTCTTCCTCGCCTCCCCGGCCGCGCGCTGCGTCAGCGGTGCCGCCGTGCCCGTCTACGGGCGCAGCTGAGCGTGCCGGCACCCAAGACACCCCAGGTCGCGGTCACCACGGAGCCGCAGCGGGCGGCGCACGGGCGCCGCCGGCACCTGCGGCGCACAGCGGCACTGTGGCTCCTGCTCGCCTGTCTGCCGCCCGCGGCGGGCGCTGTGGATGAGGCGTTTCTCACCGACGCGGACCGCGCACTGCTGGTGGAGGCGGTGGAGGCGGCCTACGAGCTCGACCTCTACAACGCCCGCTGCCGCAACGATCAGTCCGGTCGGCGCACGGAGAACCTCAACAAGGAGCTGGTGAGCCGCTATCGGATGACGGTGCTGGACGTCCTCGACGACCTCTTCCCGGAGGGCTACTACCGCAGCGCCCGGGAGCGCATGCAGGAGGACTTCCTCACCCGGTTGCGCGAGATGGGCGGCTGTGCCGGCGCCAAGACGGCGGGTCTGCGCGACGAGCTGGGCGCCCGCTATGACGCTGCCATGGAGCAGGTGGGCGAGCGTTCCTGAGCGGCTGTGAATAAACCCGCCGACCTACTGCAACGGCCGGCAGACTTTTCGCAACATCTGAGCCCGCCGGAGCGCGGCCTTCCTCGTGCGCCGCGTGGCTCACATACCGGCCCCAGGGCCAACCGCTGCGACGCTCAGGTGCCGCCGATGCCATCGCCGGGCGTCATGACCCGGGTCAGCCGCAGGTCCGCTGGCCGCCGCCGCAGGATCGGGTCGAGCTGCGCCAATGCCGGCGGCAGCGCCCCCATGGCCCGTGCGGCCTCGGCGCGGGTGCGGAAACCGCCGAGATAGAGGGTATGCCAGGGCGCCCCGCGCCAGCGGCCGGTGGACATCCAGCCGCCGGGTGCGTCGGCGCCCGCGAGGCCGTGCTCCAGCGCGAAGGACTTAAGCCGCGCCGCGTCCCGAAAGCCGATGAGCTGGATCAACCAGGGTGCCGGCGCCACGGCGCCGTGGTGCGGCGCCGCAGGCTGCCCGGGACGCTGCGGCGGCGCTGCGGCAGTACGCTCGCCGGCGGCAACCGCGCCCATCGCAGCCCGACGGCTGTCCCCGCCCGCCGCCTCCAGCCGTCGCAGGCGCGCCAGCAGATCGCCCATCAGCGCGCTGTCGGACACCTGCGCCAGCACCTCACGCTGACGCTGGGCCAGGGTCGCGTCGGCGCCCTCCAGGCGGGTGATCTCCTGCTGCAGCGCGGCGAGGCGTTGCTGAAGCTGGGCGCGATCGGCATGGCGCTCGCTGCTGGCCTGCTCGTCCAGCGCCGCCAGGCGCCGGTCCATGGCCGCCGCCTGGCGCTCCAGCTGCCACCAGGCGCCCGCGGCAAGCAGGCCGACCATCGCCAGGGCCGCGGCGAAGGGGCCACCGAGCAGCAGCACTGAGCGGCGGCGGCGGGCGTCGTTCCACGCGCGTTGGGTCTCTGCCTGGCGGCGGGCGTAGGTGCGTGCGGCGGTGACCTGGGCCTCGAGCCCGTCCAGGCGCGCGGTCAGGGCATCGGCGAGCTCGGTGAGCCGCTGCTCCAGGCTCGCGCTGTGCGCCGCGTCGTCATTGGCGGCCGCCAGCCCCAGCAGCGCCGTGGGGCCCGGGTCCGCGCCGCCGAACGGCGCCGCCAGCAGATCGCGCAGCGCAGTGACCTCCGCCGCCACGGCGTCCACACGCGCGGCGAGTCCGGCATCCGGTGCCGCCGCCCGCTCCAGGGCGCCGATGCGGTTGGCGAGCTGCGACCACTGCTCCTCCTGCGCCCGGGACAGCGTTTGCAGATCCGCAAGGCGCTCGCGCAGCCGGGTGAGATCATCCAGCCTGGGCGGCGGCTCCGGCGGCCGTGGCGCGGCGGCCGGCTCGGGATGACAGCGGGGGCGGGGTGAGCAAGGCTCGGTCATCCGCGTGCTCCGGGCAGCGGTGTTGTACGCTCGGGCCATGACCGCGGCTCAGGCCGCGCGGCCACCGGCATGGCGCGCGGGAGTCTACCGTAACCGAACGGTCATGGGACAGGCGCCTGACCCGCCAGAGGGCCGGACAGAGGGGCTCCGGTTGCGGCGAGCACCAGGGCGGCGCCGAGCAGCGCCAGGGTTTCGGTCAGCTCCACCAGGGCGCCGACGCCGTCGCCCGTGTAACCGCCGAGGCGCCGGCACAGGGAGGCGCGCCAGCGCACCAGCACCAAGCCCGCAGCAATGCCGGCCGCCAGGGCCGCCGGCAGACTCACGGCGGCGATGCCGAGCAGCGCCGCACCGCTCGCGATGCCCGTGGCCAGCCACGCACGGCGGCGCGGCAGGTGGCGGCCGAGCACCGCGCCCAGACCCTCAGGGCGCGCGGCGGGCGTCGTGAGCGCAAGCCAGAGGATCTGCGCCCGTGCCAGCACCGGCACCCACAGCAGCACCCAGACGCCGGGCATCGCACCCCCACCCGCGTCGCCCATGCCGGGCCCCAGCAGCACCCCCAGGGCCGTCAGCTTCCCGAGCAGCACCAGCAGCAGGGCCACCACACCCATGGTGCCGATGTGCGGGTCCTTCAGAATGGCAAGGGTCCGCTCGCGACTGCCGAGCCCGCCCACCCAGGCATCGGCACAATCGGCAAGCCCGTCCAGATGCAGCGCGCCGGTGGACCAGGTCCAGAGGCCGAGCAGCACCAGCGCCAGCGCCGGTGCACCCGACCCACCGGCGAGCCCGAGCATCTGGCCGGCCCAGGCGAGCCCACCGAGCACGGCACCGAGCACCAGGCCGATGACGGGGTAGAAGGGCGCCGCGTGCCCGTACAGCGTCGGCGGTGCGTCCGTGGCCACCGGAAAGGGCCAGCGCGTCAGAAAGCGGCCGGCGAGGAGCAATGCCCGAAGGGCGTCGCGGAGCCGGGTGACCACGAGCGTTCGTTGCGGGATGGGCTGAGGGTGGACTTGGGCCGCAGTTGGGGCCGGAGTTGGGCCGCACTCAGGCCGGGCTGCCGCGCAGCCGGGCCAGGTAGCTCACCGCTGTCAGGGCGGCGGCGCCCGCGGCGACCCCGATGAGTCCGTTCGCCACCACGCCGAGCAGCCCTTCGAGCGCCGGCATGCCGTGGACCACATGGGACAGGTGCTCGATACCGTGGTGCAGCGCCGGGATGCCGTGCACCAGAATGCCACCGCCCACCAGGAACATGGCGATCATGCCGAGCACGGACAGGGACTTCATCAAATAGGGCGCCGCCGCCAGGATGGCGCGCCCGGTGTGGTGCTGTACTTCACGCCACAGCCCCTCGCCCTTGCGCTTGGTGAGGTAGAGCCCGGCGTCATCGAGCTTGACGATGCCGGCGACGAGTCCGTAGACGCCCACGGTCATCAACAGCGCGATGCTGGCGAGCACGAGAATGCGCATCGGCAAGGCCTGCGCCGCGACGATACCGAGCGTGATGGCGACGATCTCCGCCGACAGCACGAAGTCCGTGCGGATGGCGCCCTTGATCTTCTGTCGCTCGAGCTTGGCCAGATCGACGTTCGGGTCGTTCAGGGCGTCGGCAATTTCCTGGTGGCGATCGAAGTCTTCCTTCGGGTGCAGGTACTTGTGTGAGAGCTTCTCGAAGCCCTCGTAGCAGAGGAAGAGCCCGCCTGCCATCAGCAGGGGCGTGATGACCCAGGGCGCGATGACGCTCAGCAGCAGGGCCGCCGGCACCAGGATGGCCTTGTTCAGCAGCGAGCCCTTGAACACCGCCCAGACGACAGGGATCTCGCGTTGTGCGCGCACCCCGGTCACCTGCTCTGCGTTCACGGCGAGGTCGTCACCGAGCACCCCGGCAGTCTTGCGCGCGGCGACCTTGGTGAGCACGGCCACATCGTCCAGGACGGTGGCGATGTCATCGAGCAGGGCGAGCAGGCTGGTGGCCATCGTGGCTCCTGTGTGCAGCGTCCGGTAGAGACAGGGGCGCCGCAAATGCGTGCGGCGGCGGGACCGGGTGCTCGGCGCCCGGACGGCACGGTAGCAGCGCCGCCGCCCGCGGGCAAGCAAGCAGCGCGCCTCATGAGCCACGCTCCAGCCGGTGCAGTGTGATCTCCGGGGGGCAGAACCAGCGCAGCGGTACCCCACAGGCGCCGGTGCCGACGGAGGTGTAGCCCACCAGCTGCCGGTAGTGCCAGGGTCCGGCCTGCATGGGCTTGGGCGCGTTGCACACCTGCACCAGCGCATGGCCGCCGGGCAGGCAGATCTGTCCGCCATGGGTGTGGCCCGAGAGCATCACATCGAAGCCGTAATCCGCCGCCTCGCGGTAGGTCTCGGGCGAGTGGCAGAGCAGCAGCGTGAAGCCCTCGTCGGGGATGGCATCGCGCACACCGGCCAGGTCATGGGTGCGGTAGAAGTGCGGATCATCCACACCGGCGAGGTACAGCCGGGCGCCGCCGTAGGGCACCGGCACGACCTCGTTCAGCAGAAAACGCAGCCCTGCCCGCTCCAGCGGCGGCACGATCTCGATGAAATCATGGTTGCCGAGCACCGCATACACAGGCGGGCGGAGCACCCCGAGCAACGCCAGCGTCTCCGCCACGGACGGCCCGTGATCCGCATCCGTGGTGTTGCGGAAATCGCCGGTGATGACGGCGATGTCGTAGTCCACGCCGGCGAGCCGCTCGCGCAGCACGGTGCCCAGCGCCGGGTCCAGGTCCAGATGCAGGTCGCTCAGCTGCAGCACGCGCAGGCCTGCCAGCGCCGGCGGCAGGCGCGGATGCGCCAGGCGGTGCTCCACCAGCCGCAGGTCGAGGAAATTGCGATAGCCCCAGCCGTGGATGCGCAGCAGGCGTGCCGTGCGGTCCGCCAGCACGTCGATGTCCAGCACCCGGGAGAGCCCGAGCAGGATCGCATCCTGGTGGGCGTCGCCGGCGACATGGTCGATTTGGGTGTTGAGCCGCCGGCGCAGCCGTGCCCGGCCCAGGCGGCGGGCCAACTCGGCGTAGTCCGCCGCGTCCATGCCCGATGCCGCATCCGGCATCTGGCGCGCCGCCTCTGCGCGATCTGTCATGGCTGAGCCCTCCCGGTGCTGCGCCCGTCTCTGCCCCGGCGCGGATGGTGCCCGGGATGCGGCGGCTGATACAACAGGCCGCCGGCTCGGTGCCACGCCTCACCAGTGACGGATCTGCCATCCGACATGTTGCCAATGGCCCCGCCTTGCCCAGCCGGGCCCTGGGCGTACCCCGGACCGGCGCTTCCGGGCAGCACCGCAGCGGCGAAATGGGTTATCTTGAATTGGCTGGAAGCCGTACATCCCCCGCAGCCCTCCAAGCGCCAGGACCAGCCGGACATGCAGCTGTTCCAGCAGATCGATGCCCGCACCTTCGTGCACTGCGTGGACGCGCGGGGCCGCCTCAGTCACGTGAACGACGCCTGGCTCGACTTCGCCACGGAGAACGGCTGGTCGGTGACGGCCGCAGACGTGCTCGGGCGGCCGCTGATGGACAGCATCGCGGATGGCCACCTGCGCTACCTCTACGGCCTGCTGATGGCCCGGCTGCGGGACGGTCACGGCCCCTTCCGCTTCCCATACCGCTGCGACGCACCGGACTGCCGGCGCTACATGCAGATGCACATGCTCTACCACCAGCGCTTAGGGGAGATCGAGTTCCGCAACCGGATTCTGCGCATCGAGCGGCGCACCGCTCAGGAGCTGCTGAACGTCCAGCACCCCACCGACGAGCGCAGCGTGACGCTCTGCAGCGCCTGCAAGCGGGTGGACACGGACCAGGGCTGGCTTGAGCTGGAGGACGCGGTGCTGCGCCTGCACCTGTTCGATTGCGACCGGCTGCCGCGCACCAGGCACGGCGTCTGTCCGTCCTGTGCGGGGCGGTTCGTGGAGCTGGCCCGCTGCGGCTGACAGTCCGAGCCCTCAGCGACCGTGTGCCACCAGGCTCGGCAGCCCGCCCGCCATGGGCAGGCGGATGCGGCTGCGGCAGGCGTGGGGCACCTCCAGCAGCAGGAGCGCCGTATCGGCGAGGCCAAGCACTTCACCGAGGATGGCGCGCACCACGCCGCCGTGGGTCACCACCAGGGGTCGCCGGGCCGGGGCGTCCAGCACCTGGCGCCAGCCGGCGGCGACGCGCCCGCGGAAGTCGGCGAGCGGCTCGGCACCCGGCGGCGTGAAGCCGGCGGGGTCCGTCCAGAAGGCGGCCAGATCAGCCGGCGGCAGCTCGGCCGCGCGCTTGCCCTCCCAGGTGCCGAAATCGCGCTCGCGCAGCGCGGGCAGCACGGTCACCGGCAGGTCGAGCCGGATCGCAAGGGCCTCGGCGAAGGCGGCGCAGCGCCGTGCCGGCGAGCACAGCACCGCATCCCAGTGCCCGGCGGCGGCGTCCGCCGTGGCCGCCTCCAGCTGCGCCCAGCCGAGCGCGGTGAGGGGGTCGTCGCGGCTGCCGCGGAAACAGGACCCGCCGGCGGCCTCGCCGTGGCGGAGCAGGTCCACGAAGCCAGCGTCTTCGACGTATCCCGTCATCGCCGCACCCTCTCACCGAGCTGCCGGAAGCCGACCATCAACGCCCCGCGGCAACACCCGCCTCGGCAAAGGTGGCCATGTCGTTGTGCAGCGCGCAGGCGAGGCGCAGCAGCGGCACCGCCGCGGCGGCGCCGCTGCCTTCGCCCAGGCGCATGCCGAGGTCCAGCAGCGCCGCCCCGTCCAGATCCGCCAGCATGGCCGCATGGCCGGGCTCCGCCGAGCGATGGGTGAGCAGCAGCCAGTCGCCGGCGCCGGGGCAGAGGCGGGTCGCCGCGAGCGCCGCCGCCGTGCTGATGAAGCCGTCCACCAGCACCGGGACGCCCTGCTGGGCACAGGCCACATAGGCCCCTGCCAGCGCGGCGATCTCGAAGCCGCCCACGGCCGCGAGCACCGCGGCCGGGTCGCCGAGCCGCCCCGCATGCAGCGCCAGGGCCCGCTCGATGACGGCCGCCTTGCGCCGCACGCCGGCGGCGTCGAGGCCGGTGCCGGGACCCACAAGCTCCGCAGGGCGTGCCCCGAGCAGGGCGCAGGCCACGGCCGTGGCGGCGGTGGTGTTGCCGATGCCCATCTCGCCGCCGATGAAGAGGTCCACGCCCTGCGCTTGCGCCCGCGCCACCGCGGCGGCGCCCGCCTGTACCGCCGGCGCCACCTCGCCGTCGCGCATGGCCGGCCCCTGGCAAAAGTCCGCGGTGCCCGGGGCGATGACAGCGTCCTGCACCAGCGGGTGCTCCGGCACCGCCACCACGGTGCCGAGATTCACCAGCTCGAGCCGGGCACCGAGCTCGCGCGCCAGCACGGAGATGGCGGCACCGCCCGCGGCCATGTTGGCCACCATCTGTGCGGTGACGGACTGCGGGAAGGCCGAGACGCCGCCGGCGGCGACGCCGTGGTCCGCCGCGAACACGGTGATCCACACCCGGTCCGCCGTCGGCCGCGCCCGGCGCTGCAGACCGGCCAGGCGCAGGGCAAGCCCCTCCAGCATCCCCAGGGCGCCGCGGGGCTTGGTGAGCTCGCCCTGGCGGGCCGCGGCGCGGTCGGCGGCGTCCGGGTCCGGTGCGATGGCGGGTCGGCGTAGCCAGTCAATGTCAGTCATCAATCGTTGCCTTGGAGCGGCGGCCCCTTGAGCGCCAGCGGCAGGCCGGCGGCGGTGAAGTAGACGGCGTCGCAACGGGCCGCCAGCTGCTGATGCAGGCTGCCGGCGAGGTCGCAGTAGCGCCTTGCAAGCGCGTTCATGGGGATGACGCCGAGGTTGGTCTCGTTGCCGACGAAGATGACCTGCCCCGGCAGGTCGGCGAGCAGGGCCGGCAGGGCTTCAAGCTCCCGACCCAACCGCTCCTCGTCGCCCGCCCAAAGCAGGTTGCTGAGCCAGAGCGTCAGGCACTCCACCAGCACACAGCGGCAGGCGGCGGCCTCCCGGCGCAGGCTGTCCACCAGCGCCAGCGGCTCCTCCACCAGCCGCCAGTCGGCGGGCCGGCGCTCGCGGTGGGCGGCAATGCGCGCCGTCATCTCGTCGTCCGAGGCCCTGGCGGTGGCGATATAGGTCACGGCGAGGCCCGAATCGCGCGCCAGGCGCTCGGCGAGGCGGCTCTTGCCGGAGCGGACGCCGCCCAGGATCAGCCTATGCATGGACATCCAGGTTCGCGTATCGAGTTTCGAGGTTCGAGGTTCGCGGTTCGGGTGACGCGGCGCATTGTCCGGGAATGCAGCAGGAGGCCCGCCTCTCGCCCCTCGCCCTTCAAATCAAGGCACATAGCGCAGCGTCACATAGAGCCCCCGCCCCGGCTGGTTGTAGTAGGCCACGGTTTCGTATTCGGTGTCGAAGACGTTCTCCAGCCGGGCCTGGATCTTAAGGGCCTCGCTGAAGGCGTAGGACGCCCGCAGGTCCAGCAGGGTATAGCCGTCCAGGCGCACGGAATTCGCGGGGTCGTCGAAGCGCCGGCCGGCGGCGAAAACGCTTGCACCCACGCCGACCCGCCCGAAGCGGCGGTCCAGGTCCAGGCGGAAGCTCTGCTCCGGGCGCCGGGCCAGCAGATTGCCGTCATCCGGGCCCTTGGATGTATTGCGTGGGTCGAGCAGGGTCAGGTTGGCCTGAATGTCCGTGCCCAGCAGGCGGCCGACGGTCACGGCCTCCAGGCCCCGGATGCGCGCCTGGTCGATGTTCTCGGCGGCGAAGGTGGGCGGCACCAGGGTGATGAGGTCGTCGATGTGGGTCTCGTAGACATTCAGCGAGAAGTCCAAGGGACCGGCGCGCCCGGCGATGCCGAGCTCGGCGCTGCGGGATTCCTCTGGGTCCAGGTCCGGGTTGCCGCCGGCGAAGAAGGCATCGCCCGGATAGTAGAGGTCGTTGAAGGTGGGTGCCGTGAAGGCCGTGCCATAGGCCGCGGTGACCCGCAGGTCCGGCGTGATGTCATAGCCGAGCACAAGGTCGCCGGTGGTGTGGCCGCCGAACTGCTCGTTGTCGTCATGCCGCAGGCTCGCCTTGACCGCGGCGGGACCGAGCCAGGCCTGGTATTCGCCGAAGACGCCGATGTTGTCCCGGGAGCTCAGGGTGTAGTCCACGTCGCTGGTGACGGCGTCCTCCTGGTAGTCAACGCCGACGGTGACGAGATGATCGGCGCCCACGGCGACATCGTTCTGCAGGCTCAGGCTGTCGCGACGGGTGTCGAAGCGGCTTGCGAAGGCGCCGTCCTTGAAGTTGCGCTGCTCGTCCCAGCTGCGTCCCGCGGAGAGCTTCACGTCCCAGGCGTCCAGCGGGCGCAGGCGCAGACTGACGCCTGCCACCTGCTGGACGTTGCGGGCCTGGTTCTGGAAGGCGCCGTCGTAGTCCACGTCCGTCTCGGCGCGCAGGAATGTGGCGTCGACGCTGAACCGCTCGGAGAGGTCGTAGCCGGCGCTGGCGCTGACACCCTGATTGGTGTAGCCGTCTGCATCCGGCTCGTCCGTGCCGCAGCCGTCGAAGTACGGGAAGCCGCGCCCGGCGCAGGCATCGAAGCCGCGGCTCTGATCGAAGTTGCCGGCGACACTGAAGCGCCCCTGCTCGCCGCCGCCGCGGATGCCGCCGGCGATACCGGCCGTCTGATACCGCCCGGCGCTGAGGCTGCCGAAGGCCCGCAGCGGCCCGCCGCCGCGGCGGGTGAAGACCTGCACCACGCCGCCCGCGGCCTCCGAGCCATAGAGGCTGGAGCGTGGGCCGCGCACCACCTCGATGCGCTCGATCTGATCCACCGGCAGATTCTGAAACTCGGTCTGCCCGGTGGTGGCGGAGCCGACCTTGATGCCGTCCACCAGAAACAGGACCTGGTTGGGATTGGTGCCGCGCAGATACAGGTTCGCGACCCGCCCCGGCCCACCGAAGCTTGCCATGGAAATGCCAGGCAGGCCGCGCAGCAGGTCCAGGGTGCTGCGCGCCTGGGAGCGCTCGATGTCGTCTCGGGTGACGACGCTCACGGGCGCCAGGGTGGCATCCGCGGTTTCCGCGGTGCGGGTGGCCGTGACCACCACGGGGTCCACCTCGCTCACAGCATCGACGAAGCCCGCGTCCGGGGCGGAATCGGCGTCAGTCGCGGCACTCGTCGCGCCGGTTGTTGCGAGCGACAGCAGCGACGCTGCCACGAGCACACCGCTGCGGCGCCGCTGCCGCAGAGGCTTTTCTGGTAGACGTGTCATGCAATACCTCTCGACTCCCCGCTCACCCGCTGGGGATTTCGGTGAATTCAAGCGCCGAGAGGCGGCGGGCGGCGTGGGCGATGGACGAGGCAGGACGCACAAGGCGGCGGCCCGCGGATGCGGACGCGACCGATTGCTGCGGCGGGCACACGAGCGGCACCGGCACGCCGGCACCGCCCACCGCGACGCCGCGAGCAACCGTTGGGCCGGTATCCGGGCTCACGAGCTGGGAGGCGGGCCTGGCGGCTCCTGGGGGGCTCCTGGGGGGCTCCTGGGGGGCTCCTGGGGGGCTCCTGGGGGGGCTCCCGGGGGCGCTCCTGGGGGGCCTTTGCCCGCACATCCCGGCCGCGACGCCTTCCCGCGGCCCAGCTGGCCACAGTGGCATGTGTCACGGCGCGACTCGCCTACCGTTGCGGGGGCAGCGCCGGCATCACGCGGCATCGGCGGCAGCGCTGCGGTTGCGCGCACCGACACCGGCGTTGGACCGGCTTCCCGTTCAACCCCGCCACCGCCTGGCGAATGCCGGCGGCCGGGGCACCCATCGGAAAGCCCGAATATTCTGATGTTTCTTTGCCCCCGACCGCAAGCGCGCCGCCTGACACGGGTCAACGGCAAGGCTCGCGGCGCCGCCGGGCAAGGCGCTGTTCCACTGGACGCTGGATGGGCTGGGCCGATGGATGCCGCCGGCAGGCCATCACCAGTGCACCCGGTGCCGAGGCAGGGGGGCCGCCGCGGCAGACTGCGACCTCCCCGCAGGGCTTAGGCGCTTCAATGGCGTACAATCCGTAGGATAACGCTGGACCCTATCACGCAGAGCAGTGCCCCCAATGCCAGACACCAGCAGCGGCGTCGACCTGCCGCACACCGAGGACACACCGGCTGAAGCCAGATTCTATGTCGTCGCCGTGGGCGCCTCCGCCGGCGGACTCGACGCACTGGAGCGCTTCTTCCACGGCCTGCCGGCGCGCTCTGGGGCCGCCTATGTGGTGATCCAGCACCTGTCGCCGGATCACAAGAGCATGATGGGTAACCTCCTCGGCCGACACACCGGCATGCCGGTGGTCACCGTCGAGGACGGCATGGACATCAAGCCGGATCGGGTGCACCTGATCCCGCCGGCGAGCGTCATGAGCGTCTCGCGCAGCCAGCTGCGCCTGAGCCCGAAGAACCCCCGTGGGCTCACGCTGCCCATCGACCTCTTCTTCACCGCCCTGGCACGGGAGTTCGGCAAGTACGCCATCGGTGTGGTGCTGTCGGGCACCGGCTCCGACGGCACCCGCGGCGCGGTGGCCATCAACGACGCCGGCGGCCTGCTGCTGGCGCAGGAGCCCGAGTCCGCCAAGTTCGACGGCATGCCGCGCAGCGTCATTGCCACCGGGCTGGTGGACGGCACCCTGCCGCCGGAGGAGCTGGGCCCGCGGGTGATGGACCACATCAGCCAGGCGCCGCGCCCGCGCATCCGCCCGCCCGAGGAAGGCATCACCGCGGACCGCCAGAGCGCGCTGGAGGAGACCATGCACCTGCTTCAGCAGCAGGGCGGCATCGACTTCCGCGAGTACAAGCCGGCCACGGTGATGCGCCGCATCGAGCGCCGCATGCAGGTGCGCCACGTGCCGGACCTGGAGAACTACGCCCGCCTGCTGGACGGCGACCGCACCGAGCTCAACGCCCTGCGCCGGGAGCTGCTCATCCCGGTCACCAGCTTCTTCCGCGATCCCGTGGCCTTCGAGGTCCTCGCCCAGACCGCCATCGACACCATCGTCAAGGAGCGCGGCGAAAACCAGCCCATCCGCATCTGGGTGCCCGGCGCCTCCACCGGCGAGGAGGCCTACTCCATCGCCATTCTCTTCGCCGAGGCCTGCGCGCGGGCGCGGCGCTGGCCGCCGATCAAGCTGTTCGCCACCGACGTCGAGCAGCACAACGTGGACTTCGGCAGCGCCGGCGTTTTCTCCGAGGCCATCACCACCGAGGTCTCGCCGGAGCGCCTGGAGCAGTGGTTCTACAAACGCGGCAACCACTTCGTCATCAAGAACGAGATCCGCCAGAACATCGTCTTCGCACGCCACAACCTGCTGCAGGACCCGCCCTTCACGCGCATGGACCTGGTCTCCTGCCGCAACCTGCTCATCTACTTCCGCACCGAGGCCCAGGAGCGGGCGCTCAGGCGGCTGCAATACGCCCTGGCCCCCGGCGGCTTCCTGTTCTTGGGATCCAGCGAGACCCTGGCACAGCTCCAGACCGACTTCACCGCCGTCAACTCCAAGGCCAAGGTGTTCCGCATCCTGCGCCACGTCGCACTGCCGCTGGACACCGGCGCCTCGCAGCTGCAGCGCCTCGCCGGCGCTGCCCATGCCCACCCGCGACGCCACAGCCACAAGGACCGCCAGCTCACCGACGCCGCCGCCATCGAGGCGGGCGAGTCCGTGCTGCTGCGCTCCTACGCGCCCACCAGCCTGCTGCTGAACGGCAACCAGGAGCTGATGCACGTCTTCGGCGACGTCAGCCATTACCTGCGCATCGGCGAGGGCGCCGTCACCCTGGACCTTGCCAAGCTGCTGCCGCCGGCGCTGGCCCCGGTGGCCCAGGCCCTGCTGCACAAGACCGCCCGCGGCCATGAGCCGCTGCGCTCGGACCTGCTCACCATGCAGCTGCCCGACGGCAGCAGCGAGCGGCTGCGGCTGGTGGCGCGCAGCGTGTCGCTGGACCAGGGCGAGCCGCACCTGCTGTTGTCCTTCGAGCCGGACACCGCGCCGGTGGACGAGACGCTGGCGCGCGGCAGCGCCATCGAGACCATGAACATGGACCAGGAGCACGCCGAGCGCGTGCAGACCCTGGAGCGCGAGCTGGCCGCCACCCGCGAGAGCCTGCAGGCCACCATCGAAGAGCTGGAGACCGCCAACGAAGAGCTCCAGGCCACCAACGAGGAGCTGATGGCCTCCAACGAAGAGCTTCAGTCCTCCAACGAGGAGCTGCAGTCCGTCAACGAGGAGCTCTACACCGTCAACGCCGAGAACCAGGAGAAGATCGAGATCCTGAACCGCCTCAACGCAGACCTGGACAACATGGCCAAGGCGGCGGCCATCGCCACCATCTTCGTGGACGCCAACCTGCTGCTGACCCGCTTCACGCCGGAGGCCACCAGCCTGTTCAAGATCCGCGACGGCGACATCGGCCGCTCCATCGAGGACTTCACCAATCTGCTGGACTATCCAGAGTTCGTCGCCGAGCTCAAGCGCACCATCGCCGACGGCGAGATGAGCCAGCGCGAGATCCGCGCCGCCAACGGCCGGCTCTATCTGCTGCGGGTGCTGCCCTACGCGGTGCGCGAGCGCGAGGCCCGGGGCGCCGTGGCCACCTTCGTGGACGTCACCGTGCTGCGCGACGCCGAGCGCCTGCAGGCGGTGCTGGACTCGCTGCCGGAGCACGTCGCGCTGCTGGACGACGACGGCGAGGTGAAGATGATCAATCGCGCCTGGCGTGAGTTCGCGGCGGCTCACGACGCCGCGGGCGGACTGGGCAGCCGCTATCCGGAAGCCTGGGCCGGCGAAAAAGGCTTCGACGAGCCGCAGGAGTCCCAACTGCGTGATGGGCTCGACGCCCTCATCGGCGGGGCCAGCGAGACCTTCTCCATGATCTACCCGTACCACGGCGACGACGGGGAGCGCTGGTTCGCCATGCACGCCGCACCCATCGTGCACGGCAACGGCGGCATCGTCGTGAGCCACGTGGATATCACCCGCTGGTATCGCGGCGCCACCCCGGCCTGAAGGCCCGCCGCCGGGTGCCCACTGTGCGGGGACCCCGGTGGCGGCGGCTCGATGCCCGGCGCTTGACTCCGTTGGCGGCACCGCGGCCCAGAACGGCAACCATGACAAGAGACAAGACGCACAGCGCCGACGCGGCCGAACCGCCCGCCGCTTACACCGAGACCGATGCAGCGCTGCGTCACCGTGCCCTGGACGCGCTGCGCACCGGGCGCTTCGATCTGGTGGAGCAGGTCCTCGCCGACGGCGACCTGGACGCCGCCGCCCTGGTGGAAAACCTGAGGGTCTACCAGGCGGAGCTGGAGCTCCAGAACGAGGAGCTGCGCGCCAGCGAGCAGCACGCGCAGACGGCGCTCGCGCGCTACACCACGCTGTTCACCAACCTGCCCATGGCCGGTCTGGTGGTGGACGGCTACGGACTGGTGCTGGAGACCAATCCACAAGCCCGGCGTCTGCTCGCCCTGCGCGACGTGCGCTCGCACCAATACTTCCTGGTGCGCCTGGTCCACCCGGATGACCGCAGCGCCGTCGCCGGCGCCTTCGAGCGCGCCAAGCAGAGCCAGGCGGAGGGCCTGTCCGGACTGCGCTTCGACGCCGCCGACGGCAGCCGCTTCCAGGCGGACCTGCACATCGCCCGTCTGCCGGGCGCCGAGGGCGCGCCGCTGCAGTTCGTCTGCGCCGTGGTGGACCAGACGGAGACCATCCGCCAGCGCAATGCCCTCGCCCGGGCCTACGACGCCCTGGAGCAGAGCGAGGAGCGCTACCGCGTGCTCGCCGACTTCAGCCCGGACTGGGATTACTGGTACGGGCCGGACCGCCGGTTCGTCTACGTCTCTCCCGCCTGCCTGGCGGTCACCGGCTACAGCGCCGAGGACTTCCGCAAGGACGCGGGCCTATTCGAGCAGCTGGTGCACCCCGACGACCTGGCGCAATGGCAGGCGCACATGGCCTCGGTTCAGGACAGCACGCACACGGACACCTGCCACCTCCAGTTCCGCATCCGCTCCCGCGACGGCCACACGCGCTGGATCGAGCACGTCTGCCGGCCGGTGACCACCCCGGACGGGCGCTTTCTCGGGCGCCGCGGCATCAACCGGGACATCACGCCACGCCACGACGCGCAGGAAGCCCTGCGGCGCAGCGAGGCCCGCTTCCGCTCCATCTTCGATGCCGCCCCCGTGGGCATCGCCCTGCTGGACAACGACGGGCGGCCGGTGATGACCAATCCGGCCCTGCAGCGCTTCCTCGGCTACAGCGGCGAGGAGCTTTCGCAGCTCAGCTTCCGTGACTACACCCATGCCGAGGACCTGGCCGCGGAGACCCCGCACTTCCGCGAGCTGTGCGCCGGCCGGCGCTCGAGCTACACCCGCGAGAAGCGCTACCTGCGCAAGGACGGCAGCGTCGTCTGGGGGCGGCTCACGGTGACCCGCGTCGAAGGCGACGACGATAACCGCTACACGCTCGCCATGATCGCGGACATCCACGAGCAGCGTACCGCGGAGCAGGCCCTGCGCGATCAGGACCGCCGCTACCGGGCGCTGTTCGAGTCCGCCGGCGAGGGCATGACCATCATCCAGGACGGTGTCTTCCGGTCCTGCAACCAGGCCGCACTGGACATGCTCGGCTGCACCGACGCGGCGGCGCTGATCGGCAAGCGCCCCGCGGATGTCTCACCGCCGGTGCAGCCGGACGGCGAGCCCACCACCGCGAAAGAGACCCGGCTGCTGCGCGAGGCCGCAAACGGGGGCGTGGCGCGCTTCGAATGGGAGCATGTGCGCAGCGACGGCAGCACGCTGCCCGTGGAGGTGACGCTGATCCCGGTGGAGATCGACGGCCACCCGGCCCACTACGCCATCTGGTACGACCTCACCGACCGGCGCATCGCCGAGCAGCGAGAGGAGCGCGCCCGCACGGTGTTCGACAACACCTCCGAGGGCATCGTCGTCACGGACCCGGAGCAGCGCATCGTCGCCGTCAATCGCGCCTTCACGGAGATCACCGGTTACACCGCGGCAGAGGCCCTGGGCCAGACTCCCCGTATTCTGCAGTCCGGGCGCCAGGACGCGAGCTTCTACCAGACCATGTGGGCAGCACTGGATCGCACCGGCCAATGGCGCGGGCAGTTCTGGAACCGGCGCAAGAACGGCGAGCTCTACCCGCAGCTCAGCACCATCAGCGCCGTGCGCGACGCCGGCGGGCGACTCACCAACTACATCGGCGTGTTCGGCGACATCACCCAGCTGAAGCGCTCCGAAGAGGCGCTCTACGAGCTCGCGCACAAGGATGCCCTCACCGGGCTCGCCAACCGCACCCTGCTGCGCGCCAGACTGGAGCAGTCGCTCGCGCGCGCCGGCCGCGATGGGCGCATGCTGGCCCTGCTCTTCCTGGACCTGGACCTGTTCAAGAACGTCAACGACACCCTGGGCCATCCCGTGGGCGACGCCCTGCTGCAGAGCGTGGCCGCCGCCATGTCCAAGCGCGTACAGGATGCAGTCAGCATCGCCCGTCTCGGCGGCGACGAGTTCGTCGTGCTGCTGGAGGACATGGCAGCGCCCAACGCCGCTGCCGAGCTGGCGGAGGATCTGCTCAAGGTCTTCACCCAGCCGTTTCCGGCACAGGGCCGCGAGCTGCACATCACCGCCAGCATCGGCATCAGCGTCTACCCGCCGGACGGCGCGGACATGGATGCCCTGCTCGCCAAGGCAGACGTGGCCATGTACCGCGCCAAGGAGCAGGGCCGCAACACCTATCGCTTCTTCAAGCCGGAGATGACCGAAGGCGCCGTGGAGCGCCTGCGCCTGGAGAACGCGCTGCGCGGCGCCCTGGCCCGGGACGAGCTCAGCGTGGAGTATCAGCCCCAGGTGCATCTCAAGGACGGCTGCATGCACGGGGCCGAGGTGCTGATGCGCTGGCATCACCCGCAGCTCGGGGCCGTGCCGCCGGCGCGCTTCATCCCCATCGCCGAGGAGCTCGGGCTCATTGTCGAGCTGGGCACCTGGGCCCTGACCCACGCCTGCCGGCAGCTCGCGGACTGGGATGCCCGTGGCTTCCTGGTGCCGCGGCTCGCTGTGAACCTGTCGGTGCTGCAGCTGGAGCGCCCGGGGCTGGTGGAGGAGGTCGCCGCGGCACTGCGCGCCGCCCGCATCGAGCCGGACCGCCTGGAGCTTGAGGTCACCGAGTCCATGCTCATGCGCCATGCGGAGCAGGTCATCGCCAACCTCGCAGCGCTGCGCGGCATGGGCATCACCATCGCCGTGGATGACTTCGGCTCCGGCTTCTCGTCCCTTGCCTACCTCAAGCGCCTGCCCATCCACCGGCTCAAGATCGACAAGTCCTTCATCGATCAGCTCACCGCGGATGCCAACGACGACGCCATCGCCCGGGCCATCATCGCCCTGGGGCGCGGCCTCGGGCTAGAAGTCATCGCCGAGGGTGTGGAGACCGAGGCACAGGCCGCATTTCTGCGCCGGGAGGGCTGCACCGAGGCCCAGGGCTTCCTCTACGGGCGTCCCATGTCCGCGGCGGACCTGGAGGCGGCCGTCGCCCCGGGCCGGCCCCTGCGCGTCGCAGCCGCCCACTGAGCACACCCACTGAGCCCCGCCCCCCGCCGGCGACCTCACCGGCGCCGGCCGTGACCGAGCGGCACGCCGCATGAAGATCATCGACAACGACCTGTTCAAACGTCTCTGCGAGCGCGCCGACGACGACCCACGCCGGCGCGTGCATCATCTGCTGCACGATGCCCACGACGAGCCCGTGCAGCGCATGCTCATCGCCGTTCAGCCCGGCACCTACTTCCGCCCGCACCGGCACAGCGATCCACCCAAGTGGGAGCTGATGCTGGTGCTGAAGGGCGCCGCCGCCTGGCTCGCCTTCGACGACGCGGGGACCGTCACCGCCCGCCACGAGGCCGGCGCCCACCGCGGCGCCAAGGGCCTGGAGTACCCTGAGGGTCTCTGGCACGCCCTCGTCTGCCTGAGCCCGGACACGGTCCTGTTCGAGTGCAAGCAGGGCCCCTTCGCGCCGACGGCGGCAGCCGACTTCGCGCCCTGGTCACCGGCCGAGGATGATCCGCGGGCCGGCGACACTGTGCGCTGGATGCTGCGGGCGCAGCCGGGGGAGACGTTCGCGGGTTGAGCGAGCCGTCGCGCGCAACAGCCCCGTTCGAGATGCGGCTCCCCAGCTGCGCCGGCACTCCATCCCGGCGAGAAGAAGCCGCATCCAGGTGTGGTCACGACGCCGACCATGCCCGGACACGGCGGCATCCATCCATCCTGCACGGCGATGTACCCAAGAGAAACCCTGATGCTCTTCCAGGGATCTGTGGCAGGGATCTGTGGCCGGAATAGGGATTAGCCCCGAGGCGTATACTGGAATGCCCCATTCCATTCATCATTCCCTTCAAGCCATCCCGGCGCCGGCCTCCATCACAACCTCGGCGAGCAGCTGCGCGCCGCGGGTGCGACGTCCTCGCCGCGACCGGCCAGGATCGCCCGGCGCACGGCGCTCCAACAGCAGTGGGCGGACTTGCCCTCGGCGCCTACCCCCTTATTCATACAATCCTTTACATTAAAACAGATCGGCATGCACTAGATTCTCGATGACGGATGTCATTGCCCAGCCGGACAGCAGGGCGGCCGCCGGCAAGGATGTGCTCGGCGGTGGATCGGATGCCTTTGATCAACATCTTGCGTTGAGCACGACACGAATGAGATCGAACACGCACTTATATCGACAAGAATCAGGCGCACACGCCGCCCGCAATCGCGAAGACGTCCTGCTGCTGTGCTGCCGCACACAGGGGGTGGACCTGGTTTTCGACGTCAACGCCCGCGCCGACGGCCTCACCTGGACCGCGGATGCGAACCTTTTCAGAACGCAATGCCGCAGCGACCCCGGCCTGGTGGATACCATCATCGCACGGATACCAAGCGTCACCGATGCCAACGACACCCACTACCTGACACCGGCAGAGTTCGATACCGACACCGGCGCGATGACCTGGTGGGCGGCGCTCGCCTGGACGCAGTGGCTGAATTACACCCGATTCGCCGGCGGCGACAGCTGGTGCCTATTCTCGGCCACCTCGTGCGACGGCGGCCAACCGCGCGCCGGACGGCAGAATCCGTGCAATGAAATCGGCCGGCTGTGCTGCGGCAGCTGGAGTCCCGACGCCGCCACCAGCGGGACGCGGCGCAAGAGCAGGGCATTGTTCACCCATCTCCAAGACGGCTTGTACTGGGGCCGGACCGAGTATGCACCCAATACGAAAGGCGCCTGGCTGTTCTGCACGCGCAGCGGCAACCAGTACTTCGAGCCCAAGCACCGCAAACGGCTCGCCTGGGCCGTCCATCCCGGAGCCGTCGCGGCCACGGCGTCCGCACCCAGCCGGGGTCTGGACGAGCATCTGGCCGCCCTCCTCGGCTTGAGAACGCTGGACGTCACACAGTCCGTCACGAGCGGCGCCCACCTCGGATGACAGCCGCGCCCGGCGGCATCCCGAGCGCATCGCCCGGGAGCAACGCGTCATCCCGGATCCGCTGTCTGAGTCACGAAGCGCACGAAGAGCACATAAGAGGGCCGGCAGGATAGGCAGGTTTGCGGCGTCATCCAGCAGGTGAGCGAGACCTCCGGCGAAGCTCGCCTGCACGCGTCTCTCTGTGCTCGTGCGCTGCGTATGCCTCGTGGTGCAGTGTTCTTCTTAAGAAGCTTGCTCTCGTGACACCGCTCGGTGGTGCCGCCCTCCACGCTCCACGCGGCGGCTCCGGGCGCCCCTGACAGCAGCCGGACTTTTCCGCCTTGGTGGGGCGCAACGCCCCGCGGACGCCTGACACGGCAAAGCGGTATCAGGCTCGGCAACCAGGGCTGCCGATCCACCCGGCTTGCGGTTACCACGCTCGCGCCCCCGCGCTCAACCCCAAACCAAACAGTGCACGCTGAACAGCGCATCCGGGTCGGTCCAGACCTGCTCGGCCGTGAAGCCGGCCTCGGCGGCCAGGGCGTGGAAGCCGTCGATGCGGTATTTGTAGGAGCACTCGGTGTGGATGCTCTCGCCCTCGGCGAAGCTGAAGGTCTCGCCGGCCAGGGTGACCTGCTGCGGGCGGGTGCTGATCAGGTGCATTTCGACCCGGCTTAAGCTCGCGTCGAAGACGGCCTCGTGGCGGAAGGCGTTCAGGTCGAAGTCGGCGCCGAGCTCGCGGTTGATGCGGGTCAGCAGGTTCAGGTTGAAGGCGGCGGTGACGCCGTCGGCGTCGTTGTAGGCCGCCTCCAGCCGCTGCCGGTCCTTGATCAGATCGACGCCGATGAGCAGCCGCCCGCCGGGCCCGAGAATCTGCCCCACCCGCGCCATGAAGCGCGCGGCGGCCGCGGGCTCGAAGTTGCCGACGGACGAGCCCGGAAAGAACGCCGCCCGTGGATGGTCATGATGGTCCACCGGCAGCACGAAGGCGCTGGAGTAGTCGGCGCAGACCGCGTGCACGTCGAGCCCCGGGAAGGCCGCCGCCAGGTCCTGCGCTGATCGCAGCAGGTGCTCCTTGGAGATGTCCACGGGCATGTAGACTGCCGGCCGCAATGCCTCCAGCAGGGTGCGGATCTTGAGGCTGGAGCCGCTGCCGAGCTCGATGAGCAAGGCCTCGCGACCGAGCCGCTCGGCCATCTCGGCACCGTGGCGGCGCAGGATGCCGATCTCGGTGCGGGTGGGATAGTACTCCGGCAGCTCGCAAATGGCGTCGAACAGCCGCGAGCCCTCGGCGTCGTAGAAGAACTTGGGTGACAGGCGCTTCTGCGGCAGGTCAAGCCCCGCCAGCACCTCGGCGCGCATGTCCGCGGGCGTGGGATGCAGGTCGTGGAAGTGGACGCGGCCTGCGGCCGCCGCCCCAGTGGTGGTCTCCGGTTTCATTGTTGGTCCTCCGCCAGTCGTAGGCCCTTGAACTGCCAGCGCTCATGGGGATAGAAAAAATTGCGGTAGCTGGCGCGGGTGTGGTCCTGTGAGGTGGCGCAGGAGCCGCCGCGCATGACCATCTGTCCGCACATGAACTTGCCGTTGTACTCGCCGAGTGCGCCGGCGGGCGGCCGATAGCCCGGATAGGCCAGGTAGGCGCTGCCGGTCCACTCCCAGCAGTCGCCGAACAGCTGCCGCAGGCCGCCGCCGGCCGTGCGCGCCGGCGCGGGCATGGGGTGCAGCACGCCGGCCTGGACACAGTTGCCGGTGACGGGCACACCCGCCGCAGCAACCTCCCATTCGGCCTCCGTCGGCAGCCGCTTGCCCGCCCAGCGCGCAAAGGCGTCGGCCTCGAAGTAGCTCACATGGCAGACGGGCTCCGCCGGGCTCAGCGGGCGCAGTCCGCCGAGCGTCATCTGCGCCCAGGCGTCGGCGCTCGCGAGCTCCGCCCGGGAAGCGCCCGCCGCCGGCTCCCAATACAGCGGCGCCCGCCAGCCGTGCTGCTGCACCGCACCCCAGCCGTCGGCGAGCCAGAGCGCGGGATTCTGGTAGCCGCCGTTGCTGATGAATTCGAGGTACTCGGCATTGGTCACCAGCCGGTCGGCGAGCCGGTAGGGCCGCAGCCACACCTGGTGGCGTGGGGTCTCGTTGTCGTAGGCGAAGCCGGCGGCGGCGTCGGCGCCGATTGCTTGGAGGCCGCCGTCGAAGCCGAGGTAGGCCACGGCATCCGGCCCGGCGCTGGGCGCCTGCGGCAGGTCCTCGCGGTAGGCGGGCCTGAGCGGGTTGTAGGCCAGGTTGTACTTGATGTCCGTCACCAGCAGCTCCTGGTGCTGCTGCTCGTGGTTGATGCCGATGGCGAGCCGCTCGGCCACAGCGGGCCAGTGCGCCTGCGGGCAGTCCTCCAGCAGCCGCGCCATGCCCGCGTCCACGTGGCGGCGGTACTCGTAGACCTCCGCCACCGTGGGCCGGGACAGGAGGCCGCGCTCCGGGCGCGGCCAGAAGCCGGTTTCTGTCTGCTCGTAGTAGGAGTTGAACAGGTACTCGTAGCGCGGGTGGAACACCCGATAGCCGGGCAGATAGGGCCGCAGCAGGAAGGTCTCGAAGAACCAGGACACGTGCGCGATGTGCCAGCGCGGCGGGCTGGTCTCCACCGCGGTCTGGAGCACATAGTCCTCCACGGCCAGGGGCTCGCAGAGCTGCTCGGTCAGGGCGCGCACGCGGCGGTAGTCGGCGGCGAGCTGAGCGGGTTGTGCGGCGGCTTGCCGCTGGTCGCTGCGCCTGGATTCGGTATCTGGTGGCTGCTGCATGGGTCGCTCCTTTGCTTGGCGTGCGCGGCGGCGGCTTCGGGGTCCGGGCTCGTTGCGGGTGTGCGCAGCCCTGCGCCGGGCTGCTCGGCGGCGATGAACGGTGATCTGTGGGATCGGCGTCGGGGGCCGGAGCGCGGCCGGGGCGGATCGCGCGTCACGTTCCTCAATACCGGCGGGGTGTCGCGCCCACGGGCCATGCGTCCTGGCGCTTGCCGCCGCCTGGGGGCGGCAGACTCTGATCGATCTGATGCTGCGGGCGTCTTCTCGGGTGGCGCATGGTCACCGGGGTGCGGGCGCGGGCTTGCCGCTCAAGCATGGCGGGGGAAGCGCAGAATTCAACCACCACCGCGGCCCTTGCGCCGCAACGCTGGGCCTCAGCCGGGCAGCCGGCCGACGAAGCGGTAGTAGGGCACCCGCAGCAGGGGCAGATAGGGCACGGGCGCCGTCGCCTCGTGCAGTTGGTGCAGGGGCAGGCGCTCGCGCAGCGCCTGCAGGTGCTCAGGACTCGGCCGGACGCCGTCGTGTGCGAACCAGCGCGGCCAGAACAGGCGCGCGAATGCCCCATGGCGGGCCAGACCCGCCTCCGGCCTCGGCGCCGAGACATAGAAGTCCACCACGCCCAGCACGCCGCCGGGCTTGAGCATGGCGAGCGCGTTGTCCAGAGCCGCCCGCCAGTCCGGGATCATGGTCAGTGCGTAGGAGAAATAGACGGCATCGACGGGCGTCTCGGGGCGCCAGGTGCAGGCGTCGGCCTCGGTGACGTGCACATTCACTTGGTCCGCGAAGCGCCGGCGCGCCTCGGCAAGCAGCGGCCCGCAGAGGTCCACCAGGTCCACCCGGCCGAGGCGGTCCAGCCGCTCGCCGAAGAAGCGCAGGTTACGCCCGGTGCCACCGCCGAGCTCCACCACATGCGCGCCGTCCAGGCCGCCGCGCTGCTCGGTGAGCGCGGCCACCAGCGTCTCGACCATCTCGGCACGGCCATGCAGCAGCCGCTCGCGGAAAGCGTCGTACTGACCCGCCTGGGGTCCGTAAAAGGCGGCGAGCCGCTGCGCGTGGGAGCCGTGCCTGGGCTGCCCGCGCAGCATGGACAGCAGGACGCGGGCGTCGCCGGCGAGGGACATGGGCGCAAGCGGTGCTGGACGTTTGCGGGTGGCGGCGAGGTGCTGCCGGCCTAGGCCAGCACGTCGGCGACGTGGAAGCCCGCGTAGGTGTGCACCCGATCCAGCGGCTGCAGGGACGCCGCCAGCTCTGGATGGAACTGCAGGCGGTCGCTGAGGCGGCTGCGCTCCGAGCCGATCTCCAGGCTCTCAAGGTAGGCGGGTGCCGCATGGGCGCTGCGGAAGATGATGCGCGCATCGTCCCGGGCGCGCTTCAGGATCAAGGCCCACTCCTCCGCCAGGGCATCCGGGTGGTAGGAGCTCATCCAGTCCATGTGGTCCAGCAGGACATACTTGGAGTAACGCCGGTCGCTTTCGGTGAGCAGCTCCGCGACCGTCGCCGTGTGCAGCGAGATGCGATCCACCAGCCCGTCCTTCAGGGCCGTGAAATTGTCGGGCTTGAGGTATTCGGGGCAGCAGTGCTCGCTGTAGCTGCCGCGCAGGTAGACCATCCAGAAATAGTTGGTCCAGACCGGCAGCTGGCGGAACACGTACTCGATGGACTCCCGCACGAAGCCCGCCACGCCGCGCTCGTGCTGCTGCTGCACCTCCTTGCGCTGGGGGTGCGGCACGCCGAGCATGCTCATGGTGAGCTGGCGCGACAGGGTCCAGTTGACGCCCGGTGTCCAGAACAGTGGGCGGACCTCGTCGTCGTAGATGCGGCGCTGGTCGTCCAGGGAGCGGGTCTCGAACAGGTCGCGGATGCTGCCGGCGAGCCGCGGGCGGAAGCGCAGGTAGGCGTGGAAGGTCTTGGCGACGATGCCCGAGAGGCCATGAAAATAGAAGCTGCCGCGGGGGTTGCCGAACCAGCGCACGCGCTTGTCCCAGAAGCCCTGCGCGAAGGGCGTCAGCTGCGCTCGCAGCTCGGCGCGGTAGAGCTGCTCGAAGCGTGGGTGATAGCCGCGGCCGAAGGCGGCGAAGAAGTCTTCGAACTCAAGCCGGCGGATGCCGGCGAGCTTGAGCTCCAAAAGCGCGTTCTGGCGTGGATTGGCGTCCACGGCGTGGACCTGCTCCGGGCCCAGCAGGACGTAGTCCAGCACGTTGCAGCCGGCGCTGGTGATGACCAGCATGCGGTCCCCGGCGCCGATGTTGAGCACCTGGCGGTCCACTGCCGGGTCTTCCCAACAGGTGTTGTAAACGAGTGCCCGGGAGTAGATGGCGTCGAAGACCTTTTGGTCGAACTTGTCTGCCAAAGTGGCCTTGGTCTTCGGTGCCATGCCCTATGCGTCTCTCGAGGTCAGGTGAAACCGCATCAGATTACAGCACGAAGATGACAGTCTGATGGCGTCATGCTGTCGCAATTGTGTCACACTCCGCCGCGTCGGGCGATGCCGGATCGATCAGTCGGCGGGCGCCCGGCCGTACTGGCGCACCAGCCGGGTGAGGCGCGCCGGCAGCTCCGGCGTCACCTGCTCCCAGGTAAAGCGCCAGCGCCAGTTGCCGTCCGCGGTGCCGGGCGTGTTCATGCGGTGCTCGCTGTCCAGCCCCAGCACGTCCTGCATGGGCAGGATGGCCAGATTCGCGCGGGAGCCCAGCGCCGTGCGGATCAGCGGCCAGGGCATGGGCTCGCCGGGCAGGCCCAGGTAATCGTCCACGGCGTGGCACGCCTCCTCCGGCAGGGATTCGTACCAGCCGAGGGTGGTGTCGTTGTCATGTGTGCCGGTGTAGACCACAGCATCGCGGCTGTGCCGGAACGGCAGGTACGGATTGTCCGGACCGCTGTCGAAGGCGAACTGCAGGATTTTCATGCCGGGCATGCGGTACTTTTTGCGCAGGGCCGTCACCGCATCGGTGATGACGCCCAGGTCCTCCGCCACCAGCGGCAGGCGGCCGAATTCCTGCTCCAGGCGCGCAAACAGCGCATCGCCCCCCGCCGGCACCCAGCGCCCGTTCATGGCCGTCTCGGCCTCCCCCGGCACCTCCCAGAACGACTCGAAGCCGCGGAAGTGGTCGATACGCACCACATCGAACAGCTTGAGCTGGGTCTGCATGCGGTCGATCCAGAACTTGTAGTCGCTCGCCGCCAGCCGGTCCCAGCGGTACAGGGGATTACCCCAACGCTGGCCGGTCTCGGAGAAATAGTCCGGCGGCACGCCGGCGACATTGCGCGTCTCGCCGGTGTCGGTGAGATCGAAGTCGCCGGGCCGGGCCCAGACCTCGGCACTGTCGTGGGCGACGAAGATGGGCATGTCCCCGAACAGCAGCACGCCGCGCTCACGGGCATGCTCGTGCAGGTCCTGCCACTGGCGGAAGAAGACGAACTGCTCCCAGATAAGGTAATCCAGCTCAGCGGCGAGGCGCTTGCGTGCCTGGCCCAGCGCCCGGGACTCACGGCCGCGCAGGCCCTTGGGCCACTGCCACCATGGCGCCCTGCGCTCGTCGTGGATGGCCTGGTAGAGCGCGTAGTCATCGAGCCAGCAGCCCTGCTCGGCGTGGAAGGCATCCAGCTCACGGCGCGCCGCGTCGTCGGCGCGCGCCTGGAAGCCTGCATGCGCCCGGCGCAGCGCCCGCACTTTTGCCGCGGCGTCATAGGGTGCGGGCGGCGCGGCGTCGAGCCAGCCAGCCTGCACCAGCGGATCGAGCCCGATCAGCTGCGCCCAGCCCGCGTGCGCAGAGCTGGTCTGGTAGGGCGAGAGACTCCCCTGCGGCGGCCCCACCGGCAGCATTTGCCAGAGCGTGAAGCCGCAGTCGGCGGCGAAGTTGACGAAGTTGTGCGCCTCCCAGCCGAGGTCGCCGCAGGCACCGGCGCCGGGCAGTGACGTGAGATGCAGCAGCAGCCCGGCGCGGCGCCGGTCGAGCAGATCGGGGGACATAACGGCTCCCTGGACTAGCGAAGCGACGATGTTAGCGGATCAGGCAGGCCGAGCGCAGACGACATCGCCCTCACCCGCGCCCGGCTGTTCCGGGACCGCGCCGCACTGGCGCCGACGCGACGGCTGATCGAGCAGTGTGGGTATGGGCGGCGGCTACCGGCGCTTGAAGACACCGCGGCGGCTGCTGCGGGGTGGTGAGAGGGGTTGGTGGCTGGTGGCTTTTCGGTCACGCGCTGAGCGTCCCGCGCCCCAACTGGTGACGCTGCCCGGTCCGCTTCGGCGGCGCGGGTGGGGCGCTGACTGAGTAGGGAAGGCACCAAGCAGGACCTGGACGTTGCGGCGTAGGGGGATCAGCGGAGCGCAGCCACCGCAGTCAGAACGGCGGATGCGCTTCACTGATACGGCCTACTTGCCGGCCCGCAGGTTGAGGCCGCCTGGCGGTGGCTGTCGCCGACTTCAAGGCGGCGCCCCCGGTGTGGTCAGCAGCACTCGTGCTCCAGGGTCTCCAGCAGGTCCAGCAGGTCCTCGCGCTCGGCGCGAAGCAGCATGTCGCGGACGGGGTTGAGGTTGGAATGAATGTGGTAGAGCGCGTCGTGGGCCGGGCCGCGGTCGCCGTCGAGCTTGGCGCGGAAGTAGATCCAGAAGGGGTCGGCGTCGGTGCCGGTGTCCAGCGCCTCGCGCATGGCGGCGGCGAAGCGCTCGGCCTTGCCGTCGCAGTCGAGGCCGATGAAGCTGATGTAGCGGTCGAGCCCGGCGGGCTGAGGGGATTGGGTCATGGGAGCCTTCGGTTGGGTCGTCTCGGGGTACACGGCGCCCAGTGCAGCGGTGCTTGAGCGGCATGAAGCCGACAAACACGCGGACACTGCGTGGGAAAGCCTGCATGCCTATGGGTCGGGCTGCCGCAGGCGCCATGCAGATCAGTGACATGAGGCCAGGGTCTTGTTGGGCGATGGTCCCTGCCGGGGGAATTAAGCAGGTTCCCTGCCAAACCCGCACCGGGGGCCGACTGAAGTTGGCGTACCCCGGGGCGGGCTCGCTGTCTCAGCAGTGGTGCGTCAGCGCCCGAGCCAGTCCTCGTCGGCGCTGGGGTAGAGGGTACGCACACTGAACACGGGGTCGGCATGCGGGTCGATGCTGACCCGGACCCCGGCCACCAGCGGCGAGCCCGGGACTTCCAGGCGCTGCACCCGGCCGATGGGTGAACTGCCGGCAGCGTCCAGGACGGGGCGGTCGAACCTGTAGCTGTGGGTGTCGCCGTGGATCAGCAGCACCGGGCCATCGAAGCCGGCCAGCAAACGCCGGAGGTTCTGTTTGAGGGCGACAAAGCCGCGCTTGCCGGGTTGCTCGAACAGCGGGTTGGCGTGGAAGATCACCACCACTGCACGCACGCCGGCGCCCTGCCCCGCCTCCAGCGCCTGTTCCAGCAAGGCGCGGTTCGCGTCCGTGCGCGCCTTGAAGGCCGCGTGGCCCGCCGGGTCGCGCGGACTCCAGGCGTTGTTGCTGCCCACCACGTGCATGACCACGAAGAGCACGTGGTCGCGGATGAGCCAGGCGTTCTCGGGGAAGTCGGGCTGCGGGACCCGGAGCCCGAGGGCGGCGTTGTGCAGCACCGCAGGGTCGCCGAACATCATGCGGCGCAGGCTCGCGAGGCGCGCCAGCGGGTCGCGCCCGCCGGCACGGCCGCGGTGGCAGTCCGTCCACTCGTTGTCGCCGGGTGTGTAGATCACCGGCACCGGCAGCGCCCGAAACAGCTTGGCGACGGCTCGGTTGCGGGCGTCCGTGCAGGGCTGGCTGCCGCCCTTGATGTCGCCCACGTGGACGATGAAGGCCGGCTCCTCGGCGGCGGCCTGCGCGAGCAGGCGCTCCAGCAGCACGGCCTCGCCGTCCGAGTAGGGCAGGTCACCGACGGCGAAGAAGCGCAGCGGTTCACCGGCCGCCGGCAGCGTGGCGGTGAGCAGCACCAGGCCGCAGACGGCGACGGAGAGTTGGCGCGGCAGCGGGATCATGGCCATGGAACGACGGCAAAGCATGGGTTACGACTGGGGAGGGCCGGCACCGGCGGGGGCTTCTGCGTGCGGGCTTGAGTGCCTGGCAGACAAGCGCCTATCGCAGTGGCCGGCTCCATGCCTTGGCGCCGATCAGCCCACCCGGCGCGGCAGCTCAGCGCAGATGCCCGCGACCACCCGGCTCCGCCGGCCGGATGTTGAGATGCCCCGGCCGCCGAGGCTGCCGCGGCTGCGCGGGCACCGGCACCGGCACGGCATAGGGCACCACCACGGGCGCCGCGCCATAGCCGCTGCCGGAGTAGGCGGGGTGGTTGCAGTCGCCGGTGTGCCCCCAGCCACGGGCGCGCTGCTGCACGCACTTGCTGGACCAGTACTGGCGCACCGCAGGGTCCACGCGCTCCATCACCGTCGGCCCCCGCCCGCGCACCGAGGGCGTCACCAGGCGCTCGCCCGTGCGCCCGTGCCCCGGCTGGCGCTCGGTGCTGCGCGCCATGCCGCCCGACGGATGCCGCGACGTATCCGTGCCCGAACGGCGGCGCTCGTCAGCCACGGCGAGGGATGGCAACAGACCAAGCACAAGGACCGCGATGGCGGCGATGGCGGGTGCTGCGCGCCTTGCGCACGAGGCCGCGGTGGGATACGGCCGGGCCGTCATGGATGCCGGAATGGGAGCTTGAACAGGCACAGGCGCAGTCATTGGGGCCAATGGTCAGGCGGGCGCCGGGCGCGACCCATGCCCCGCCCGCACATCCAGGGTAATGAGCGGCGTCGGCAGGCCGTCGCGGATGACGGCCCGGTTCCAGGGGATCAGTGCGGTGTCCAGCACCTCGCGCGCACGCGCGCGGGCGTAGGGGTCCAGGTTGACTTCCACCGCGCAGCGCCAGCGGCGCAGGCCGAAGCCGTCCTCGCAGCGCGACATCAGCCGGTAGCGGGCCGGCGGCAGCAGCCCCTCGGCGATACAGGCATCCAGGGCCTGACGCAGCAGGGCCTCGGCGGCGTCGGCGCTCGCCGGGCACTCATGCCGCGAGCCCTGCCAGGCCCGCGCCTGCTCCGCCAGCGCGCGCTCCGGCTGCGCCAGCAGGCGCCGGCGGCGTTCCAGAATCCAGTCCCCGGCCACCAGGGTAAGCGCGACCGACGCGACCTCTTCGGACGGGAACCGGCGCCCGGACAGGGCGACCACGGCAGGCGGGACATAGACACCCAGCAGGCGCATGGCGCGGCGCTGCTCGGCGGGGGTGAGCGGCCGGCGGCCGGCGGTGCCGACGCTGCGCTCCGCCATCTCGAACCAGCGCCGGGCCTCGGCCATGGCATGCGTGTCCACGACGCGGACGGCGCCGTCGCACTCCAGGACCCAGCCGTCGGGCCAAAGGGCGACGCGATAGGCCGGGAGGGCACGCACGATGTCGGCGGCGGCTCGCCTGGCGGCGATTCGTGTGCGGATGGGCTGGCTGCGCAAGAGCAGACGACTCGGCAACATCGGCGCGATGCCTCGGCTTGGCTGTGGCACCGACTATACCGAACAAGCGCCCGAGCACGAAGCCCGGACACCGGCGGGCAGCGCCGCCTCAATGCAGGCGCAGCGGCTGTTGCGCCAGCGCTTCGATGACGGGGGTCACTGCGGCGATCTGTTCCGCGTCGTCCGACACCTCCGCAAAGCGCTTAAGGTCCGTGAGCGCGGCCGGCGCATGGCCCAGCTTGTGCAGCAACGTACCGCGCTGATGCAGCGCATCCGGCAGGTCCGGCACCAGGTTGAGCATGGCGGTGAGCGCCTCCAGCAGGTTGGCGTCGTCCCCGCGCTGCGCGTAAATCCCGGCCAGGTTGCGCAGCATGCGCACCAGGGTCTCGCGGCGGCCGGCGGGTCGCAACAGCGAGGGGTAGGAGCGAACCGTGACGGCACCCTCGCCGTAGACCTCCGCAAGCCGGCGGTCCAGCTCCGCCTCCGGCAGGGGGATTCCGCCGCTGTAGACGTCCAGAACCAGCGTGCTGTTGCCGCGACCGACCCGCACCAGGAAATGCGCCGGAAAGCTGACGCCATGGGCCGGCAGCCCAAGCCGGCGCGCCACTTCGCAGTACAGCACCGACAGTGAGATGGGAATGCCGCGACGGCGGGCCAGGACTTGGTCGAGAAAGCTGTTGCGGGGGTCGTAGAAGTCGTCGCGCTCACCGGCGAAGCCGAGCTCCCCGAACAACAGCTCGTTCAACCGCTGTACCCGGTCGAGCAGGTCACCCTCTGCCGGCACCTGCGCCCGCGCCGCCGCCGCGAGCAGGTCCAGCTCACCGACACTGGCCGCCACATTCACCTGCGGCTGAAACAACCGGCTGATGGCGAGCGCCGCACGCCCAAGGTCTATGGTGTCGTCCGGACAGCGCCCAAGGGCGGTGAAGGTCTGCTGTGCATCGTCCATCGGCGACTCCGTTGTCGAGGATCAGGATGGATCGGCCGGCATCGGGGCGCTCACCCGACGGGCGCCGAGGACGACGGCACGATGGCGGTGGCCTGCTTCTATAATGTCGGCCGATCCGCCGGAAGCAAACCCCTCGACGATGCCTTCGAACCCCGCATCAGGCGCACTCTATATGCTGCAAGGCATCGGCATGCTGACGCGCCCGGGGCTGAAGCGGTATGTGCTGATCCCGCTCGCCGTGAACGTGGTCGTGTTCGGCGGCGGCATCTGGCTCGGCGCTGCCGCTTTCGAAGCCCTGATGGACCGCATGCAGGCCAGCCTGCCGGCCTGGCTCGGCTGGCTGGAATGGCTGCTGTGGCCGGTGTTCCTGCTGGCGGCGCTGGTGGTCGTGTTCTACTGCTTCACCCTGGTGGCGAATTTCCTTGCGGCGCCCTTCAACGGGCTGCTCGCGGACAAGGTCGAGCGCGTGCTGACCGGCCGGCCCGTGACCGCGGACGGTGATTGGGAGCAGCTGCTGCGCGAGCTTCCGGGCACGCTCGCGGACGAAGCCCGGAAGATCGGGTACGCAATGCTCTGGGGCGTGCCGTTGCTGGTCCTCGCCTTCGTCCTGCCCGTGATCGGCCCGCTGCTCTGGTTCTTGTTCAGCGCCTGGTCGCTTGCGCTCGAGTATGCCGACTTTCCCATGGGCAACCACGGGCTCAAATTCCGCGACATGCGCGCCGCCCTCGCCCGTCGGCGCCTGCTGAGCCTCGGCTTCGGGGCCACCGCCACGGCCCTGACGGCGATTCCGGTGGTGAATTTCCTGGTCATGCCGGGCGGCGTCGCCGGCGCAACGCTGCTGTGGGTCCGGGAGCTCCGCGAGGCGGCGGACACAGTCTGACAGTACCGCAGGCGCGACTGAGCCGAGGACACTCCACCCGCTGCGGCAGGCGGTGGGTGTCAGAGAGAGTCTGCCGCCTAATCCCGCAGGGCGGTGCTCACGCCACTTGCAAGCCGGCCTGATCGCCGCGACTTTACCTGGATCAGGCAATCTGCTAGCGGCTGGATCAGCACAAAAACGTGATAGCGTCAGCATAACACCCTCATCATACTGCTTTGACACCCCATCACTTTGCTGGTGGAATACCCGATAACACTAGCCTGACGCTTTCTTCAAGAGGTGTTGTCGTGAAATACACCCGTCATGTTGCGCTTACGCTGGGCGTGATTTCCGGCGCCACTGGTCTGGACGCGCCGGCGGCCCCACCGCCCCCGACACAGTCACCGGCTCCGGCGCCCCTTGCCGTCATTTCGGCGCTTGAGGGGGCTGCCGTCGTGTCTTTGGGAAACGACATCATGCCGGCGCTCGCGGGCATGGAGCTGCGCCCATTGAACCGTGTCTTCGTGCTTGACGGCGGCAAGGCGACGATCCAGTTCAACGATCGCTGCGAGCGTGAGCTCAGCGGCGACACCGTGTTGACCATCACCGCGGAGGACATGTGCGCGGCCGCTGACGAGATCGAGCGCGGCGCGCAGTCGGTTGCCGATCCTACAGGCGCTTCGCCGCAGAGCAGCTTCGCCGCTGCGGCGGGAGCGCCGCCCAAGACCGGGCCGTTACTCTTCCCAGACTTGGGGGCAGGGGCCGGAGCAAACGCAGCGTTGGCCGTTGGCGGTACGCTTGCGGCAGGAGGTCTCGTCTGGGCCATCACCGATGATGACGATGACGACAGTCCACCGCCGCCGCCCATCAGTCCGCAGTAGGCTGGAGCGACCGCTGATGGCTGTGGGTCCGTCATGCGGTACACAAAATTGACCTCTGCCCCCTAGGTTGTGAGCAGGTCGGAAAGGGTCCTATCGATCAGCCTCGCCTCAGCGCCCGACAGGACCCGGGCGTTGGTCATGGAGCCGGGGGCAATGCGGGCTTGCGCACACCCGCACGACTTGATGGCACGACTGACTTCGACCGCGATGCCGCAGAGCAGATGCGTGCCGCGTGACAAACGAGGTCTTCCGGCCACACCACGCAAGCTTGGGACACGCGCGAGTGTCGCCCGCCCGCAGCAAGCATGCAGCCGTCGGGTGATGCCCTGCCTGAAGGAGCAGGGCTCAGCGACGGGGGCCGCCTCAGGGCTCCATACCGAGCCGATTCAGGTTCTCTTCCGCAAGCACGCTGAGCGGTTTGCCGAGCTCTGCGGGGATGTTGGAGCGCGCTGCCGTCGCACTGGTGCCGGACTCGATCACGCGGTTGTACATCTCCCGAGCCTCGGCCTCGCGGCCGGTCTGCTGATACACCACGCCGAGATTCAACAAAGCGTAGGGGTTGTCAGCATCGGCATCCAAGGCGTCCAGGAGGTCTGCCTCGGCTTCGGACCATTGCTGGTTCACGATGTGCTCGTAGCCGCTTTGCACCAACGCGCTGTTTTGAGTCGTTGGCATCGCGCAGCCACCGAGGGCGAGGATCAAGGACGCTGCGGGCAAGAGGCGTTTCGTCGTCATGTCGTTCTCCACGGATCAGGTACGCCCATGATGTGGGGTTATGGGCCAAACGTCGTGGTGAGAGCGTAAATCAACTTAGGTGAATAAGCACGCACTTCTATGGTGCTTTAACTTCACAATGTCCTAAGCAAAAGCCTTACCTCAGCACTCCCCGGAAGTGGTCCGATAAGCGGTGTCAGCAAGCCCCTCGCGCAGAGGACGCGTGTCCCGCAAGGCCGGGCAATCTCGCAGTATGGGCAGCACCGGCTATGCTGGGAGGTCTCACGCGATCGCCTCGCGCGTCTGGCGGGCGATCTCCAGTTCTTCGTCGGTGGGGACAACGAGCACGGCGACACGGCTCTCCCGACGGGACACCCACCCGGCCTCGCCCTGCACCCCCGCGTTCGCGTCGATGTCGAGCTCGACCCCCAGATGCGCCAGCTCGGCACACGCGCACTCGCGGACTGCGGCATCGTTCTCGCCGATGCCACCCGTGAAGACCAGGGCATCGACGCGGCCCAGGATCGCGGCATAGGCACCGATATATTTCTTCAGGCGGTGGCAGGCGACCCCGAGGGCCAGCTCCGCATCCTCGTCGCCGGTCTCGGCGAGGCGATGCACTTCGCGCATGTCATTGACGCCGCACAGTCCCAGCAGGCCGCTCTGGCGGTTCAGCAGGTCGTCCAGGGTGTCGTTGTCGAAGCCCAGGTGGCGGTGGAGATAGAAGTGGACGGCCGGGTCGATGTCACCACAGCGCGACCCCATCACCAGCCCTTCCAGCGGCGTCATGCCCATGGAGGTATCGATGCTGGCACCGTCGCGAATCGCCGTCGCGCTGGCCCCATTACCCAGGTGCAGGGTGATCAGGTTGCAGTGGGATAAGGGCTTGCCGAGCATGGCCGCTGCTTCCTTGGCCACGTAATGGTGGGACGTGCCGTGGAAGCCGTAGCGGCGCACATGGTGCTCACGGTAGAGGTACCCCGGAATCGCATAGCGGTACGCGGTGCGCGGCATGGTCTGATGGAAGGCCGTGTCGAACACGGCGACCTGGGGCACGCCCGGGAACAGCTCCCGAGCCACCAGGATGCCGTCGAGATTGGCCGGATTGTGCAGCGGCGCCAGCGGAATCATCTGCCGGATGGCGGCGATGACATCGTCATCCACCAGCGTCGGCGCGTGGAAGGCCTCACCCCCGTGCACCACCCGATGGCCGACGGCGCGGAGCTCGCCAACGCCGGCGAGGCTGCCGGTCTCCTGCAGCACTTGGGCGATGCGCTCGATGCCCGCGTGGTGTGAGGGAATCTCGCCGGGGTCGTCCCGCGTCTGCGGCTCCCCGCCGTCGCCCTGCCAACTGAGGCGCAAAGACGCACCGGACTCACCAATGCGCGTGGCGGCACCCTGGGCCGCCGGCTGCCAATGGTCCGCGGCCTCATCCACCGCGAACAGCCGGAACTTGATGGACGAGCTGCCGGAGTTCAGCACCAGAATCTTCATCAATTCCTCCCCTGCTCAGACCTCGGCGACGAGCCGCTGCTCGACCTCCGCCGCTTCCTCCACCGCCTTCTGTGCCTGAATGGCGGTGATGGTGACGGTGTTGACGATGTCCGTCACGGTACAGCCGCGGCTCAGATCGTTCACCGGTTTGTTCAGACCCTGCAGCACCGGCCCGATGGCCACCGCCCCGGCGCTGCGCTGCACGGCCTTGTAGGTGTTGTTGCCGGTGTTCAGGTCCGGGAATATGAACACCGTGGCCTGCCCGGCCACCTCGCTGTCCGGCAGCTTGGAGCGGGCGACACTGGCATCCACCGCGGCATCGTACTGGATCGGGCCTTCGATTTTCAGATCCGGCCGGCGTGCGCGGGCGATGCGCGCCGCCTCACGCACCCGCTCCACGTCCTCGCCCTTGCCCGATGCGCCGGTGGAATAGGACAGCATCGCCACCCGCGGCTCGATGCCGAAGGCCGCCGCCGTGCCGGCGGACGTAATGGCGATGTCGGCAAGCTGGTCGGCATCGGGATTGGGATTCACGGCACAGTCGCCGTACACCAGCACCCGGTCCGCGAGGCACATGAAGAAGACACTGGACACGAGCTTGGTGCCGGGCTTGGTCTTGACTGTCTCGAAGGACGGACGAATGGTGTGCTGGGTCGTATGCACCGCCCCGGACACCATGCCGTCGGCATCCCCCGTGTAGACCATCAGGGTACCGAAGTAGCTCACGTCCTCTAGGGCGTCCCGCGCCATTTGCAGCGAGATGCCCTTGTGCTTGCGCAGCTCGTGGTAGATGGCGGCATAGACCTCGCGCTTGGGCGACGTGGCCGGATCGATAATCGGAATATCCGTGAGCTGCAGACCGAGCTCGCCGATGCGCCGGCGGATCTTGTCCGGGTCGCCCAGCAGTGTCAGGTCCGCGACACCGCGGAGGGTGAGGATTTCCGCCGCGCGCAGGATGCGCTCGTCGCTGCCCTCCGGCAGCACGACGTGCTTGCGATCCGCCTTTGCACGGTGCACCAGCTGGTACTCGAACATCAGCGGCGTCATGCGCTCCGAGTGATGTACCGCAATGCGCTGCTGCAGATCCTTGATCTCGATATTCTGCTCGAACAAGCCGAGCGCTGCCGCGATCTTGCGGTCATCGCCGGGCAGAATGGTCGATTCCACCTGATTCACCGCAAGCGCGGTCTGGAAGGTGTCCTGGGGAACGCTCAGGATCGCGAGCTTGTTACGGCGCAGGCCCGCCAGCAGGCGCTGCACGTTGTCGGCCGGCTCCAGTCCGCCGGTGAGCAGCAGTCCCGCGACCCTCGGGTAGGCCGCCGAGACATCGGCAGCCAGGCTGGCGAGGATGATGTCGCTGCGGTCGCCGGCTGTGATGATCAGCGAGCCGTCTTCGATGTAGTTGAGAAAGTCCGGAATCTCCATGGCGGCGACCTTGAAGTTGGTCACCACCTGGTTCAGCGCATCGCCCTCTCCGCACAGACAGTCGCCGCCGAGCATCTCGTTGACCTCGCCGATGGTGGGCCGCCCCAGCGCATCGTTCTCCGGCAGCACATAGAGGGTTTCCTTGGCCGGCAGCATGGCGCGGGCACGCCGCTTCACCAAGGGCACGAAATCCGGGTCGACGCCGTTGACGATGGTGGCCAGCAGGTCGCCACGGCGGTCGAGCATGGACTCGTGCGCCATATGCACCGCGTGCAGGGCCTCGTCCGGGCTGCGGCCGAAGCCCTTGACCACGACGACGATGGTGCAGCCGAAGTTGTTCGCCACATCGGCATTGAAGTCGAACTCCAGCGACGGGACCAGACCGTCGTAGTCCGTGCCCGCACAGAGCACCATGTCGCATTCCTCCTCCAGCAGCATGTACTTGTCCAGGATGCGCTTGAGGAGCTCGTCGTAGCGCCCGCCGGCCACCAGCTCGCTGGCCTGCGCCGCGGTGCAGCCGTACAGCCGCTCCGCCGGAAAGGGCAGGTCGTAGCGCCGGCGCACCAATGTGGTGAGGTTGTCCTCGTGCACGTCGCGGCTGACCACGGGCCGGAAGAAGCCCACCCGCCGGTTGATGGCCGACAGGACCTCCATGAAGCCGAGAACCACGATGGACTTGCCGCTGCCGGCACCGGCACCGGCGATGTAAATACTTTGCATGTCGCTTCGACCCTGTATTGGAGATGCGGGCTTGTAAAGGCGGTGCCGGAGAGGTCGGGCCGGAAAGGCCGCACTGAAACGCGCGCGCGGCGCGGCAAATGCAGTCTCAGCGATGATGATGCCGCAGCCGTGCCGCCGCTGCTGTTACCGGGTGTTTACAACGCAGTGACCTGCGTCCACACTGCCGCAGCACACCTTTGGTGGACGACCGCAGTGGTCGCCCTGACAGCCCCGGTTTATCAGAGATTAAGCAAATTGCGTGCAAGGAATCCCGGCCGGACCGCTGCCATGGGCGCCGCCCTCTGCGGGCTCGTCGCCCTGGTGCTCGCCGGCGGCGCAACCGCACAGGCCGATGTCTACCGGTGTACGGGGGCAGACGGCAGCATCGAGTTCCGCCAGCACCCCTGCCAGCGCGGCGCGGACTCCCGCAAGGTGCAGATTCGGGATACGCGCACAGGCTGGGTGCCACCCAGCCCTGAGCCCGAATCCGAGTCCGAGCAGAACACCCGGGAGCCTCGGCCGAAGGCGGCGCGAGCGACCAACAGAAACGAGGCCACGGAACGCGATGCGAAGCGCTGCTGGAAGAAGCGCCAGCAGATCCAGGGCATCAACAATGAGCTTCGCGCCGGCTACCGTCCCGCCCGCGGCGAGCGCCTCAAGCGTCGCCGCCGGGAGCTCGAAGCCTATGTGGATGAATTCTGCCGCTGAGCCGCGCCGCGGCGCGGCCTCACTTGAGCGGATACCAGGTGTCGTCGTCCCGGCGCGGCGGCAGCAGCTCCCGGCGCAGGGCGCGCAGACTGGTGGCGCCGCCGGCGGTGAGGCCGGCGAGCGGGTCCTCGGTATCCAGCACGTCGGCGTACTCCGCCTCCAGCTGGTCCGGATCCTCCCCAGCCTCAAGGCGGCCCATCATCTCCGCCATGGCGTCGCCGGGCTTCAGACCCGCGCTCTTGAAGAGCCGACGCATGACCCGCGCCGCCTGCCGCGGGTCGTCCTCGTCCACATGTTCCAGCTCATCGGCCATGGCCGCCATGGCTTTCATCATGGCGTCTTCGTCCATGCCTGCCGGCAGGTCGGCGTCTCCGTCCTCGGTCCCCTCTCCCCGGCCCTTGGAGATGGCGAACATGGACGCCCGGCGGTCCAGCGCCGGCTGCCCGCACTTGGGGCACGCGGGTCGGGTCGCGGTGTCCACGCGCCGGGAGAAGAAATTGTAGATGGCGTGACAGTCGGGGCAGTAGAACTCATAGACGGGCATGCTCGGGGGCTCCTGCGCTGCGGTTACCGGGGCGGCGCGACACGGCGCCTGATTTAAGCCTCAGGCTCGATTTCCGGCAACCCCTGACGACCCTGCCCGCGCGCCTTGCGTCAGCTCGGCAACGAGCGCCTTCAGCAACCGCTGGTTGTCCTCGGGTCCGCGCACCGCCACCCGCAGCCAAGCGGCGTCGAGGCCCGCGTAGTCGTCGCAGGTGCGAACGGCAATTGCGTGGCGTTGCAGCAGGGCAGCGGCAAGCCCGGTCGCGCTCGACGCTGAGGCCGGCACCCGCCACAACAGATAGTTGGCCGCGCCATCGATGACGCGGGCGCCGAGCCCGCGCAGCGCCGCCGTGAGCACCGCACGCTCGCTGCCGATGAGATCCCGCGTCTGGGCCGCGAAGGCGGCAAGCCCGGGGTCGGACAGCACCGCAGCACCCACCGCCTGGGCCGGCGTGCTCACGGACCAATCCGGCAGGAGCCGCCGCGCGGCCACCGCCAGCTCAGGTGCGAGCACGGCATAGCCGAGCCGGAGGCCGGCAAGGGCAAAGAACTTGGTCATGGAGCGGAGCACGATCAGGTTCTCGAGGCCGAGCCTGTCCAACCCCAGGGGAACTGCCGACGGCGCGTCCTCGACGAAATCGATGAAGGCTTCGTCCAGCACCCACCAGACACCGGGGCGTGCGGCGGCGGCGGCTGCGACGTCGGCAACAGCCAGCAGCCGCCCCGTCGGGTTGTTCGGATGACCGAGCCAGACGAGATCACCATCCCGTGCCAGATCAACAACCCGACCGATGTCCAGGTCGAAGTCGTCCTCGGCGTACAGCGCGACGGGGACCACCTCCAACCCCCACACAGCGGCGGCTCGCCGGTAGTCCGCATAGCACGGCGCCGTCACCAACACGCGCCGCGCCCCCAGCAGTCGCGGCAGCCACCAGATGAGCTGCTCGGACCCATTGCCGGGCAGTACCCACTCGGACGACAGCCCCAGGTGGCAGCCGATGGCCGTGCGCAGCGCGATGCAGTCCGGGTCTGGATAGTCGGCGAGCGTCCGCCAACAGGCCCCGAATGCCGCCTGCGCCGCCTTGGGCGCCCCCAGCGGATTGATGTTCGCGCTGAAATCCAGCATCGCCTCAGGCGCCCGCCCAGCGCGTGCCGCCAGCGCCAGCCGGTTGCCGCCATGCCGCGAAGCTCCATCGTGCGGCACCGGCACAGGCGTGCCCGCGTGTCCGTCCTCAGCCGCCAAAATCCCACTCCCCGGCGGCAGCCGCCACGCCAGGCGAGATCAATGGCCGGGCGAGACCCCGCTCCAGCAGTTCTTCGCGCTTGGTATTGCTACTCGTTCGCATTCGCGTTATTTTTCAACCGAAGTCAGGAATGCGCGATCTGCCCGCAACGGACAGCGCCAACAGCCGGCCACGACCCGCAAGCTGGAGCAACCCCAATGCATCACGTCCAGAAGCTCACACCCCGCAGTTCCGAAGCCCAGCCCGCGCCGCCGCGGCTGCAAAGCAACCAGTTGCTCCGCGGCGGCCGACGCGTCGTCATCGAGCATGGCGACGCGAGCTATACGCTCCTGCTGACGCGCAACGACAAGCTCATCCTCATCAAGTAAAGGGCGCCGGCCTCGCCCCCTGTCGAGGTCCCGCCGACAGCAGGCGCCGGCGTCGCCCCCTCACCCGCGACTGCACCACCGAGCAGTCGCGGGTGCCTGCACGTACGCCGTCCAGGCCCGTCCGAGCGGCACTCGCGCGCCGGCAGGACACAGCGAAGACACGCACCTGCTTTGCGTCCGTGTCTGTCGGTGGGAACCCTGGTCAGCTGGGCTGTACGGCGCCGCATCAGCGGCTCACAGACAAAGAAAAAGGGGCTGCGGTTGCCCGCAGCCCCTTGATCGCATTGGCTCCCCGAACTGGACTCGAACCAGTGACCCACTGATTAACAGTCAGTTGCTCTACCAACTGAGCTATCGGGG
>NZ_CAJXYK010000013.1 GCF_913063425.1 uncultured Thiohalocapsa sp.
AGGATGCCGATGATGGCGACGACGATCATCAGCTCGATGAGCGTGAAGCCGGACTGCTGTTTCTTCATGGTTTCGCTCCGTAATTGGGTTGGAAACGGTTGACGAACGGCCGTCACGTGGAGGGCGCTGTGCGTCCACCGTGCACGGGCTCCGCGAGCCGCGTGCCCGCGGGCCGATGCTCGCACTTGGCAAACTGCAAGAGACAGGCCAGCTCGCCCCCCGTTGGTCGCGCGCGGCAAGGCGTTGTATTTGTGGGGGCGGGCCGTAGGGGTGTGACGGGGTTCCCACTGTGCGGGGGATGGTGTTCGGGCGTGTTTCGCCGACGAACGGCGGAAAGTGACAATTTGCGTCACTTACAGGTCGGTGAACGTCTTGGCCGGCGGTCGGGCGGCCTGTTGTGCAGGTGTCGGGCGGTTGCTGTTCCTTCAGTCTGCTGTGGTGGTGGTTCGCCTGGCGGTGAGGGCTGGGGGCCTGTCTGGCGTGTATTGCCGGGCTGCCGTCACGATGTGTCAAGGGAAACCGGTGCCGCCGGCGGACGTGGAACGAGAGGCTTCATGTGAATTGCGAAGCACGTCACGTGCCGGGTTGTTGGGTCTGGTGGTTGGGGTTGGGACTGGCGGCGCCGGGGTCGCTGCGGGTGCCGATGGGCAGTGGATTGGGCGCGGAGACCTGGGCAAGTATTCCGACGTGTTGGCACGGACGGCGCAGTTGCAGGGTCGCCCGGGGGTGGCGGCGGAGGCGCTGGCGCGGTGGCGGGCGCTGCGGCCGGATGGGCCGGAACCCACCGGCAGGTCGCGCTCGGATGGTGTTGGGACGGTGTCGGAGTGACGGGGAAGTCGCGGCAGGAATGCCGCTCCCACGGGGTGCTGGTGCGGCTGTGGGAGCGGCCTCCGGCAGTGTTTGCTCGCTTGAGCGGCGGCGATGGACGGGCCGATGCGGCGTTGCCGGTGCGGGCGGTCAGTCTTTGGGCGCAGGGTGCTCGCGCAGCCAGGCTTGTAGGTCCGCCGGGGTGTTGAAGTCGAACAGGGCCTCGGACAGCTCGCCGCGCTGGGCGCTGGTGAGGGCGGTGATGCGCTCCCCCAGGCCGGCTGGGACTTGGTCGAATCGGCGTTTGACCAGACGCAGGAGCATGCTGGTTTCTGCACGCTGTGCGCCTTCTTCGCGGCCTTCTTCGCGGCCTTCTTTCTGTCCTTCTTCGCGGCCTTCGGCGAAGACCTCCTGGTAGAAGCGGGTCTGCTTGAGGTCGGTATCGGGGAGGTGGAGCATGGTCTTGATCTCCTCGCGGGTGAGCGTCGGAAACTTGTCTACCAGGCGTAGAAGTCCGGCTTGGATTGGAACTGCGCCTCGACGAAGATCACCGGTGCGTCACTCGTCCCTTGCGCGGGTACCGGCAAGCCGTCGAGCCGGAGGGCCGTCTGCTTGACCTCGACTGCGCTCAGACCATAGCCGGCGTTTTGGTCGTAGGGCAGGCCGGTGAGCTCGAAGACCGTCGCCGGGCGCTCTTGGAAGAGGCGGTAGAAGAGGGCGTCCGTGTGCCTGTGCGCGCTCGATGGGCCATGTCGAGCGCGCATTTTGGCACAGCGTCGTCATGCCGTGTTCCGCGGCGTTGTGGGAGCGGCCTCTGGCCGCGATGCGTTCGGCAGCGCCCCGGTGCTGCATCGTCGCGGCAGGGATGCCGCTCCCACGGTGCCAAGCCTCAGGGTAACAGCACGTCCGCCAGCTTGAATAGGGTGCCGAGCATGGAGCACACAGTCCAGCAGGCAGCAGGTCGTTGCGCTGGCTGTAGGGGCCGACGAGGCGCCGCAGCGCTGTCCCTGCCCGGGGGCGGTGCGGCGCCTTGGCAGCGCTGTCAGCCGGTCTGTTGGTCCTTGCGCGTTGCATCGTTGTCTTGGGCGGCGGCGATGCGCTCGACCTCGGCGAGGTCGAGGCCGAGCAGCTCGGCGACCCGGGATGCATCGAGCTGGCTGAGCAGTTGGCGGACGACGTGCTGTTGGGTCTTGGCTGCGCCGCGGGCCGCGCCGTCCTGGTAGCCCAGTTGATAGGACGGATACGCAGGGGCCGGATGAATCCGGTCGACGAGGCAGATCTGACGGAGGATTTGGCGGCGCTGGACGATCTGCGGCGGGCTGAACTGTGACGCTGGTCGTTCGGAGACAATCGCCCTTGGCTTGGAGATTGGCGCCAACCTGGTCTTGATGGATGAGCGCGAGGGTCGCCATCGGGCACAACGCATGGGTTTGCGTGTCATGGAGCGGTGCTGACGGTCTCGTGCACCCTGCCGTTACAGCCTCGGCACGATGAAACCGGCTTGAATGAAGTGCTGATCGAAAGCAAGCGCGGTCGTCAATTTCCTTTGACGCATCACGACAAAGGAAACGGAGTCGACTAGTCCCCACTGCTTGTCGGTGTGGCGCCGGTAGAGATCGAGCCCCGATTGGAACAGTTCGGGCGTGAGGTCCACAACGGTCACGCCTGACGAATCACGCAAATCGTCGATGATGAGTACAGCAGCGTCACGATCTATCCTCGACAGGGCGTTGCCGATTTCCAGCAGCACTGCGTCGGTGACCACGATGGGTTGGCCATCGTGCTTCTGTGAGAGGGCGACTGCTTCCGCGTGATGCTGATCATTCTCGTTGACCAGGGCGAGGATTTAGCCGGTGTCGACGAAAACGGACTCAGGCATCCCTGTCGCCGAGGAGGTAGGCGTCATGATTCGTCGAAAGATCCGACGGCCCTTGCGTTGTCACGCGTCGCAGCCGCGCAAAGATCGTGTCTTCGGCATCGGCGCACTGGGGCTCGGCATCGATCAGGACGACGCGTACTGTCTTGCCGTCCAAAAGGCGGCGATGCTCAGGCGGGATGTCGAGAATGCCGTCGTGGCAAACGGCCTGAAATTCGATTGAGCTCATCGTTCTGGATCACCTGTTCCCGAGAGACTCTTGCGAAGTTTGTCACAGACGTCATGTGCGAAGGGACTTGCAAGCACGCACTTGTCGCCCCTTTGAGCATGATACTTGGCAAGACCGAATCCCAGTGCGACCTCATTGCTGCCCGGCACCATAGCGATCGCCCGCGGCGGCGACAAGCGCCTTGGAGTCGTGATTGCACGGGCGGCGCGCGCCTGTCCAGCTGTGGGAGCGGCCTCTGGCCGCGATGACTCCGGCAGCGCCGGTGGTACATCGTCGCGGCAGGGATGCCGCTCTCACGGGGGGCGGGTGCGGCTGTGGGAGCGGCCTCCGGCCGCGACCTGGGCTGGCTGCGGCGCTCGCGGCAGAGGGATGCCGCTCCCACGGGGGGCGGCGTATCAGGGGATCAGCAAGTCCGCGAGCTTGAGCACGCCGCCGGGGACGGCGAGGTCGCCGGGCTGCCGTCGGGTCGTGTCGCTGGCTGTTGCGGTGCAGCCGCGCCGCGTGGCTGTCCCTGCCGGGGCGGTGCGGCGCCTTGGCAGCGCTGTCAGTCGGGCTGTTGGTCCTCGCGCGCGGCATCGCCGTCTTGCGCGGCGGCGATGCGCTCGACCTCGGCGAGGTCGAGGCCGAGCAGCTCGGCAACCCTGGATGCATCGAGCTGGGCGAGCAGTTGGCGCACGACGTGCTGTTGGGTCTTGGCTGCGCCGCGGGCCTCGCCGTCCTCGTAGCCCAGTTGATAGGACGGAAGCCGTTTGACATCGACTTGGGTCAGCATCTTTTCTGCCTCTTTGACTTGGGCCTGGAGATTCCGGTTCTCGGAGAGGATCTCCAGCATGGCCATGTATTCCCGGAAGCGCTTGTCGTTGTCGGCGAGCAGCTCCTTGAGCCGTCTGACAATATAGTGCACCACCTGCGCGGGGGCGCGCTCGCCGAAGTCGCACAGCACCGCCAGCACCAGGGCGTCGGGGTTGTCCTGCACCAGGAGCCCGGCACAGTTGATCTGGTGCATGTCCACGAGTTGATAGTGATAGTCGAGCAGCTTCGGCTCCGTGATGCCGTCGGGCATGGTCAGGCTGTCGCTGCCGATGTAGAGCAGGCACTGGCGCATGGGGCCCGCGTGGCCGGCGAGGCGGATATCGGTGTAGTAGCGCAGCATGCGCAGCGGCATGTCGGCATCGTTGTTGTTGCTGATTTCGGTATGCAGCAGAAATTCATTGCCGTTCGCTCCGCGCATGCGGGCGACGAGGTCGGCGCGGCGGTCTTCGACCCGCTGGTTCTGCGTCTCCAGCAGCTCGACGGCCTCGCCGTCGATGCGGAGCAGCTGCTGAGCCAGATCGGTGGTCAGGCGCTTGAGGGTGGCGCGGCTGATGATGTCTTTGGCGGTCATGGCGGCGTCTGGGCCAGCGTGCGGCGAATCCTTGTCGTGTACGGCGAGTCTACAGCATAGCCGCCTGGGCGCTTGCGCGTACCGGGGAAGCTGCGTTGCGCAGGACGGCCGTCAACGTGGTGCTGCATCGTGGCGGTATGGATGCCGCTGCCACTGTGCCAAGCGCGAGGGGAGCAGCAAGTCCGCCACCTTGAATAAGGAACCGAGCGCGGCAAGGCCGCCGAGCAGCCCACGAGTCTGGCCAGCTATCCTCGCTGCTCACGCCGCCGACGCGGCATCGCGCCGCGTCGGCGGCGAGCGGGCTGGAAAGCCGGCGGTCCCAGTGCGCCGCGCCGGACTCAGTGCCGCGGCTGTTCCGGCGTGCTTGGTGGTTGTCCGTCGCCATCGGCGAAGACCTCCTCGAGGCTGCCGGCGTGGTTGAGGCGTGTGCCCCAGCGCAGGAGCTGCTCGGCGTCGGCCTGCTCGAGTCGCTCGATCAGTGCCGCCGGCAGCGGGGCGAAGCGTTGCTCGAGCTGAGTCCGCAAGAGGCGGCTCAGACCGCGTCGCTCGCCCCGGCGCTCGCCGCGGCGCTCGCCGCGGCGCTCGCCGCGTCGCTCAACATAACTGAGGTAGGGCATCTTCAATTGCTCCTCGATCTGGAACACGGCATCAGTCTATTGCAGCTCCAGATCCTCCGGCAGGCGCATCAGCCAGTCCAGGAACCGGTAGAGATCAATAATGGTCTGCCGCGGCAGGCCGCGCTCGTAGAGCCGGCGGGTGAGGTGCAGCTTGCGCGCAAAGCGTGCCTGGGCATCGCCGCGGGTGGCTTGATTGGCCAGATGGGCAAGCACGACGGTGGCGAAGACGTTGTCGCTGGCCACCAGCGCCGCCTCGCGTCCGGCGTAGTCGAGCAGCTTGACGCTGTCGAGCAGCTCAACGCCGCGGCTGAAGTCGATCTCAGCCGCGGCGGCAGGGAAGAACAGGGCCATGAAGTCCGGGAAGTGGCCTTCCAAGATGTCCTTCCATGGGCTGTCATAGTCATCAGCCATAGGCGGCTCAAACAGCAAGGATGCAAGGGAGAGGTTTGCCGGTCGCACTGCATGCACGGTGCGCGCCTGTCCAGCTGTGGGAGCGGCCTCCGGCCGCGATGACTCCGGCACCGCCGGCGCATTGTCGCGGCAGGGATGCCGCTCCCACGGTGCCAAGGGTCAGGGGCGCAGCAGGTCGGCGAGCTTCAACACCTGACGCAGAGCACCGCAAGGTTGCCCAGCAGGCAGCAGGTCGTTGCGCTGGCTGTAGAGGCGACGATGCGCCGCAGTGCTGTCCCTGCCCGGGGGCGGTGCGGCGCCTTGGCAGCGCTGTCAGTCGGGCGGTTGGTCCTCGCGCGTTGCATCGTTGTCTTGAGCGGCGGCGATGCGCTCGACCTCGGCGATGTGGAGGCCGAGCAGCTCGGCGACCCGGGATGCATCGAGCTGGCTGAGCAGTTGGCGGACGACGTGGCGTTGGTTCCTGGCTGCGCCGCGGGCCGCGCCGTCCTGTTAGCCCAGTTGATAGGACGGATACGCAGGGGCCGGATGAATCCGGCGCAACTTGGGGCTGTCGCCGGGCGCGGCGCGTCAGGGGCTGGTTGAGGTTCAGGGGCCGATGAGTAGGTCCGCGAGCTTGAACACGGCGCCGAGCACGGCGAGGCCACCGAGCAGCCAGCGGGTTTGTGCCGCCATGGCCTGGTGCAGGTTGACCTCGACCTGCTTGATCTGGAGCTCGACGCCTTTGAGCTGCTCTTGGAGGCGGGCTTCGACCTCTCGGATCTGGAGCTCGACGCCTTTGATCTGCTCTTGGAGGCGGGCTTCGACCTCTCGGATCTGGAGCTCGACTTCTTTGATCTCCTTCTGCAGGCGGCCCTCCACTTCTTTGATGTCCTTCTGCAGGCGGCCCTCCACTTCTTTGATTTCCTTTTGCAGGCGCAGCTCGGACTCGCGCACGTGGCCTTGCGTGGCGAGGTCGTTGAGCTGCCGGAAGCGGGCGTCGAGCGCGTCGTAGGCATCGGCGATGATGCGCGCCCGTTTCTTGTCGTCGGTGGTTTCGGTGAGCTTGGCGTAGAGGTCGAGGGCGACGCTCATGGTCGTACGCTTCGGTTCGGCGTCAGTGACGGGGCATCATAGCATCCTGTCGGTGCTGCGGTTTTCGGGCGGTTTACCGGGCGTCGAGCGCTGCATTCGAGCGCTGTGTCGCGGCGGGGACTTGGCCCACACGGGTCGCCCTGGCGTCTGTGGGAGCGGCCTCTGGCCGCGATGACACTGGCATCACCGCGGGTGCATTGCCGCGGCAGGGATGCCGCTCCCGCGGTGCCAAGCGTCAGGGGAACAGCAGGTCGGCACGCTTGAATACGGTGCCGAGGATGGAGCACACAGCCCAGCAGGCAGCAGTTCGTTGCGCTGGCTGTAGGGGCCCGACGAGGCGCCGCAGCGCTGTCCCTGCCGGGGTCGGTGCGGCGCCTTGGCAGCGCTGTCAGTCGGGCTGTTGGTCCTCGCGCGCGGCATCGCCGTCTTGCGCGGCGGCCATGCGCTCGACCTCGGCGAGGTCGAGGCCGAGCAGCTCGGCAACCCTGGATGCATCGAGCTGGGCGAGCAGTTGGCGCACGACGTGCTGTTGGGTCTTGGCTGCGCCGCGGGCCTCGCCGCGGGCCTCGCCGCGGGCCTCGCCGCGGGCTTCGCCGTCCTCGTAGCCCAGTTGATAGGACGGAAGCCGTTTGACATCGACTTGGGTCAGCATCTTTTCTGCCTCTGCTGGGAGCGGCATCCTTGCGGCGATGGTGCTCGCGACGACGACACGGCATCGTCAAGGCAAGGGTACCGCTCCCGGGCGGTGTGGTGCTGTCGCGCGACTAGTCGCGGCGTGTTTGCCGGGCAAGCTCACGCGTGCGCCCCGCTGCCTCGATTAAAGCTGGCGGTACCTTCTCGTGCAAGGTGTTGAGCCAAGCCGTGCTGTCGGCGCTGTCGATGGTGGGGATTGCGAGATCGAGCAGGATGTCGAAGTCGTCGATCTGCTCCATGATGGCTCGGCTCGTCGCCGCGACCTCTGGGCCGAAGCGCTTGTGGATGAGGCCGACCAGCATGTTGCAGCTCGAGTGCAGCTCTTCGAGGCGGGCGCGGCGCGCGGTCGTTTCCGGGTCCGGCTGCTCGCGCAGCCCGAAGAAGCGATCCGGCGTGGCTGTGTATTCGTGCTGGAGCAGTGCCAGGGAAGTGATGCCGATGCCGTGCTCGCGGATGGTGGCGCGCAGTTGCTCCAGTTGCTTGCGCTGCCACGCGTTTTCATCCGGATGTGCAATCGCGTCCGCCGGCGTTGTCAGCACATCGGTTCCGTCGCGCTCGCACAGCTCGATGGCCACCTGGTCGATCCGGAACGGGTCTTGTGGGTCGATCCAGAAGAAGAATCGATAGCGGTAGTCGATATCCCATGACGGCTCCCAGTCGCCGGCGAGCGAGCCCATGTCCCCGGCATGCGTCGGCTGGGTGAGGTACTGCAGCCAACTCAGCAGGTCCAGGCGCAGCCCATAGTCCTGCCAGGGGCGCAGGTACGCTGCCGTGGCAATGAAGCCTCGGACCCTTTGCAACAGGGGGTCGGACTGTGGCGGGATCTCGAAGGGGCGCTCGGCCATGGCCGCATCGAGAGCGAAGCGCACATGGGCATCCGGCGGCTGCCGGCGCCCCTGCACGTCGAGTCCGCGCCAGCGCTCACGCTGCGCTTCGTCTGACGCGCGCTGCAGCAGGAACAGGAAGGCGCCGATTGCGAAATGCGGCGGTAGGCGCGCGTGCAGGTTGCCGAGCTGCTCGCGCAGCAGTCGGTCGAGCCATTCGACGGGCAGGCGATTGCTGTGCTGGTGCAGGCGGCCTTGGAACAACACATATTCCTCAAGCGCATTTTCCGGCGTACCGTCGCCCCATTTGTAGAATCGCATGGCGAGGGACAGCATTCCGGTGTCCGGTGCAATGACGTAGTAGTCGTACCAGGCGCGTGTTGACATGGCAGTGACGCTGAAGTGTTGCGAGTGGCGCCGTCGTGGCTGTGGAGCGGCTTTCGGCCGGTGCGCTGCGCCGGTGGCGCCGCCAGGTCTGTCGCGGCAGGGATGCCCTCTCACAGGACGCGCCAGCGGCTGTGGGAGCGGCCTCTGCAGCGTTTGATCCATTGACCGGCGGCGATGGACGGGCCGATGCGGCGTTGCCGGTGCGGGCAGTCAGTCTTTGGGCGCAGGGTGCTCGCGCAGCCAGGCTTTTGGGTCTGCCGGGGTGCTGCCGAGGTGCGGGACCTCGGACGGCTCGCCGCGCTGGGTGCTGGTGAAGGCGGTATCGTGCTCGCTCTTGCTGTCGGCGCTGTGCATGCCAAGCTCGTGTTCGGGTGACTCGGCTTGCGTGATGCGCGCGGTCACCTGCGCCAAGCGCGCCTCCATTGCCGCGAAGGCGTCGGCGATGATCCGCGCGCGGGTGTCGTCGTCCTTGGCTTCGGTGAGCTGTATGTAGACTTGGAGGGCGATGCTCATTTGGGGCTCCTGGAGTAGCGGTTGCGAAGCACGGCGGTAAGTGTAGAAGGGCGTTGTCGCGGCAGGTATGCCGCTTTCACGGCGACCGTTGAGGGTCAGGCAATCAGCAGGTCCGCCAACTTGAACACGGCGCCGAGCACGGCGAGGCCGCCGAGCAGCCAACGGGTTTGTGCCGCCATGGCCTTGTGCAGATTGACCTCCACCTGCTTGATCTGGAGCTCGACGCCTTTGATTTTCTCCTCGAGGCGGGCTTCCACCTCTCGGATCTGAAGCTCGACGGCCTTGATGTCCTGCTGCAGCCGCGCCTCGACTTCTTTGATGTCCTTCTGCAGGCGCGCTTCGACCTCTCGGATCTGGAGCTCGACGGCTTTGATGTCCTGCTGCAGGCGCGCCTCTACCTCTCGGATCTGGAGCTCGACGGCCTTGATGTCCTGCTGCAGGCGCGCTTCGACTTCTTTGATGTCCTGCTGCAGGCGCGCCTCGACTTCTTTGATTTCCTTCTGCAATCGCAGCTCTGATTCGCGCACGTGGCCCTGCGTGGCGAGGTCGTTGAGCTGCCCAAAGCGGGCGTCGAGCGCGTCGAAGGCGTCGGCGATGAGGCGGGCACGTTCCCTGTCATCCGAGGTTTCGGTGAGCTTGGCGTAGAGGTCGAGGGCGGCGCTCATGGTCGTACGCTTCGGTTCGGCGTCAGTGGCGGTGCATCATAGCATCCTGTCGGCGCAGCAGTTTTCGGCCGGTTTGCCATGCGTCGAGCACGCGGGCAGGCGGCCTGTCGCGGCAGGAATGCCGCTCCCAGGCGGCGCCGGTGCCGCTGTGGGAGCGGCCTCTGGCCGCGACCTGGGCCGGGCTGTGGCGGTCGCGGCCGGAATGCCGCTCCCACCGGCGCATGGGGCCTTGCAGCGAGCCTGACCCTGCCCGTCACGCCTCCAGCAGCACCACCTCGCCGCCGCGCAGCTGGTAGCGCTCGCCGGTATGGGGGCAGGTGGCCTCTGCGGCGCCGGTGAGGGGCAAGTTGAGCTGCTCGCCGAAGCGGCTCATCCAGCCGGCGTGGCGGGCGGGCACGCCCAGCACCAGGGCGAAGTTCGGTACATCCCGCGTGACCACGGCGCCGGCGCCGACGAAGGCATGCCGGCCGATGGTGACGCCGCAGACGATGGTGCAGTTGGCGCCGAGGGTGGCGCCGCGGCGGACCAGGGTGTCGCGGTACTCGTCCTTGCGGCTGATGGCTGCGCGGGGGTTGTAGACGTTGGTGAAGACCATGCTCGGGCCGCAGAAGACATCGTCTTCCAGCGAGACGTTGTCATACACCGAGACGTTGTTTTGGATCCTGACGTTGCTGCCGATACGCACGCGGTTGCCGACGTAGACGTTCTGCCCGAGGCTGCATCCGGCACCGATGACGGCGCCGGCGCAGACGTGCACCCAGTGCCAGATGCGGGTGCCGGCGCCGATGGCGGCGCCCGCGTCGATGATGGCGGTGGGATGGGCGGTGTAGGGGGCGTCCGTCATGGCCTGGGCAGTGCTTGGTACCGATCGCGCGTTTGCGGATGGCCGGGCACCTCATGATACGCGTCTGTGGGAGCGGCATCCTTGCTGCGACGGCAACGGCAGGCTGTGCTGCGGCGGCGGCGTGGCCGGTGGCCGCTGCCACGCAGGCACTCAATACTCCAGCGGCAGTGATACCTTGCGGCCATCCCGGGCGGACAGATAGGCAGCGATGAGCAGCTCCAGGGAGCGCAGCCCCTCGCGACCGTCGGTGGCGGCGTCCGCCTGGCCCTTGAGGGTGGCGATGACGTTTTCGTAGTAGGGCAGGTGGCCCTGGCCGTAGACGGACTGGGTCTGGTAGTTGGCCTGCTCCACCAGCTCATCGTCCGGGTCGCTGTCTGCAAAGGCCCAGTGGTCGAAGCGGTTGACGGCGACGCCACCCAGGCGGGCGGTGCCCTTCTCGCCGAGCAGGGTGATGGAGCCTTCCAGGTTCTTGGGATAGGTCAGCATGGTGACGGCCATGGTGCCGAGCGCACCGGAGCGCCATTCCAGGTTCATGACGGCGGTATCCTCCACCTCGATGCGGCGGGCGAGGGTGCCGGTCATGGCCTGCACGCTCTTCACCGGGCCCACCAGCCAGTCCAGCAGGTCCACGTAGTGGCTCGCCTGGTTCATGAGCGCGCCGCCGTCGAACTCCCAGGTGCCGCGCCAGCTGCTGCTGTCGTAATAATCCTGCGGGCGGGTCCAGAAGACATTCACCTGCACCAGGTAGAGCCGCCCGAAGCGCCCCTTGCGCACGGTGCGCCGCAGCAGCTCCAGCGTCGGGTTGTGCCGGTTCTGCTTGACCACGAACAGCCGGCGGTCGGCGCCGTCGAAGGCGGCCACCATGCGCTTGCCGTCCTGCCAGTGGGTGGCCATGGGCTTTTCGGTGATCACATGGCGGCCGGCCTCGGCGCAGCGGATGGCCTCGGTGGGATGCAGGCCGCTCGGGGTGCAGAGCGCGATGACGTCGGCATCGGAGTGATCCAGCACATCGCTCAGCTCCCGGTAGGTCTCCGCGCCGGTTGCCTGCGCGACGCGGGCGCGGGCGTCGGCGTCGGTATCGCACACGGCCACCAGCTCCATGTGCTCGGCATGGTGGCGGGCGGCGTCGATGTGTCGCTGCGCGATCCGCCCACAGCCGACGATGGCAAGCCTGATCTTACGCTGCTCCGGGATGATGGGGACCACGGCCGGCTCCTGTGCGTCTTGGGAGGGCTGCCGATCAGAGAATACGTGTACTCACCGATCAGTTTCCCCTTAGTGTTGCACAGGTGAGAAGCTTTCCGGGGTGCGGCATCCAAGGTCCGGGAAGCGGTGCACGAAACAGGTCCGAAAATCACGGGAACAAATTACGGGGATTATTTGGGGGGACGGTGTATTGATCTCACTAATAACGGGGACGGTATATCGATCTCCGGGATGGTGTGTAGCAATAACGGGGACGGTATATTGATCTCCGGGATGGTGTGTAGCAGAGTTAGATATACCGTCCCCCGATTCAGTCCCCCGATTCGGTCCCCCGATTCGGCGTACCCCGATTCGGTGTGGAGGTAAGTTAAATACACTGTCCCCTTACTCTGGTGCTGGTGCGGGTCATTAAGGTGGCGAAGCACCAGGACGCTCGCTGGCGCATGGGAGCTTGCGGCAGATCGCTTCGAGGGTGCACGACGGTGGTTTGCTCTTGGGCATACCCGGACACGGTCTTCCACCGTGCAGACAGTGCGCCCTCACGGACGTACGGGCGCCGACTGTCGGTCGGCGAGGCCCGCGGCGGCAGTGCGATGCCCAGGGCACGCACCCCGCAGGCTTCCGGTATCCGACGACTCCGCTCGGCATTATCGGCTGTGAGGATGCTGACTATTGGTCTGGGGCTCTTGTGGTACGGGCAGGGCGGCTATAGTCTGCTGCGATGCACAAATCCGGCGCCGCGCAGGCGCTCGGGGCCGGTTGCGGCGCGTACCCACGCACAGAGACCGGATAAACTCACCGGTCTCCGACGGCCGCCGGCGGCAAAACCAACAGCCTGCGGCGCGGTCACACCATCTGGAGACGGCGGCGGCAACCGTCGCCGCACTGCTGAGGACACAATGACAACGAGCCGACCCGTTTTCCTGGAGCTGTGGCACATCCGCCTGCCGATTCCGGCGGTGGTGTCCATCCTGCACCGCATCAGCGGCGTGCTGATGGTGCTGTCCATTCCCGTCTTCGCCTGGCTCTTCGCACAGGCGCTGGCGAGCCCGGCAGGCTTCGCGGCGTCCGCGGCCTTCCTGACGCATCCACTGGTGCAGCTGGGGCTGTTGGTGATGGCCTGGGCGCTGCTGCATCACCTGATCGCCGGTATCCGCTATCTGGTCATCGATCTCGGCATCGGCGTGGACCGACCCACCGCGCGCAGCACGGCCTGGACGGCGCTGACGGCGGCACTGGCGCTGACGGTGGTCGTGGCCGGGGGGATGCTGCTGTGAGCCGCCGCGCCTCCGGACTCAAGGCCTGGTTCCTGCAGCGGGCCACGGCTGTCTACCTCGGCCTCTTCGGCGTCTATCTGGCGCTCTATTTCATGCTTGCGACCCCGGCGGGCCACGCCGAGCTGGTGGCCTGGGTGGCGAGCCCCTGGGTGGCACTCGGGCTGCTCTTGTTCATCCCCATCCTGCTGGCGCACGCCTGGGTGGGCATCCGCGACGTGCTCATGGACTACATGAAGCCCATTGCGCTCAGGGCGACGGCCATGACGCTGGTGGGCTTCGTGTTCCTGGCCGCCGGGCTCTGGGCGGCGCAGGCCGTCATCGCCGCCCGCGCATTCCAATAACCACGGCTGGAGGTCCGCATGCCCATCCCTCATCGCAAGTTCGACGCATTGATCATCGGTGCCGGCGGCGCTGGACTCAACGCCGCGCTGCGCCTGGCCAGCGCCGACCTGCGCGTGGCCGTGGTGTCCAAGGTGTTTCCAACCCGCTCCCATACCGTCGCGGCCCAGGGGGGTGTCAATGCGGCGCTCGCCAATGTGCTGCCGGACGACTGGCACTGGCACATGTTCGACACCGTCAAGGGCTCGGACTACCTGGGCGACCAGGACGCCATCGAGTACATGTGCCGCGAGGCCATCCCGACGGTGTACGAGCTGGAGCACGCGGGCGTGCCCTTCTCGCGCATCGACGACGGGCGCATCTACCAGCGCGCCTTCGGCGGGCAGAGCCAGAACTTCGGCGGCGACCAGGCGGCACGCACCTGTGCCGCGGCGGACCGCACCGGCCACGCCATTCTGCACACGCTGTATCAGCAGAACGTCCGTGCCCGCACGCACTTCTTCGACGAATACTTCGCCATCGACCTGATCCGGGACGAGGAGGGCGCTATCCTGGGCGCCCTGGTGCTGGAAATCGAGACCGGCGAGACCCTGATCATCGAGGCCAAGGCCACGCTGCTCGCCACCGGCGGCCACGGCCAGGTGTTCCGCACCACCACCAATGCCTTCATCAACACCGGCGACGGCATGGCCATGGCGCTGCGCGCCGGCGTGCCGCTGATGGACATGGAGTTCTATCAGTTCCACCCCACCGGCGTCGCCGGCAAGGGCATGCTCATCACCGAGGGCGCCCGCGGCGAGGGCGGCTATCTGATCAACGGCGACGGCGAGCGCTTCATGGAGCGCTATGCCCCGCGGGCGCTGGACCTGGCCAGCCGCGACGTGGTGGCCCGCTCCATGGTGACCGAGATCCGGGAGGGCCGCGGCGCCGGGCCGGACAAGGATCACGTGATGCTGCGCCTGGATCACCTGGGCGCCGACGTGGTGCACCGCCGGCTGCCCGGCATCACGGACATCTGCCGCGTGTTCCTCGGCATCGACCCCGCGGAGCAGCCCATTCCGGTGTTCCCGACGGCGCACTACGCCATGGGCGGCATCCCGACGGACCGCTACGCGCGGGTGGTGGCGCCGGCAAGGCACGGGCCGGAGGAGATCGTCCCGGGGCTCTACGCCGCCGGCGAATGCGCCTGCGTCTCGGTGCACGGCGCCAACCGGCTCGGCGGCAACTCGCTGCTGGACATCCTGGTGTTCGGCCGCGCCGCCGGCACGGACATTCTGGACTACGTCGCCGAGAACCCGAACCACCGGCCCATGCGCGAGGCCGACATCGAGCCCGCGCTGACGCGCCTCGGCCGCTGGGACCGCACCGGCGAGGGCGAGTCCGTGGCGGCCGTGAAGGCCGATTTGCGCAAGCTCATGGAGGACCACTGCGGGGTCTTCCGCGACGACGCCACCATGGCCGAGGGCGTGGAGAAGCTGAAAGCCCTGCGCGAGCGTGTTGAGCATGTGCGCCTGAAGGACCAGAGCCGCACCTTCAACACCGCCCGCATCGAGGCCCTGGAGCTCGACAACCTGGTGGACGTGGGTATGGCGACCCTGATGTCGGCCTACCACCGCCAGGAGAGCCGCGGCGCCCACTCACGGGTGGACTACCCGGAGCGCGACGACGAGCAGTGGATGAAGCACAGCCTCTACGCCCGCGACGGCGACAGCATGGACTACAAGCCCGTGCGCACCAAGCCGCTGACGGTGGAGAGCTTTCCGCCGAAGGCGAGGGTCTATTGAGGACAGGGCCGAGGGCGGAGGGGTGAGGCAGGTCCCCCGCCAGCCCTCAGCCCTTCGTGCATCAAGCCGCCGCTGGGCAGATACGCTTCGCTTATCCGCTTTAAGACGCGAGAGCCGATCAAGTAAACATGCAAATCACCGTCTACCGTTACCACCCCGAGCAGGACAACAAGCCCCGCATGCAGACCTACGAGGTCGAGGAGCAGCCGGGCATGATGCTGCGCGAGGCGCTGCTCGCCATCAAGGCGCAGGACGAGACCTTCGCCTTCCGGCATTCCTGCGGCGAGGGCGTCTGCGGCTCGGACGCCATAAACGTCAACGGCGGCAACAAGCTCGCCTGCATCACGCCGGTCTCGGAGCTGAAGCGCCCCATCCAGGTGCGCCCGCTGCCGGGCCGCCCGGTGATCCGCGATCTGGTGGTGGACATGACCCAGTTCTATGAGCAGTACCGCAACGTCCAGCCCTACCTGATCCGCAAGGAGCCGCTGCCGGAGCAGGAGATCCGCCAGTCGCCCGAGGACCGGGACAAGCTGGACGGACTCTACGAGTGCATCATGTGCGGCGCCTGCTCCACCGCCTGTCCGTCCTTCTGGTGGAACCCGGAGAAGTTCCACGGGCCGCAGGCGCTGCTGGCGTCGTGGCGCTTCCTCGCTGACAGTCGCGACCAGGCCACCGAGGAGCGCCTGGACGCGCTGGAGGGGCCCTACAAGCTCTTCCGGTGCCACACCATCATGAACTGCGTCGAGGTCTGCCCGAAGGGCCTGAACCCCACCCGCGCCATCGGCAAGATCAAGGACCTGATGCTCGAGAAGTCCATCTGAGCCCGCGCCGGCACGCTGTCATGTATCCCACCGACGCCGCCACGGCCGAGATCAGCGCGCAGGCCGCGCGTCTGCGCTGGCAATGCCGGCGCGGGATGTTGGAGCTGGACCTGTTGTTGAACCGCTTCCTGGAGACGGGCTTCGCGGCGCTGGACGATGCCGGGCGGGCGGATTTCGTGCGCCTGCTGGGCTACCAGGACCAGATCATCCACGATTGGCTCATGGGGCAGGCGGTGCCGGCGGATGCGGCGCTGCGACAGCTGGTGGGGCAGATCCGGGCGGCGATGCGCGACGGCCCGGCGGGCGCCTGCTGACAGCGCCACGCACCACCCGCGTCAATCCTCCGGCGCCGGTAGACGGGCGATCAGGTCGTCCCAACGGATGCTGACCTCGGGCAGCACGCCCACCGGGGTCTGGCCGGAGAGCTCCTGCACCGCTGGCTTGCCATAGCCCTCCGGCCCCAGCCGGTAGATGGTGACCATGCGATCGCCCGGGTGCACCAGCCAGTACTCACGCACGCCGGCGCGCTCGTAGACGTGTCGCTTTTTCACGTGGTCGTGGCTGGCCGTGCTGGGGGAGAGGACCTCCACCACCAGATCCGGGCCGCCGCGCACGCCGCGGCGGTCCAGCTTGCCTCGATCGCACACCACCAGCACGTCCGGCTGGACCACGGTGTCGATGAGCTCATCCGCCTCGTCCGCCTTCGGCAGGCGCACGTCCACCGGGGCGATGTAGACGCGGCAGGGCTTCTCCAGCAGCGTGTTGGCCAGCTGACGGAAGATCTCGCCGGCGATGTCCTGATGCTCCAGCGTCGGCGCCGGCGCCATCAGGTAGGCGACGCCGTCGATGAGCTCGTAGCGGACATCCTCGGGCCAGTTGACGTAATCGCCGTAGGTGTGGTGCTCGCTGTCGCGTTGCGGCAGTCCCATGGATGACCTCCGTGAGGTTGGGCGGGCCGGCGCAGGCGGCAGCGGGTGCAGTAGGATTGGGGAGTCGGCCCCGGCCGGCTGCGTTCCCCGCCATCTTGGTGCTTCGCCCTGACCGTCAACAATGCACCTGATCGACACCCATTGCCACCTCGACGTGTCCGCCTTCGACGCCGACCGCGACCGCGTGCTCGCGCAGTGCCGGGCGCAGGGCGTGCGCGACATCGTGGTGCCGGCCATCGACAGTGCCGGCTGGCCGAAGCTGCTCGCGCTCTGTGCCGATCAGGCCATGCTGCACCCGGCGCTCGGCATGCACCCGGTGTTCATGGCTCGCCACGCTGATGCCGATCTGCCGGCGCTGGAAGCCGCGCTCGCCGAGCACCAGCCCCTGGCGGTCGGTGAGATCGGCCTCGACTTTGCGCTGGAGAAGGACGCCGCCGGCCGTGAGCGCCAGCGGGGCTTCTGCGCCGCCCAGCTCGCCATCGCCGCGGCCGCCGGGCTGCCGGTGCTCCTGCACGTGCGCAAGGCCCACGACGAGATGCTCGGCCTGTTGCGGCGGGCGGGCGTGCCGGGTGGCATCGCGCACGCCTTCAACGGCAGCCTGGAGCAGGCCCGGGCCTATCTGGATCTCGGCTTCAGGCTCGGCTTCGGCGGCATGCTGACCTTCGAGCGCTCCTCCAAGCTGCGCCGGCTGGTGGCGGAGCTGCCGCTGGAGGCCATTGTGCTGGAGACGGACGCACCGGACCTCACCGTCGCCTCCCATCGCTACGAGCGCAACAGCCCCGAGTACCTGCCGGAGGTGCTCGCAGCGCTGGCGGAGGCTCGCGGAGCCGACCCCGAAACCCTGGCCGCGGCCACCACCGCCAACGCCCGAGCGGTGCTCCGGCTCCCATCCGGCGCCTAGCATGAGCGGGGTCAGCCCGATCCGGGAGCGCACGTCGATCCTCATCGGCGCCGCCGGCTGCGAGCGGCTCGCAGCGGCCCATGTGCTGCTGGCGGGCCTGGGCGGCGTCGGCTCCTTCACCGCCGAGGCCCTGGCCCGGGCGGGCGTGGGGCGGCTCACCATCGCCGACTTCGACGTGGTGGCCCCCTCCAACCTGAACCGCCAGCTCTGCGCCCTGAACAGCACGCTGGGGGAGAAGAAGGCCGCCGTCATCGCCGCGCGCATCGCGGACATCAACCCGGACTGCCGGGTGAGCATCCGCGACGAATTCCTGTCCATGGACGCCATGCCGGCGCTGGTGGGGGAGGGTGCCTATGACCATGTCGCCGACGCCATCGACAGCCTGAGCGGCAAGGTCGCCTTGCTGGCGGCCGCGCTGACCGCGGGCGTGCCGGTGGCCGCCAGCATGGGCGCCGGCGGCCGCCTGGACCCCACCCGCATCCAGGTCACGGACCTGATGGACACCCGCGAGTGCCGCCTGGCCCGGGAGGTGAGAAAGCGCCTGCGCCGGCAGGGTCATAGCCGCGGCGTGCTCGCCGTCTGGTCCGACGAGCCGCCACTGCCGCCGCTGCCACCGGCACCCACCGCCCGCGGCCGCGACCGCGCCGTCAACGGCACCATCAGCTACATGCCGGCGCTGTTCGGGCTCACGCTGGCCGGACTCGTGGTGCGGCGGCTGCTCGGCGACACTGCCTGAGCACCGGCCGCTGCCCCGGCTCTCCATAGCGCCCTTGGCAATACGGGGGAAGGTGTGGGCGAATCACCGACCAATCGTGTCCGCCTTTTCCGACATGGTGATGCGCCCACAGGCGGTAATTCGCCGCAAGGCCGGCGTATAGAGTTGCACCCACAACAAGGTCGGGCGCGTCACTGACTCCGGCTGCGCCCGGCATCCCGTCAATGCGGCATCACGAGACAGGGTGCAACCCAATGACCAAGCGAGTGGATGTGGCAGTGATCGGCGCAGGGCACGCCGGTCTCAACGCAATCAAAGAGATCCGCAAGGTCACGGAGGACTGGGTGCTCATCAACGGTGGTCCGCTCGGCACCACCTGTGCGCGCGTCGGCTGCATGCCGTCCAAGGTGGCCATCCATCTCGCGGACACGTACAAGATGCGCGACAACCTGGCACGCTACGGCGTCAGCGGCGGCGAGGGGCTGGCGCTGGACCGGCCGGCGGCGCTGGAGCATGTGCGCGATCTGCGCGACACCTTCGTGGACCTGGTGCTTGCCAACACCACCGACGAGATGGACGACGCCCACCTGATCGAGGGCTATGCGCAGCTGCTTGATGCGCACCGGCTGCGGGTCGGCGAGCAGGAGATCGCGGCCGATGCCGTGATCATCGCCACCGGTGCCCGCTCCGTGGTGCCGCCGGCCTGGGCCGCCGACTTCGGTGACGGCATCCTCACCGTGGACAACGTGTTCGAGCAGACGGAGCTGCCGGCGTCCGTGGCCGTCATCGGGCTCGGGCCCATTGGGCTCGAGATCGGGCAGGCCCTGCACCGCCTCGGCGTGGCCGTCACCGGGGTTGACCACGGCGAGCGCCTGTCGCGCATCCAGGACCCGGCGGTGAACCGCGCGGCCATCGACATCTTCCGGCGCGAGTTTCCGCTCTGGCTCGGCGACGAGCCCGACATCAGCCGCTGTGACGCCGGCTTCCGGGTGCGTGCCGGCGAGCGCGAGGTGGTGGTGGAGAAGCTGTTCCTGGCGCTCGGCCGTCGTCCGAGCCTGGAGCGCCTGCGCCTGGACCGCCTCGGTGTGTCCATGGGCGCGCATGGTGTGCCGAAATACGATCCGCAGACCCTGCGCGTGGGCCGTACCGGCGTCTATCTCGCCGGCGATGCCGCCGGCGGCATCGCCAACCTGCAGCGGGCGGCGGCCCAGGGCCGCATCGCCGGCTGGAACGCGGTGCATCGCAGACAGCGGCGCTGGCGCCCGCACACGCCCATGGCCATCGTCTTCAGCGAGCCGAACATCGCCTGTGTGGGCATGGAGTGGCAGGACTTCGACGCCAAGCGCATGGTCGTCGCCGAGCAGCGCTTCGGGCCCGTGGGCCGCGCCCTCATCATGGGCCAGAACCGCGGTCTGCTGCGGGTCTACGCAGAGCGGCGCAGCGGACGCCTGCTCGGCGCGGCCATGGTCGGCCCGCGCTGCGAGCACCTGGCGCATCTGCTCGCCTGGGCCCTGGAGCAGCGACTCACGGTGACCCAGGCCCTGGCTATGCCCTTCTACCACCCCGTCATCGAGGAGGCCCTGCAGGACGCCCTGCTGGAGCTGCGGGCCGAGCTGGTCAAGCCGCGCCGACGGCACCTGCTGGCATGGGCCAGGGCGTCGTGGCCGGTGGCTCGGGCGCCGCTCGGAACCTGAGCCGCGCGGGCGACTGCGCTTGCACTGCGCATTGGGGCGTCGCGTCCACTGTCGGGCCAAGGCCGGTGAACCGGAGCACTCGCCGGGCCGCAGCCCTGCGCGCCGGCACTCGCCGGCGCCCCCATGCACCAGCGACGAGAGCGAGGTGCCAGCAAGCTGTGCTCGGAGCGCGCGCAAGTGTTGATACTGCGGCGTTTCGGGTGTCCCCTGTGTGTCAGAAACATGACTGCATGTACGGTTCGTCGGTTGGCTGGAGCTGCTGGGGCCGCTGGATCTCAGACTCAACTACCACCACGGGCTCACCGCTCCGCAGCGCGTCGCCGGCTGGGTGGACGGGATTCATTTCCAGGGCTATCGCACACTCACCAACGAGACCTTCGAGGATGCGCTGTCCGGCTGGGACGGGGAGGCGGGCATCCGCTTGCCCGTCGATGCGATGGAGACCCGCGTTTATGCGGGCGGCTACTTGCTGGATGGGGATCTCACCGGCAGTGTCGGGGGCTGGAAGGCGCGGCTGGAGGTTCGCCCGCTCAAGAGCCTTGCCATCGATGTGGGCTACCGCGACGATCCCTGGTTCGGTGGCAGGGTCGGCGTGACCCTGCGCTACGCCTTTGGTCAGAAGCCGGAACGCGGAGTGCGCAGCCTCGATGAGCGCATGATCGAGCCCACCCGCCGTGATCTCGACATCATCGTCTCACCCCCAGATTTGACGCCGCCGCAAAGCGTCGTGCTGCACACCAACACCATCCACATCGACAGCAGGCGTGGGCTGGTGGGCGGTGACGGCAGCTGGGAGCGCCCTTACCCGGGCATCGATGCCTGCCGAGAGGGTCGGTGTGTCGGCGGCGGCGGTGCTCTGGTGAGACTGTGGCAGGGCAACAGCAGCGGCGAGCCTTATGCCTTGACCTCGCCCTGGCGTCTGCCCGAGGGTCTGGACATTTGGGGTGAGGGCTGGCGCATCGAGCCGCGGCCGACGCGCAGCCCGAGCTATCGCGATTGGCTCGCGCGCGGATTTCCGGATGCCTCCAGGGCCCCGCGGATCGCCACCTGGCGTGGTCCCGGCGCGGGTGACCTCGGGCGCGGCGTCGCGAGCTCGTCGTCATCGGCGGATCACGCGGGCGGCACCCAGTCCCAAGCGAATCCGAGCGATACCGCCGGTATTGTCCTGGGTGACGGCGGCGCAGTCCGTGGCGTCGAGCTCGACGTGCGCGGCCTCACCGATGAGCTCGGCACGCCCGCACCCGCGGTGCTTGCGGATGGGGCGGCGGACTTCGTCGTACAGGGCAATGTGCTGATCACAGACGCCGTGGGGGTGGCGGTGCGCGCCCGGGCGGCGGCCATTGCGGCGCCCGCCTCCAATGGCGACGGCCCGGCCGCGGCACCGGAGCTGGCGGGGCCGTCCGTAAGCCTGCCGGACGGCAGTCCGGTCCAGGGCCGCATTCTGGATAACCTGGTGCTCGGCTCGGGTGTGGCGGGCGCGCAGGAGGCCGCCGCCGTCGAAGTCGAGAATGTCGCGACCGGCGGCGTCGAGCGCCGCCAGGCCATTGTCTACGGCAGCTCGGCAGCGCCCGTGTCGGCCGGCTCGCGGTCTGCTTCGCAGGGGCAGCTCAGGGGTGTGCGTGCCGTGAACCGGGCTACCGGCCAGGGTTCCCGCGCTGTCCAGACGGTCTACGTGGTGGGGCCGGGCCAGAGCCTGCCCGATGGCGTTGTGGTCACCAATCGGGCGGAGGCGGGCGGCACTGCGGAGCAGATACTGATTGCCGAGGGGCCGCTGGACACGGCAGGTCTTCGCCTGGACAACAGCGCGGTGGGCGGCGCTTCGGTCGCAGTGCAGTTGGCTGATCTGCGCAGCGTCCGCATCACTGAGCCCACCGATCATGCGCTCGGCGATGCCGGCATCAGCATTGAGAATCGCGCCGTCGACGGCGGCGTCGCACGTCAGGGTGCGGCTTTCGTGGACGCCGAGCTGGCGCTCGGGGCAAGCGGGCTTGCGCTGCGCAACCTGTCGGCGGGCGCAGCCGGCAGCGCAGTGCAGCAATTGGAGCTCGCCGGCAGCGGCAGGATTGGGCGAGTCGACCTGCTGAACGAGGCCCGCGGTACCTCGCGGGCCACCCAGCAGGCGGATATCCGCGGTCTCGCTTTCGGCACCGCCGACGTGCCGGGGCAGTGGGTGGGCATCGTCAATGGCGCATTCGATGGCGCAACCGCCGAACAGGCGGTGCGCCTGGTCGACGCGGAACTTCGCCTGCAAGGCGGTGGCGGGCTCTTCATCGGGAGCGGCGCCTATGGACAGGCCTCCGCGCAACAATGGGTGCGCCTCACCGGCAGCGGCAGGGTGGGTTGGCTCAGCCATTTCAATCAGTCAGCACATGGCGCGAGCTCGACGCAGCAGGTGCACGCCGCCGGCTTCTCCGTGGCCGCCAGCGACCCGGACGGCGGCATCGAGGCCGTCAATGGCGCCTTTCTGGAGGCGACCGCAGAGCAGGGACTCATGCTCGATCTCGATGGGATCGACCTCGCCGAGGCCGGACTCCTCCAGCGCAGCCAGGCCGAGTCCGGTGCCGCTGCTGCGCAGCACCTGAGCCTGATGGCAGCGGCGCCGGCCCGACTGGCGACCGTGGCTGTCGAGAACCGAAGCGACGCAGGCGAGGACCCGGTCGGCGGCGACACGCATCCCACCAGCTCCCTGCAGACAGGGACCCTGTCCCTGACGGGCGGGATGCAGATCGATGACCTGGCCGTCGGGAGTCAGGCCGGGCCGGCGACCCTGGCCCGGCAGGACTTGGACCTGCGCGGCACGGGTGGGGGTCTGCTGGGCGGCCTCCGGTTGAGCAATGCTGCGCACGAGGGGGCGGAATCGACCCAGCGCGTGCGTGGTACAGCCCTGCCGCTGGCGGCGGCGCACGGCAACGGCCGGCTCGGGGGCGTCAACCAGGCGGGAGCGGCGGGGGTCGCGGTGCAGGACGTTGCACTGGGAGTCGTCGCCGCGGCCGTGCCTGGTGGTCGGGCACTGCTGCTCGACAACGAGGCAGCTGCGGACGGCGCCGCGGATCAGACCTTCGTGCTCCGGCGCGATGAGTCGGCGGATAGTCCCGGCAGCATCGGTGCCGTCAGCATCGCCAACGCCGCGGGTGCCGGCGCCGGCGCCCGGCAACGGTTGACACTGCTCGGCCTGGCGGTGGCCTCGGGCTCTGTCCCAGGTCTCTCGGACAGCGAGCCCGCCGCCTCCGGCATCGCGGCCAGCAACCAGAGCGACGCCGGTGAGGCCTGGCAGGCATTGACAGTCGAAAGCGATGGCCGACAGGTTTCGGGAGCGCGTCTGGCCCTGCATAACCATGCCGTGGGAAGCGACGCCGTGGCGGGCCAGGCATTGCTGCTCGCCGGTGGTGAGGGCGTCATCGGGGGGCTCGACATCGACAACCGCGGGTCGTCTCAGGCCATCGCCGGCCAGACGGCGCGTCTGGTCGGTCCTGAACTGGTGCTGGATGGGGACTCTGCCTGGGTGGGCAACGAGGCCGGCGGCGGCACGGCGACACAGTCGCTGCTGGCCGAGCTGCCGGCGCTGTCTCTCGGGGCGACGCAACCACTGGCGATCGCGAATGCGGCTCAGGATGGCGGCGAGGCGGCGCAGGATGTGCGCCTCGTCCTGTCGGGCCCGGTGCTGGGCACGGATGCGGGCAGCGGCACCGCGCTCGCTCTGCGTAACTCCGCGCAGGACGTCGGCACAGCGACACAGGAGCTGGATCTTGCAGCGGACGCTCTGGCCTTGTCAGGACGCGCGTTTGAGATCGGCAACAGCGCATCGGGCGGCGGCTTCGCCGGCCAGATCGCAGTGCTCGGCGTCACCGGTGACGGCCCGGGTCGGCTGGGCGCGCTCAGCATCGACAACGAAGCGGCCGGTACCGCGGCGATGGGCGACGGCGCGGCCGCCTCATCCAGGGCCGATCAGGTGGTATCGGCGGACGGCGCGATGCTCGACGATGCCCTGTCGCTGGCGGCGGAAGCCGTCGCCGGCGCACAGGGGCGTCAGGCGGCGGAGCTGGGGCTCGGCCTCGCTGACGCCTCGGTGCGCGCATCATCCACAGCCGAGGCGGGCGCCGGCTCCGACCAAGGCCTGGCGCTCAGGGCCCGGCCGGGCTCGCGGGCATCCGATCTCGGCATCGAGGCCGATGCCAGCGATGGCGGCTCGCTCCGGCAAGCCGTTCAGGTGAGGGATCTGGCTGTCAGCGCTCGGGCGCCGCAGCGCCAGGGGGCGCCTGTGCGGCTGGCTGCGAGCGCGAGCGCCGGCGCCGTCGAGCAACTCCTCGACCTCACCGACATGGCCATCGTCGGCGCCGACCATGGTCTGGCGATCCGCGCGCTGACCGCGGCCGGCATGGACACCGACATCGCGCAGCAGGTGACCCTGCGGGGCGCTCGGGTCGTCGGCGGTGACGTCGGCATCCTCATCGACCCCGGGGTGCCGGTGCAGGGTCGGGTGGCCCAGCACCTGCTGCTTTGGTCGACGGCGGCAGATGGGCGCTTCGAGCCCGCACGCATCGCCTCCCTGGACGATCTGGCTGGGCTGACCCAGACCCTGACCATCGACGGAGTGCGTCAGACCGTCCACCGCGAGCTGCTGCTCCCCGACGGCAGCGTTGTCCTGATCGACGACGACGGCAACGCTGCCGTCGGCGTCATCCAGGGCGACAATGGCGGCGGTGGCGGCTATTTCGGCGGTGCTGTCATCGACAGCACCATCGGCGTGATCGGCGGCGACCTGCGCGAGCTGAACACGCGCAGTCCCAATTTCGGCGACCTGTTGGGCAGTACCGTCGGCACGTTGGTGCATGATCTCGATCTGCCGGACGCGGCGGCACTGAGCCCGGGAGCCATCGCTTACCTGCGCGACCTGAGTGCCCGTCGCGGGAACCCGCTCACCGATGACGATCTCGTCGAGACATCCTTCACGCTCGATTTGTCACCATAGCCGCTGCGGGTCTCATGACGGTGGTGATCCCGGGCTCGTCAGGATGCAGCGGCGGCGACCTGCTGGCGGGCTGACACGCCGCCCGCCGCTGCCACCGACAGCCCGTCCCTTGTCGGTTGCGTCACCGATAACGGCGGCGCCGGTCGCGGGATCTGTCGGCGCCGGCCGTCGCCGCTGTGACCTGCAGGACCCGGTGCTCGCCGGGCCTGAGCCCGTCCAGACACCAGTCCCCGACGGCGACCCGCACCAGCCGCAGCGTCGGCAGGCCCACGGCAGCCGTCATGCGCCGCACCTGGCGGTTGCGCCCTTCCTGGATGGCGAGCTCCAGCCAGGCATCGGGTACGGACTTGCGCCAGCGCACCGGCGGGTTTCGGGGCCAGAGCTTTGGCGGGTCCATGCGCTGCACCCGTGCGGGCTTGGTTGTGCCGTCCGAAAGGTCAACGCCGTCGCGCAGCGCCCGCAGCTGCGCCGGCGCGGGCATGCCCTCCACCTGTACCCAATAGCGCTTCCACCGTTTGTGCCGCGGGTGTGCGATCCGGTGCTGCAGCGCGCCGTCATCCGTCAGCAGCAGCAGGCCCTCACTGTCCTTGTCCAGCCGGCCCGCCGGGTAGACGCCGGGCAGGTGGATGTAGTCCGCGAGGGTGGCCGGCGCAGGCGCAGCGGCCGCCGCAGTACGCGGCGCGCTGAACTGGCTCAGGACGCCGTAGGGCTTGTTGAACAGGATCAGTCGGGCCATCGCGGCGGCGGGATGTGCTGAACGGGTGTTACCATCTGGGTCATCCGGTGTGCCCGCCACCCGATCCCCATCCATCTCCTGCGCCGCGGCGCGCGGCGCCCTTGCCGAGGACCTGCAGCATGGCCTACCAACACATCCAGATCCCCGCGGACGGTGAGCGGATCGGCGTCGGCGCCGACAACCGGCTCACGGTGCCGAACCGGCCCATCGTGCCCTTCATCGAGGGCGACGGCATCGGCATCGACATCACGCCGGTGATGAAAGACGTGCTGGACGCTGCCGTCGCCAAGGCCTACGGCGGCGAGCGGAGCATCGCCTGGATGGAAGTGTACGCCGGCGAGAAGTCCACCCGCGTCTATGGGGAGGACGTGTGGCTGCCGGACGAGACCCTGGAGGCGGTGAAGGAGTTCGTCGTCTCCATCAAGGGGCCGCTGACCACGCCCGTTGGCGGCGGCATCCGCTCCCTCAACGTCACCCTGCGCCAGCAGCTGGATCTGTATGTCTGCCTGCGCCCGGTGCGCTACTTCGCCGGCACGCCGAGCCCGCTGCTGCGCCCGGAGGACACGGACATGGTGATCTTCCGCGAGAACTCCGAGGATATCTACGCCGGCATCGAGTGGCAGAGCGGCTCGCCGGAGGCGAAGAAGGTCATCGAGTTCCTTCAGCAGGAAATGGGCGTCACCAAGATCCGCTTTCCGGAGACCTCCGGCATCGGCGTCAAGCCCGTCTCCAGCGAGGGCACCAAGCGCCTGGTGCGCAAGGCCATCCAGTACGCCATCGACAATGACCGGCCCTCCGTGACGCTGGTGCACAAGGGCAACATCATGAAGTTCACCGAGGGCGCCTTCAAGGAGTGGGGTTATGAGCTGGCCAAGGCAGAATTCGGCGCCGAGGAGATCGGCGGCGGACCCTGGTGCAGCTTCAAGAATCCCAACACCGGCACCGAGATCACGGTCAAAGATGTCATCGCCGACGCCTTCCTTCAGCAGATTCTGCTGCGGCCGAAAGAATACGACGTCATCGCAACCCTGAATCTGAACGGCGACTACATCTCCGACGCGCTGGCGGCGCAGGTGGGCGGCATCGGCATGGCGCCCGGCGCCAACCTGTCCGACACCGTGGCGATGTTCGAGGCGACCCACGGCACCGCGCCCAAGTACGCCGGCAGGGATCAGGTCAATCCGAGCTCGCTGCTGCTCTCCGGCGAGATGCTGCTGCGGCATCTCGGCTGGACCGAGGCGGCGGACCTGGTGATCAAGGGCATCGAGGGCGCAATCTCCGCGAAGACCGTCACCTATGACCTGGAGCGGTTGATGGAGGGCGCCACCAAGCTCAGCTGCTCCGGGTTCGGGCAGGCGGTGATCGACAATATGTGATGGAGCCCGGTTTGGCGCGCCGACGCCGGACTGCGGCGCGGCGCGCTGCTTCTCTTCGGCTGTGGTGCGATCCCGGCGAGCATCGTCCCGCAGGGAGACGGCAGCGATCAGGCCATCGCCCAGGGGTGGAGCGATGCGGCGGTTTTGGCGCGTGCATCGGACAGGGCGGGCGCCGAGGGTGCGGCACGTGGCGGTACGCCCTGAGTGGCGGCCACGGCGAGCGAGCAGCAGGTCATGGGCTCCAATGCCCGGCGCGTGATGGATGTGGGGCGGAGTTGAGGGCCGGAGGCTCGGGACGCCGACTCGACGCCCGCGCAGTGAAACGGGCGCCGGTCGGTCCGGCAGCCCGAGGTGATGGTCAGTAGGCGCGCTGCACCCTGGCGGCGTGCAGGCCCTTCGGGCCGTGGTTGACCTCGAACTCCACTTTCTGGCCTTCTTTGAGGGTCTTGTAACCCTCCATCTCGATGGACGAGAAGTGGACGAAGACGTCCTCGTCGCGGTTGTCGGGCTTCACAAAGCCGTATCCCTTGGCGTTGTTAAACCACTTAACGACACCTGTCATCATGGCGGCTACTCCTCCGGTGCTTGACCGCTGTGGCGCGGTACTCTTGTGGGTGGCAGTCAGTCGTTGTTGTCGGCAGTTCTGGGCTCAGCTGGGGCTCAGCTGGGGCTCAGCTGGGGCTCAGCTGGGGCTCAGCCGGGACTCAGCCGGACCCTGAATGCCGGGTGCCGGGGAGCAGCGGGCGCCGCCCGACGGTCACCACAACCGCGAAGTATAGTCGGTTGATTCACATGGTCAATCAACGTGATTGCTCGGGCCTCAGCCAGCGCTGCGGCGTACCCGACGTACACGGCATTTCCCACACTCGGGGGCGTAGACGCGGGCGGGCGGGGGCTGTATTTTTCTCTTTGACGCCCTTACAACCTGGGACAGCGCAAGGAAGGTCGGGCGCCGGCTCAATGCCTGCCCGCGGCGCGACGGCATGTACCCTCACGACAGTGCCGCAGACCCAGGCCCGGGGACCGAGTCGGTGCACCCTGGCCAGTCGTGCGCCAGGCGTCCAAGACCCGGCAGCTCAGACGCCAGCAGTCGAGAATGCGCCCCGTGCCCCGACAGTCGCAACCCAACCTTGCACCCAGACCCAGTCGCACAACACCCCAAGCCATGAGCGAGTGGAATTCAAGCGAAGACCAGGACTCGGGTCTCGTCGTCCAGGAGTCCAAGCCCGCGCTGAAGCGCCCGCCGTTGTTCAAGGTCCTGTTGGTCAACGACGACTACACGCCGATGGAGTTCGTCGTCCACGTACTTGAGACCTTCTTCCGCATGAACCGCGAGAAGGCGACCCAGGTGATGCTGCACGTACACACCAGGGGCGTCGGCGTGTGCGGGGTCTACACCCGCGACATCGCCGAGACCAAGGTCAACCAGGTGAACGATTTCAGCCGCGAGAACCACCACCCGCTGCTGTGCACCATGGAGGAGGCGTGAGTCCGCGCACCGCGCCACCTGCTGCGGCGACCGCCGCCGAGTCTGCTGCCCGCGGGCAAGCAGCGTACTTGAGCGCCCGCGCCCATCCGATCCCCGTCGTGTCTGCTGCAAGCTGCATCGCCGGGCTTCCTGCATCCTTTTTTGCACCCAACGCTACGCAGGGTCCAGATCATGCTGAGTAAAGAGCTCGAATTCACCCTGAACCACGCCTTCAAGGAAGCGCGCGAGAAGCGGCACGAGTACATGACCGTCGAGCATCTGCTGCTCTGCCTGCTGGACAACCCCACGGCGGCCAAGGTGCTGCGGGCCTGCGGAGCGGACGCCGACAAGCTGCGGCGTGACATCGCCACTTTCATCGACGAGACCACGCCCTTGATTGCCGAGGGCGACGCCCGCGAGACGCAGCCGACACTCGGCTTCCAACGGGTGCTGCAGCGTGCCGTGTTCCATGTGCAGTCCGCCGGCAAGAAGGAGGTCACCGGCGCGAACGTCCTGGTGGCGCTGTTCAGCGAGCAGGATAGCCAGGCGGTGTACCTGCTGAACCAGCAGGACGTCTCGCGGCTCGACGTGGTCAATTACATCTCCCACGGCATCTCCAAGGTGCCGGGCGAAGAGCAGGACGACGAATCCCAGGCGGAGGCCGAGGAGCCCCGCACCGAAGAGAAGGAATCCTCCAGCGCACTGGAGAACTTCGCCACCAATCTCAACGAGATCGCCCGCCAGGGTCGCATCGACCCCCTCATCGGCCGCAGCAGCGAGGTGGAGCGCACCGCGCAGATCCTCTGCCGGCGGCGCAAAAACAACCCGTTGCTGGTGGGCGAGGCGGGCGTCGGTAAGACCGCCATCGCGGAGGGTCTCGCCAAGAAGGTCATCGACGGCGACGTGCCGGACGTGCTGGCGGATGCCGTCATCTACGCGCTCGATCTAGGCTCCCTGGTGGCCGGCACCAAGTACCGGGGCGACTTCGAAAAGCGCCTCAAGGCCGTGCTCGCCGAGCTGAAGCGCCGCCCAAACGCCATCCTGTTCATCGACGAGATTCACACCATCATCGGTGCCGGTGCCGCCTCCGGCGGTGTCATGGACGCGTCCAACCTCATCAAGCCGGTGCTGGCCTCAGGCGAGCTGCGCTGCATCGGCTCCACCACCTACCAGGAGTTCCGCGGCATCTTCGAGAAGGATCGGGCGCTGACCCGTCGCTTCCAGAAGATCGACGTGCACGAGCCGTCGGTGGAGGAGACCTTCGAGATCCTGAAGGGCCTCAAGAAGCGCTTCGAAGAGCACCATCAGGTGAGCTACACCAATCCGGCGCTGCGCGCCGCGGCGGAGCTCTCGGCCAAGTACATCAACGACCGGCACCTGCCGGACAAGGCCATCGACGTCATCGACGAAGCCGGCGCCAATGTGCAGCTCAAACCTGTGGCCAAGCGCAAGAAGCGCATTGACGTGGGCGACGTGGAGGCCATCGTCGCCAAGATCGCGCGCATCCCGCCGAAGAAGGTGTCCATGTCCGACACCGAGTCGCTGCGTAACCTCGATCGCGACCTGAAGATGGTCGTCTACGGCCAGAACGAGGCCATCGACGCGCTCACTTCGGCCATTCGCATGAATCGCTCCGGCCTCGGCAACGAGGAGAAGCCCATCGGCTCTTTCCTCTTCACGGGTCCCACCGGTGTGGGCAAGACCGAGGTGACGCGCCAGCTCGCGCGCATCCTGAGCATGGAGCTGATCCGCTTCGACATGTCCGAGTACATGGAGCGGCACACGGTGTCCCGCCTCATCGGTGCGCCCCCGGGCTATGTGGGCTTCGACCAGGGCGGTCTGCTCACCGAGGAGATCACCAAGCACCCGCACTCGGTACTGCTGCTGGACGAGATCGAGAAGGCCCATCCGGATGTCTTCAACCTGCTGCTTCAGGTGATGGACCACGGCTCGCTCACCGACAACAACGGCCGCAAGGCGGACTTCCGCAACGTGGTGCTGGTGATGACCACCAACGCCGGCGCCGAGGAGACCAGCCGCCGCTCCATCGGCTTCACCGAGCAGGACCACTCCACCGACGGCATGGAGGCGCTCAAGAAGTACTTCACGCCCGAGTTCCGCAACCGGCTGGATGCGGTGGTACAGTTCAGTGCGCTGGACCAGACCACCATCGCCAGCGTCGTCGACAAGTTCATCTTCGAGCTGGAGCAGCAGCTCGCCGAGAAGAAGGTCGCGCTGATGGTGGAGCCGGACGCCAAGGCCTGGCTCGCCGAGAAGGGCTACGACCCGCTGATGGGTGCGCGGCCCATGGCCCGGGTCATCCAGAACCACATCAAGAAGCCGCTCGCCAACGAGCTGCTGTTCGGAGAGCTGGCGGATGGCGGCACCGTTACCGTCAAGCTGGGTCCTGATGACGATCTGATCTTCAGCTTCGACAGCGAGAAGGCCACCGCCTGAGTCCGAGCCTGAGCCCGAGGCCGAGCCTGACCCAGGCCCAGAGCCTGCGCCAGCAGACGCTCAGCTGAGCCATTGCCGGCACCGCGGGTGACGCGGTGTCGGCAGTCCCTCCATCTGCCGCGCACCGAGCCGGCCGTCGGACGCGCCCAGCGGGCACGGGCGTCGCCCGCAGCGGGGGGAGCGATCAGGGGATTGGTGAGGAGGCTGAGTGCTCGGCGCGCGATCCGCGCCGTGGCGCAGAGGCCGGGATGGTCGCTCGATGGGTGCCTGTGCGGACGGCGAGCAACGGCAGCGCAGAGCCGCCCCGGCGGGCGCCGTCAGCGCGCGCGATAGGTGATGCGGCCCTTGCTCAGGTCATAGGGGGTGAGCTCCACCGTGACCTTGTCGCCGGTCAGGATGCGGATGTAGTGCTTGCGCATCTTGCCCGAGATGTGGGCGGTGACCACGTGGCCGTTCTCCAGCTCCACGCGGAACATGGTATTGGGCAGGGTCTCGGTAACCACGCCCTCCATTGTGATGACGTCTTCTTTAGCCATTGATTCAGGTCACTACTTCGGTTCCGGCGCCGCGCGTGGCGTCGCCGCTGGTCGATCTTGAGGAGTCGGGGATCGGCGCCGGGACCATCGCAGGCAGCGCCTCGCAAGCCCACCATGGTACCACAGCCGGCGGTTCCAGCCGCAGAGATCGCGGCCCTTTCAGCCAGCCACGACGGCATCCATCGGTCGCCGCTGCTGCCGTCAATGCCGCAGCGGCGTCAGCCGCCGCCGGGTCAAAAGCGAATGTCCTCGCCCTTGCCGAAGCGGCGCCACTCGCGGCCGTCCCAGGCCTCGATGGGGCGGAAGCCGTCTTTGTAGGCCATCTTGCGGCTCTCGCCGATCCAGTAGCCGAGGTAGACGTAGTCAAGGCGCAGCCGTCGGGCCTCGCGGATTTGTGTGAGCACGGCATAGGTGCCCGGGGCGCGGTGGGCTTCGTCCGGGTCGAAGAAGGTGTAGACCGCGGACAGCCCGTCGCTGAAGAAGTCGGTCACCGCCACACCGACCAGGCGGCTCTCGCCTGCCACGTCCCGGCGCATTTCCAGAAAGCGGGTGCGCCCGCCCCAGGGCGCAAGCAAAAAGCGGGCGTAGGTCTCCACTGAGACGTCATCGGCCATGTCGCCGTCGCCGTGACGCTCCAGCAGGTAGCGCTCGTAGAGCTGATAGTGCTCGGGCACGAGTGCGGCGGGGCGGGTGACGACGCTCAGCTCGGCGTCGTTCTGGACGATGTTGCGGCGCTGGGAGCGGTTGGGTTTGAAGGCCGCCACCGGCACCCGCACCGGCACGCAGCGCTGGCAGCCGCGGCAGGCCGGGCGGTAGAAGTGCTGACCGCTGCGGCGGAAGCCGATCTGCTGAAGCCATTCGGCGCGGGCGGCGTCGATGTGGGCCAGCGGGTCTACGAACAGCGTGCGGGCGCGCAGCCCTTCGATGTAGGAGCACTCGTGCTCGCCCGTGAGATAAAGCTGCAGGTCGCCCCGGGCGGGGCGGTCATCGCGCATGCCGGGTCTCCGCTGCTTGGGCGTCAGCGCCCGGCGGCTGCGGGTAGTGCAGGTTGCCGTCGTCCCAGGAGCCGCGGGGCGTGGGCCGGTCCCGCAGCTGCTCCACCAGGCGGACGAAGGCCGCGCGCGGAATCTGCTCCGCCCCCATCCGCAGCAGGTGCGTGGTGAGCACCTGGCAGTCGATGAGCGCGAAGCCGTGGTTGTCCAGGAAGCGACTGAGCTGCACCAGGGCCACCTTGGAGGCGTTGTCGACGCGGGTAAACATGGATTCGCCGTAGAAGATACCGCCAATGGCGACACCATACAGCCCCCCGGCGAGTGCGCCATCCTGCCAGACCTCGACGGAGTGCGCGATGCCGTGCACGTGCAGCGCCCGGTAGGCGCTGATCATCTCCGGCACCAGCCAGGTGCCGCCGCCGTCTGCACGCGGCTCGGCACAGGCGTTGATGACGGCCGGAAAGTCCCGGTCCATGGTGACCTCCAGGCACCGCCGCCGCAGCAGCTTGCGCAGGCTGCGGGAGACGCGCAGCGCCTGCGGGCGCAGCACGGTGCGCGGGTCCGGCGACCACCAGAGGATGGGGTCGCCCGCGTTGAACCAGGGAAAGATGCCCAGGCGATAGGCATTCACGAGCCGGGCGACGCTCAGGTCGCCTCCCACCGCGAGCAGCCCGTCGGGCTCCACCAGCGCCTCGCGCACGTCCGGGAAGGCGGCGCTCGGGTCATCCGGCGCCAGCAGGTAGGGGAGGTGGCGGGCAGGCCGGCTCAAGCCTGCGCCGGCTGGCTGCCGGTGGGCTGATCGGGGGACTGGTCCGGGGTGGCCTTGTAGGGGCTGTGGCTGTGCATCTCGTCGATGTAGTCCTCCACGGCCTCGATCTCGTGCTCCAGGAAGGCGCCGATGGGCTGGCGGAAGCGTGGGTCGGCGATCCAGTGGGCGGACCAGGTGCGGGTGGGCAGGAAGCCGCGTGCCACCTTGTGCTCCCCCTGCGCGCCGGGCTCGAAGCGTGTGAGGCCGTGCTCGATGCAGTGCTCAAGGCCCTGATAGTAACAGGCCTCGAAGTGCAGGCTGTGGAAATCCTGAAAGCAGCCCCAGTGCCGGCCGTAGAGGCTGTGGCTGCCCATGAGGCAGAAGGCGGCGGCGACGATGCGCCCCGCATGCTCGCACAGCACCAGCAGCAGATGCTCGCCCATGGTGCGGCCGATCTCCTCGAAGAACGGCAGGCTCAGCGTGGGCAGGCCGCCGCGCTTGTCGAAGGTGTCCTCGTAGAGCTGGTGGAAGATGCGCCATTCCGACGGCGTCACCGCATCGCCCCTGACCCGGCGGATGTGGATGCCGGACTCACCGACCCGGCGGCGCTCGCGCTTGACCTTTTTGCGCTTCTCCGCCGAGAAGGCGCCGATGAAGTCGTCGAAGCTGGCGTAGCCCGGGTTCTGCCAGTGGAACTGGCAGCCGAGCCGCGGCATCAGGCCCTGCGCCCGCAGCCAGTCGGTTTCCGTGTCGCTGGTGAAGAGCCAGTGCAGGCCGGATACGCCGAGGCGCTCGGCCACCTGCACCGAGCCCTGGATCAGCGCCGCGGCCAGCGCCGGGCGCTCCTCGCTGTCGGCCGTGAGTATGCGCAGTCCCGTTGCCGGGGTATAGGGCGAGGCGACGACCAGCTTGGGATAGTAGCGCTCGCCGGCGCGGCGGTAGGCATCCGCCCAGGCCCAGTCGAAGACGAATTCGCCGTAGGAATTGAACTTGAGGTAGCAGGGGGCGGCGGCCACGGGACGGTCGTGGCCGTCGCGCAGCACCAGGTGCCGCGGCAGCCAGCCGAAGCGCTCGCCGACGCAGCCGTGGTGCTCCATGGCGGCGAGGAACTCGTGCCGCAGATGCGGCAGGTCGTCGCCCGCCAGTGCGTTCCAGTCCGCGGCGGGGATCTCGTCGATGGCGGCGAGGGTGGTGAGTCGATACATCCGATGCCGGCCTCTGCTGCCCGGCAGACTGCGCCTGAAAGCCCCGACGGTATGGGCGCCGGCGGCGCTCGGAAAGGCCGGGCGGGCGCCGCCGGCCGCCCCGGCTCAGCCGGGCCAGAACGCCAGCAGGTTGGCGCCGAAGTCCAACGCCAGCAGCAGGTTGGCCGCAAGGCGCAGCAGCGCACCCCGGGGCCGCGGGCGGCTGCGCACTGCGAGCACACCGAACCAGGCGCCGATGGCGTTGATGATGAGCCCAAACTCGGCCACCAGCAGCAGTGCGAGCAGCGGCACCCGCGTCGCGCCGCCCGGGGGGCCGCCGCCGAAAATCATCACCAGCAACAGCGGCACCGACACCAGCAGCGCGATGGTCGGGAAGTTGTGGCGGTTCATTCGGTGAACCGGGCGGCGATCCAGGCGGCGATCCAGGCGGGCGGTCCCGGCGGCGGCTGCCGGCTGCACTCAGGCCTTCTGCGCGATGTCGTCCAGGTACTTCTCCGCGTCCAGCGCCGCCATGCAGCCGGTGCCGGCGGAGGTGATGGCCTGGCGGTAGACATGATCCATGACGTCACCGGCGGCAAAGACGCCGGGCACGGACGTTGCCGTGGCATCGCCCTCGGTGCCGCTCTTGACCTTGATGTAGCCGCCGGCCATGTCGAGCTGTCCCTCGAAGATCTGGGTGTTCGGCTGATGGCCGATGGCGATGAACACGCCCTGGAGGTCCACGTCTTCGGTGGTGCTGTCCTTGACGTTCTTGATGCGCATGCCGGTGACGCCGGATGCGTCGCCCAGTACCTCGTCCAGCACATGGTTCCAGGCCAGGCGTACATTGCCGTTCTCGGCCTTGTCGAAGAGCTTCTGCTGCAGGATCTTCTCTGCGCGCAGGGCGTCGCGGCGGTGCACCAGGGTCACCTCCGAGGCGATATTGGACAGGTAGAGCGCTTCCTCCACGGCGGTGTTGCCGCCGCCGATGACCGCCACCTTCTGTCCGCGGTAGAAGAAGCCGTCGCAGGTGGCACAGGCGGAGACGCCGCGGCCCCTGAAGGCCTCTTCCGACGGCAGTCCGAGATACTTGGCGCTGGCACCGGTGGCGATGATCAGCGCATCACAGGTGTAGGTGGCGCTGTCGCCCTTGAGCTCGAAAGGGCGTCGGCTCAGGTCCACGGCACTGATCTGATCCATGATCAGCTCGGTCTCGAAGCGCTCGGCATGCTTGCGCATGCGCTCCATCAGATCCGGGCCCAGGACGCCGTCCGGGTCGCCGGGCCAGTTGTCCACGTCGGTGGTGGTCATCAGCTGACCGCCCTGCTCCAGGCCGGTGACCAGCACCGGGCTCAGGTTCGCCCGGGCGGCGTAGACGGCAGCGGCATAGCCGGCGGGCCCGGAGCCGAGGATCAGCAGTCGGCAGTGTTTGGTCTCGCTCATGGTCTGTCTCCACTCGGGGCCGATGGGCCTGCCCTGGATCTGCTCGGGAACCCGCCCAGCGCCCCTTGGGGGACCCGCTGGCGGACCCGCGCCAGGCTTCTCGGCACACCCGACCCCGCGATCAAAACCCAAGATGCTACGCGCCGTCGGGGGACCGGTAAAGCGGGGGGGGGCGGGGTCAACGTCGGCGACGCTTGCCAGCGCCGCCCGCGGAGCTGCGCTGGGCGCAGGTTCCGTCGGCGCCCGCTCCTGCATCGTTATACTGCGCAGCTGCGCCGATGGCCGCAGGCCGCCGCTGCGAGCCCGCAGCGCGGCCGTTGGGCCGGCGTCTGCTGTGCCTGTGACCGAAGCCTCCGCCATGTCCCGCAAGCCCGCCTGGATCGCCGCACTCGGCCTGCTCGCCGCCGCCCTCGCCGTGGCGCTGCTGCTGGGCGAGGGGCTGCTGCGGCTTGCCGGCCAATCCTATTACTGGGCCATCGCCAAGCGACCCGATCCCATCCTCGGCTGGCGTCCGCCACCGCACATTGCCGCTTGGCAGCGCTTCGAGGGCGCGGCGCTGGTGCGCACCAATGGGCGCGGCTTTCGCGATGACGACCACCCGCGCCGCAAGCCCCCGGGCACGCTGCGTATCGCCGTGCTCGGCGACTCCTTCACGGAGGCGGTGCAGGTGCCCATCGAGGCGACCTGGTGGCAGGTCATGAGTAAGCGGCTGCGCGGCCCGGACTGCGCGCTCGCCAAGCCCCTGGAGACGCTCAGCTTCGCCGTGAGCGGCTACAGCACCGCCCAGTCGCTGCTGGCCTGGCGGGCGCATGCGCGGGACTTCGCGCCGGATGCGGCGGTGCTGGCCTTCTTCATCGGCAACGATCTCACCGAGAACCATCCGGCGCTCGATGCCGAGCCGCTGCGCCCGTACTTTCGCCTGCGCGACGGCGAGCTGGTGCTTGACGACGACTTCCGGCGGGGTCGGGTGTACCGCAAGGCGACCTCGGCCCCCGGACAGGCGCGGCAGTGGCTGCTGGCGCATTCGCGAATTGCCCAGCTGTTTGTGCAGGCCCGGGACGCCCTGCGGCTGCGCGCCTTCGCCAAAGCGGCGCCGCCGGGCGACCGGGCGGCGCCCGCCGCAGAGCCCCGGGAGCCGGGCGTGGACAACGCCGTGTATCGCGCCCCCGCTGACGCCGTCTGGCGGGAGAGCTGGCAGGCGACGGAGGCCATGCTCGCGGCCTTCGCCCGAGAGGTCCGAAGCGCTGGAGCAGAGCCCGTGCTGATGCTCATCGGCACCGGCGCGCAGGTGCACCCCGATCCACGGGTGCCGAGGGGCTTCGCCGCCGCGCTGGGGGTGGCGGACCTTGGCTACCCGGTGCGCCGGCTGCTCGACGCCGCCGGGCGCCATGGCATGGCGGTGCTCAATCTGCCGGCGTTGCTCGCGGCGCAGGCGGAGCGCGACGATGCACTGCTGCACGGCTTTCCGGGTGGTCGGCCCGGCCTCGGGCATTGGAACGCGGCCGGGCATGCGGCGGCCGGCGCTGCCGCGGCGGCGCTGCTATGCGATCAGCTGGCAGGGGCTGCCGCAGCACCCGGCGGGGCTGCCGCCGCGCCCGCCGTGCCCTGACCCTGGGCGCCCGCGCTGGTGCGCATCCGGACCTACGCCACAGACCCGCAGCGCCCAAGCGGCTAAAATCTGCGCTCGGCAAGGCGCCGGGCGCTGCCGGTGCTGCGTCGGAGGCAAAGTCCCGCTGCGGTTGGGGGGTCGGTCATGAAGAGCAAGATGCTGCCGCGCATGGCGTCCATGCTCGCGGTGTGGACCGTGCTGCTGGTGTGGCAGTTGAGCGCGCCCCACCTGGGCGGGTTGGGATTGCTTGTGTTCCTGCTGCTCCTGGCCTGGCCGATCTCGATGGCGGGGGCGGAGTCGGTGTTCTGCCGCCGGCATGCCTTTCGCAGCGAATATCTCGCCGGCCGCAGCTGGCTCTATCGGCTCATGGGCATGGAGCCCCTGGTGCTCGCCGTGGAGGCGGGCAAGGGCCTCGTCCTGGCGGCCCTGCTGATGACCGTCGCGCTGTCGCTCAACCTGCGCGGCTGGGCCGTGTGGCTGCTGGATGTGCTGATCCTCGCCATGCTCATGCCGCGCCTGCCGGGGCTGCTGGCGGACGCCGTGAAGCGGACCTATTTGTTCGCGCTGGCGCGGCGCTGGGCCATCTGGCTCAGCACCCTGCTGCTGTGGCTCGAGTCCGTGTCGGTGCTGCTGTTGCGTGGTGGCGATGACTATCGCGGCCTCAGCTGGCAGGAGGCGCTGGCCTACAGCATGCCGGACGGGCGGCTCGCGGCGGACGGCCTCGTCGATGCGATGGTCCGCTCTTACGCCGGGATGCAGGGACTCGCCGGCTGGTCGCTGTCGGTGCTTGCGGACGGGGCGGACCTCGCCATGCGCCTTGAGGCGCTGCTCGCCCTTGGCGCGGTTGCCCTCCTGTGGCTCCTGGTGGCGCTCGCGTACAGCCGCGCGCTGATCGGTGCGTTGGCGCGTCCGCTCGCCATCTGGCGGCCGCGACCGCGCCGGCGCGCCGGTGGTGACGTGCTCGAGGCCTGGTGGCTCTAGGCCTGGTGGCTGTAGGCAGACGCCGATTGACGGCGTTTCCCGAGCGGGCCGCGACGGCCCGCACTGCTCAGGGACCCAAGTCGCTGACAATGACGGGAACCGGTAACCTGTTCTTCGCTTCCCGTGCCGATTGAAGCCAGCACGACCAATGATCGGCGTGTCCCCGGGGCAGACAGCGTCGAATTCACACGAAGAACCCACGATAACGGTATACTGCGGTTAGTCATTTCACCGCGGAGGCGTATCTCGTGAGCCAGGCGACGCGCGCAGGCCGACTGACCCTCGGGGATTATCTGGACCGGGCCTGGCGCGAGGGCGCCATGTGGACCTTGGTCTGTGCTGCCTTGTACCTCGTGGTGGCACTGGCGAGCTACTCGCCGCAGGACCCGGGATGGTCCTACGTGGGCCAGAGCAGCTCCGTCGCCAACGCCGGCGGGCGCATCGGTGCCGTGTTCGCGGACTTCGCGCTGTTCCTGTTCGGCGTTCTCGCCTATCTGCTGCCGGTGATGGTGGCCTGGAGCGCCTATCTCGTCTTCCGTCAGCGCGCGCCGGAGCCGGAGACGAAGCTGTTCTGGCTGGTGCTGCGCTGGGTGGGCTTCCTGCTGCTGCTGACGGCCGGGGCGGCGCTCGCGAGCATCTACGGCGCGCATCTGATGCCGGAGCTGCCGAACGGCATCGGCGGCGGGCTCGGGCTCCTGGTCACCGAGTATGCGGTGCTGGGGTTCGGCAGCGCGGGGGCGCCGCTCGCGCTCACCGCACTGTTTCTGGTGGGCTTCCTGCTCACCACAGGCATCAGCCCGCTGATGGTGGTGGACGGCCTGGGCGGGCTCACGCTGGCGCTGTTCCGGCTGCCGGTGCAGGGCCTGCGCGCGCTGGGGCGCATGCGCTGGCGCATCCCGATGCCCAGGCTGCCGCGCCGGCGCTCGGCCGACGCTGCGGAGATCGACGCCGACGACGTGGCGGAGGACCTTGAAGACGCGCCGGAGCCGGCGGTTACCGGGACGGTTTCCGAGGCGGAGCTGGGGCCGGCCCGCACCCGGCCCCAGGATGCCCGCTCGCCGGCCGAGCCCGACGATGCAGCGCTCGATGACGCCGTACTCACCGATGTCGCCAGCTTCTACGGGCGCGCAGCGGCGGAGCCGATACCGGAGCCGGCCGCGGCCGATCCCTTCGCACCGACTGAGCAACGGCTCCCCGATGCGTTCTCCGAGCCCGCCCCGGAGATGCCATCGCAGGCAAGCCCGGAGATGCACCGCGTGGCGCCGGCATCGGCGAAGCGCAGCCGCGGCAGAACCTCGGCCGACGGCCGTCAATTACCGCTGCCGCGGCTCGCCGGCGCATACGGCGACCGCCCGCCCCTGGAGCTGCTGGACCCGCCGAAGAAGAGCAGCCGCGCCGTGAGTCCGGCGCAGCTGGAGGCCATGTCGCGGGAGCTGGAAGCCCGGCTCGCGGAGTTCGGCGTCGTGGCTGAGGTGGTCGCCGTACACCCGGGGCCGGTGGTGGCGCTGTTCGAGCTGGAGCTCGCCCCGGGTGTGAAGGTGAGCAAGATCACCGGGCTCGCCAAGGACATCGCCCGCGCCTTGTCGAAGGTCAGCGTGCGCGTGGTGGAAGTGATCCCGGGCAAATCCGTCATCGGGCTGGAGGTGCCGAACGACCAGCGCGAAATGGTGTACCTGAGCGAGACGCTCGGCTCGCACGCCTATGTGGAGGCCAAGTCTCCGCTCACCATCGGCATGGGGACGGACATCGCCGGCGAGCCCGTGGTGGCGGACCTTGGGCGCATGCCGCATGCGCTCATCGCCGGCACCACCGGCTCCGGCAAGTCCGTGGCCATCAACGCCATGATCCTGAGCCTGCTGTACAAGTCCAGCGCCGAGGACGTGCGCCTTATCATGGTGGACCCGAAGATGCTGGAGCTCTCGGTGTACGAGGGCATCCCGCACCTGCTGACGCCGGTGGTGACGGACATGAAGGAAGCCGCCAATGCGCTGCGCTGGTGCGTGGGCGAGATGGAGCGCCGCTACAAGCTCATGGCGGCGCTGGGCGTGCGCAACATCGCTGGTTTCAACCGCAAGGTGCAGGAGGCCATCGACGCCGGCGCGCCCATCCCGGACCCGCTCTACAAGCTGGCGGACGACATGGCGCCGGCCTTCGGCGCGACGGGCGAGCCCGAAATCCCGACCCTGACCAAGCTGCCCTACATTGTCGTCATCATCGATGAGCTGGCTGACATGATGATGGTGGTGGGCAAGAAGGTGGAGGAGCTCATCGCCCGCCTCGCGCAGAAGGCCCGGGCATCGGGCATCCACCTGCTGCTGGCGACCCAGCGGCCGTCCGTGGACGTGCTGACCGGGCTCATCAAGGCCAACATCCCCACGCGCATGGCCTTCAAGGTCTCGGCCCGGGTGGACTCCCGCACCGTGCTGGACCAGATGGGCGCCGAGCACCTGCTGGGTCACGGCGACATGCTCTACCTGCCGCCGGGCGGCAGTATCCCGCAGCGGGTGCACGGCGCTTTCGTGGACGACCACGAGGTGCACCGCGTCGTAGACTTCCTGAAGCAGCAGGGCGAGCCCGACTACATCGACGACATCCTGCAGGAGCCGGGCGAGCACCTGCCGGGCATCGACCCGGAGCCAAAGGGCGGCGGCGATGTCGAAGATCAGGACCCGCTCTTCGATGAAGCCGTGCAGTATGTCGTCGAGAGCCGCCGTGCATCGATTTCCGGCGTGCAGCGCAAGCTCAAGATCGGGTACAACCGGGCAGCGCGGATGGTTGAAGAGATGGAGCGCATCGGTATCGTCGGCCCGGCGGAGACCAATGGTAACCGCGAAGTCCTGGCACCAACGCCCGTGGAGGGCTGAAATTTTGTCGTTCTCGTTGCTGCAACGGCGCCGCTGCCCGGCGCTGCTCCTGTTCCATGTGCTGCTGCTGGCCGTCGCCTGGGCGGCGCCGGCGGCTGGGGCCGTCGCCGACGGCGTTGAAGAGGTCACGGACTACCTGCGGGGCCTGAACAGCCTGCAGGCGGACTTCCGTCAGATCACCATTCCAGCCGACGGGGGCGCCTCGCTGGAGGCGAGCGGGACCTTCTACCTGCTGCGTCCCAACCGCTTCCTGTGGGAGTATGAGAACCCGAGCACCCAGCGCATCGTCGCCGACGGCAAGCGCATCTACATGCACGACACGGAGCTGAACCAGGTCACCCATCGCGGGCAGAAACAGGTGCTGGACGGCACCCCAGCGCAGCTGCTGGCGAGCCGCGAGCCGCCGGAGAAATACTTCGATATCAGCAACCTGAACCGTGACGACAACCGCACCTGGGCAGAGCTGATCCCGAAGACCCAGGACACGGACGTGGCAAAGCTGCAGATCGGCTTCGTGGACGGCGAGCTGGACACGCTGCTGATGGAAGACCGCTTCGGTCAGCTGACGCGCTTCATCTTCACCGACGTGGATCGTAACCCGCAGCTCCAATATTCCATGTTCCGGTTCGAGCGCCCGGACGGCGCCGACTTTCTGCAAGTGGATTGACGGCCGGTGCCGCACGAGCTGATGACCATCCGGCAGCACAGCGCCACATGTTCACGGGCCTGATCCAAGCCATCGGCCACATCGAGCGCATCACCCCCGTCGGCGGTGATATGCGCCTGCGCGTGCGGGCGGCGGACCTCGACCTGACCCGGGTCAGCCTCGGCGACAGCATCGCCGTGAACGGTGTGTGTCTTACGGCGGTGGAGCTGGACGATGGCCACTTTGCGGCCGACGTGTCGCGGGAATCCCTGGACCACACGACGCTCGGCGCCCTCGGGCCCGGCGCGCGCGTCAACCTGGAGACGGCGCTCACGCTGTCCACGCCCCTGGGTGGTCACCTGGTGAGTGGGCATGTGGACGGGGTGGGGCAGGTGCTGGAGGTGCGCGAAGACGCCCGCTCCTGGCGGCTGCAGATCCATGCCCCCGGCGAGCTGGCGCGCTACATCGCGCACAAGGGCTCCATTTGCGTGGACGGCACCAGCCTGACGGTGAACCGGGTGGTGGGCAGCGTGTTCGACCTGAACATCGTGCCGCATACACTGCAAGAGACCATCATCGGCGACTACCGCGCCGGCACCCGGGTCAACCTGGAGGTGGACCTTGTCGCGCGCTACCTGGAGCGGCTGCTGCTGGGTGACCGCGCCGCGGATGGGAATGTCGAGGGGATCACGGAAGAATTCCTGCGTCGGCATGGTTTTGCGAGCTGACGCCTGAGACATCTGCCGGCGCCCCCCCGGGCGATCATCCCGGTGAAGTGCGATGGCCAGCGCCTGAGCGCTGTCCTGCACGCCCGCGATTGCAGCGAAGACGCGCATCCAGCGGTGACGCTGCCGGGCGCCTGTGATAAGTTGACGGGCTGTTTCGCAGTTCTCGCCCGCAGCCCCCCTCCCGTCCCCTTTGGCCATGCCGCTCAATTCCACCGAAGAGATCATCAGCGACCTTCGCGCGGGCCGCATGGTTGTCATCATGGACGATGAAGACCGGGAGAACGAGGGCGATCTGCTCATCGCCGCCGACTGCGTCACGCCCGAGTCCATCAACTTCATGGCCAAGTACGGCCGCGGGCTCATCTGTCTCACGCTGACCAAGGCCCGCTGCGAGCGCCTGCACCTGCCGCTCATGGTCAACGCCAACAACGCGCCGCATGCCACGGCCTTCACCGTGTCCATCGAGGCGGCGCGCGGCGTCACCACCGGCATCTCCGCCGCCGACCGCGCGCAGACCATCCGTGCTGCGGTGGCGCCGGACGCCAAGTCGTCGGACCTGGTGCAGCCGGGTCACGTGTTCCCGCTCATGGCGCAGCCGGGCGGCGTGCTGGTGCGCGCCGGCCACACCGAGGCGGGCTGCGACCTGGCGCGGCTCGCGGGCTTCGAGCCCGCTGCGGTGATCGTCGAGGTGCTGAACGAAGACGGCACCATGGCCCGGCGACCGGATCTGGAGGCCTTCGCCGCCGAGCACGGGCTCAAGATCGGCACCATCGCGGACCTGATCCATTACCGGGTCGCCAACGAGAAGGCCGTGATGCGCGAGGAGCGCTGTGAGCTGCCGACGGAGCTCGGCAACTTCCACGTCACCGCCTACCGTGACACCATCGAGGGCGAGGTGCACCTGGCCCTGGTGCTGGGCGAGGTCTCCCCGGATCGCCCCACCCTGGTGCGTGTGCACCTGCAGAACACCCTGTGCGACCTGTTCGGGGCCTACCACCCCGCCTGCGGCTGGCCCCTCAAGGACGTCATGCAGCAGATCTCGGAGGCGGGGGAGGGCGTCATCGTCGTGCTGCGCAACCGCGACCGCTCGGATGACGTGCTGGGCAAGGTGCGGCAGCTGTGCAATCTGGAGCGCGAGGAATTGGCCCCACCCCTGCGCACGGACCGCAGCGAGCTTCGCACCTACGGCATCGGCGCGCAGATCCTGGCCGATCTGGGCGTGCGCAGGATGCGCGTCATGAGCGCGCCCAAGGCCATGCACGGCATCTCCGGATTCGACCTCGAAGTGGTGGAGTACGTGGGCAGCTGAGCGGCGTCCCCCGAGACCACCTCAACCCGTTTCGGTAACAGACCATGATCAAGACCGTCGAAGGCGTGCTGCGCGCGGACCAGGGCCGCTTCTGCCTGGTGGTGTCGCGCTGGAACAGCTATATCGTCGAGAGCCTGGAGAAGGGCGCAATCGACACCCTGCTGCGCCACGGTGCCGATGAGGCGAATCTCACCATCGTGCGGGTGCCCGGTGCCTTCGAGATGCCGGTGACCATCGAGCGCATCGCCGCCAAGGGCGGGTTCGACGCCATCATTGCGCTCGGCGCCGTCATCCGCGGCGGCACCCCGCATTTCGAGTACGTCGCCGGCGAATGCGTCAAGGGCATCGCCCAGGTGAGCCTGAAGCACGCGGTGCCCGTGGCCTTCGGTGTGCTCACCGTGGACAGCATCGAGCAGGCCATCGAGCGCGCCGGTACCAAGGCCGGCAACAAGGGGGCGGAAGCGGCCATGTCGGCACTGGAGATGGTCGATCTGCTGCGGCAGCTGGACTGATGGCCGGTCCGCGCAGCGAAGCCCGCCGCTATGCGCTGCTGGCCCTCTACCAGTGGCAGCTGAGCGCCCAGGACCCGGCGGAGGTGGTGCGCCACTTCCTGGACGACCCGGCCTGGGCCGCTGCCGTGGCCGAGGACCTGCTCGGCGAGACGGGCGATGCGGATGCCGACACCCCGACCCCTGCGCGCTGGGACGCCCAGCTGTTCAGCGAGCTCGTGCGCGGCGCCGCGGAGCACGCGGATGCCATCGACGACGCCCTGCGCCCACTGCTGGACCGCGCCGTCACCAGCCTGGACCCGGTGGAGCGCAACATCCTGCGCATGGGCACCTATGAGCTGCTGTACTCGCCGCAGCTGCCCGTGGGGGTCATCATCAACGAGGCGGTGAACCTGGCCCGGGAGTTCGGCGCCAGCGAGGGCCACCGCTACGTCAATGGGGTGCTGGACAGGCTCGCCCGACAGGTGCGGGGCGACGGCCGTGCCGCCGGCACGCGCTGACGGGCGCGCGGGGTACTGAGGCTGGAATCGCTTTGCGCCCGGACGTCTCCGAATTCGATCTGATCCGCCGCTGCCTCACCGGCGTCGGCGCCGCCCGCGACGATGTGCGGGTGGACGTGGGCGACGACTGCGCGCTGCTGCGGGTGCCGCCCGGGCGGGAGCTGGCCGTGGGCATCGATACCCTGGTGGCCGGCGTCCATTTCCTGCCGGACTGCGATCCGGCGGCCCTCGGCTGGAAGGCGCTCGCCGTGAACCTGAGCGACCTCGCCGCCGTCGGCGCCGAGCCCGCCTGGGCCACGCTGGCGCTGACGCTGCCGGCGGCGGACGAGGATTGGCTCGCGGCCTTCGCCCGCGGCTTCGGCGAGCTGGCGGCGGCCGAGGACGTGCGCCTGGTGGGCGGCGACCTCACCCGCGGGCCGTTGACGGTCACGGTGCAGGCGCATGGCTTCGTGCCCATGGACCATGCACTGCGCCGGGACGGCGCCCGCCCCGGCGATCTCGTCTGCGTAAGCGGTGCCTTGGGTGACGCGGGCCTGGCGCTGCGGCACCTGTTGGCGGGGGAGCCCGTGGACGACTATCTGCGCCGCCGCCTGGAGCGGCCGACGCCGCGGGTGGCCCTGGGCGAGGTGCTGCGCGGCCTTGCCACCGCCGCCATTGACCTGTCGGACGGGCTGCTCTCGGACCTGGGGCATGTGCTGGCGGCGAGCGGCTGTGCCGCGCGGGTGGAGCTGGACCGATTGCCCCTGACGGATCAGGTGGCGGCGGCCGTCGCCGCAGCGGACGATTGGACGCTGCCGCTCGCCGCCGGCGACGACTACGAGCTCTGCTTCACCCTGCCGCGGGCCGCCGCGGGGCAGCTGCCGGTGCTGGCGGCCGCCGCGGGGTGCCCGCTCACCACCATCGGCGAGATCGAGTCGGGCAGCGGCCTGCGCTGCGTGCATGCCGACGGGACCCCTTGGCAGCCCCGGGGCCGCGGTTACGATCACTTCGCGACGGCCTGATGTGGGCATGTCGGCGGCCGCGGATGCGCGGCTCGGCCCGCCCGGACAGGTGCGGCTGTGCGACAATGCGCGGCGCCATGAACATTTTCTTGATCCTGATCATTGCCGTTGGGTAAGGAGCCCATGATGAACGCATCCGCAGAGACCACAGCACCCAATTTCAACACCTCCGATCCCAAGCACCTGCTCGCCTTCGGCTTCGGTGCCGGCCTTGCCCCCAAGGCGCCGGGCACCGTGGGCACGCTCGTGGGCGTGGCGCTGTACCTGATCCTGTCCATGCTGCCGGTGGCGCTCTACGTGCTTGTCGTCGCCGGCCTGTTCGCCGCCGGTGTCTGGGCGGTGGGGAGCGTGGCGGAGGAGCTCGGCGCAGATGATCCGCCTGCCATCGTCTGGGACGAAGTCGTGGGCTTCCTGATTGCGATGATCGCCGCCCCCGCGGGCATTATGTGGCTCATCGCCGGCTTTGCGCTGTTCCGTGCCTTCGATATCACCAAGCCCTGGCCCATTGCGAGCTTCGAAGGGCGCTTCAAGGGCGGCATCGGCATCATGCTGGACGACCTCGTGGCCGGCCTGTACACCTGGCTCATCCTGCACGTCATGTGGATGATGGTGGAGGCCTCGCTGCGCGGTGCCGGTGCCCACTGACGCGGCACGCGGGCCAGCGCAGGGCGTCCGGCGGCTGTACCCATGAGCGATCTGACCACGCCGAATCCGGAGGGGCTGGAGCGCCTCCCGCTGCACCTGTTCAGCGAGCGGGCGTATCTGGACTATTCCATGTACGTCATTCTCGACCGTGCGCTGCCGCATGTCGGGGACGGGCTGAAGCCGGTGCAGCGGCGCATCCTCTACGCCATGTCGGACCTTGGCCTCTCGGCGACGGCCAAGTTCAAGAAGTCCGCGCGCACCGTCGGCGACGTGCTGGGCAAGTTCCATCCGCACGGGGACTCCGCCTGCTACGAGGCCATGGTGCTGATGGCCCAGTCCTTCAGCTACCGCTATCCGCTCATCGACGGCCAGGGCAACTGGGGCTCCGCGGACGACCCCAAGTCCTTTGCGGCCATGCGCTACACCGAGGCGCGGCTGGCCCGCTACTCGGAAGTGCTGCTGGCGGAGGTGGGGCAGGGCACCGTCGATTGGCAGCCGAACTTCGACGGCACCCTGGAAGAGCCGAAGCTCCTGCCCGCCCGGCTGCCGAACCTGCTGCTGAACGGCGCCGCCGGCATCGCCGTCGGCATGGCCACGGACATCCCGTCGCACAACCTGCGCGAGGTGGCCCGCGCCTGCATTCACCTGCTCCGGCACCCTGACGCCACGGTCGCGGAGCTGATGCGGCACGTGCCGGGGCCGGACCTGCCCACCGCCGGGGAGATCGTCACGCCTGCGGACGAGCTGAGGCGGTTGTACGAGACGGGCCAGGGCGGCATCAAGCAGCGTGCCCGCTGGAGCCTGGAACAGGGAGAGATCGTCATCAGCGCGCTGCCGTATCAGGTCTCCGGCAACCGGATCATGGAGCAGATTGCGGCCCAGATGCAGGCCAAGAAACTGCCCATGATCGAGGACCTGCGGGACGAATCGGATCATGAATGCCCCACCCGCTTCGTTATCGTGCCGCGCTCCAACCGCGTGGACGTGCCGCGGCTCATGTCGCACCTGTTCGCCACCACGGACCTGGAGAAGGGCTACCGGGTGAATCTCAACATGATCGCCATGGACGGGCGCCCGCGGGTCATGAACCTGCGGGAGATCCTGAGCGAGTGGCTGGACTACCGCCGCGCCACAGTGCGCCGACGGCTTCAGCATCGCCTGGACAAGGTGCTGGAGCGCCTGCATCTGTTGGAAGGCCTGCTCATCGCCTTCCTCAACATCGACGAGGTGATCCGCATCATCCGCACCGAGGACGAGCCGAAGCCCGTGCTGATGGCCCGCTTCGAGCTCTCCGACGCCCAGGCGGAGTATGTGCTGAACACCCGGCTGCGGCAGCTGGCGCGCCTGGAGGAGATCAAGATCCGTGGCGAGCAGGACGAGCTGCGGGCCGAGCGCGATCAGCTGCAGGCGACATTGGGCGACGCAGGGAGGCTCCGCGACCTCATTATCGAGGAGATCGAGCAGGATGCGGAGACCTACGGCGACGAGCGCCGCTCGCCACTGGTGGAGCGCGACGGCGCGCAGGCCCTGAACGACACGGAGCTGAGTCCGAGCGAGGCGGTGACTGTGATTCTGTCCACCAAGGGCTGGGTGCGCCAGGCCAAGGGGCACGACATCGACCCCTCCGGGCTTGCCTACAAGGCTGGTGACGCCTTTCTCGGGGTGGCGCGGCTGCGCAGCAATCAGCCTGCCGTCTTCCTGGATTCCACCGGCCGTGCCTACTCGCTGCCCGCGCATACCCTGCCGTCCGCCCGCGGGCAGGGCGAGCCCCTCACCGGTCGGCTGGACCCGCCGCCCGGTGCCGGCTTCGTGGCCGTGCTGGGCGGCGAGCCGCAGGCGACCTGGCTCTTGGCGTCGGATGCGGGCTATGGCTTCATCTGCACCCTTGCGGACCTGTTTGCTAAGCCCAAGAGCGGCAAGGCGGTGCTGACGCTGCCTGCGGGCGCCCGGGTGCTGCCGCCCGTGCCGGTGCCGGGGAGCGCCGCGGACCTGGTGGTGGCCGCCACCAGCAGCGGGCACCTGCTGGCCTTCCCGGCGGCCGATCTGCCGCAGCTCGCGCGCGGCAAGGGCAACAAGATCATCGGCATCCCCTCGGCGCGGGCGAAGGGACGGGAAGAGACTGTTGCAGCCCTGGCCGTGTTGCCGGCGGCCGCGAGCCTCGCAGTGATTGCGGGTAAGCGCACGCTGACGCTGAAGCCCGAGGACGTGCAACGCTATATTGGTGAGCGCGGCCGGCGCGGGGCGCTGCTGCCGCGCGGCTTCCAGCGGGTGGATGCCCTGCGGGCGGCTTGAGGTCTGACGTTGCTCCGGCGTGCTGGCCCTTGCTCGCTGGCCCAGGGTGCTGCACTGTGTGCCCAACACTCGAGACCGGCGCCGCCGGCTCTGAGCCCGCTTTCTCAGCCTTTGGGCGGCGTACTCGGGAAGCGCTGCCCCGCGGCCTCCCCAACGGGTCGGGCGTAAGGGTATCGCAATGTTGGTTGTGGTCTGAGTCGGCCCCAGACCCCACACTCATGATGGTTCAAGACGCCCTTTCGGGCCCGGAGTGAATGACATGCATGCAGTCTTTTCTACGAGCACTGCTTTACGGACGCCGTGCGGGCATGGGCGGGAACCGTCGGCTGCCCTCGCGTCTGCTGCCCTCGCCTGCTCTGCTCTCGCCTCTGCTGATGGCAATCGCCGCAGTGCCGGCGCACGGCAGCGCCGGCGAGCGTTGCTGCTGAGCCCCCTTGCTTTGGTGTTTGGCTTCTTGCTGATGCTGCCGACCGCGACCTATGCCTTCAACTTCCAGCCGACAGAAAAGGATTACTATTTGTACCCAGACTTCTGTAAGGCGAAGATGTCCGATTTCCATCGCAATCGAAAGGGCTGGTGGGACACGAAGTTTCCCATCAACGAAGGCCAGATCGCGTTTTGGAGAAACGCCATTGGCCCCGATTGGCAGCATCTGCATCATTATTGCTCTGGACTCACGAAGCTGTCACAGGCCAAGGATGTGATGTGGCTGCGCAAGGCTCGGTTAAGTGCCAGGGAGCGGTTCCGGCATGCGGCCGCGCAGTTTGACTACATGCTGAAGCGCTCGCGACCGGGTCAGCCGCTTTGGGAGCAGATGTCGCTGAATTATGCGGAATCCGTAGGCGGCGCGGGTGAGTATAAGGAGGCGATGGAGGTGCTTGCCGGGGTGCTGAAGCAGAACCCGAAGAGTACGGATGCATACGTGCTCATGGGCCGGCTGACCAAGCGGCGCGGCGACATCAATGAGGCCATCGCCTATCTGGAGCAGGGGCTCGAGGCGGGCGCGAAGCCGGGGCCGCTGCTGTTCTACCTGGCCGACTATTACTTCGACCTGGGCGATTACAGGCAGGCGCAGGCGTACGTGGAGCGCGCGGAGGCCGCGGGCATGAAAATGGACAGGCTGAAGCGCAAGCTGCCGGACAGCTACGCCGGAACAGGCGCGGACTGACGGCGTCCCCCGGCCGGCGGGGAGCGCCGAGGCTGCATGGGTGAGGCAGCGGGCGGCGGCCTCCGTCAGGCGGCCTGGTGGAGCTACGCCGGCAGCCTCTACCTGACCGCAGGCCAGTTTATCCTGGGCATCGTGCTGGCCCGTATCCTCGGGCCGGCGGACTTCGGCGTCTTCATCGCGGTGACCGCCTACACCTCGCTGCTGTTGCTGGGGGCGCAGCTCGGGTTTCCGCAGGCTCTGCTCCAGGCGCGATCCCTGACGCCTGAGGCCATCGACGCGGTCTTCTGGACCATCACGTCCCTGACCTTCCTGGCGGTGCTCGCTGCTTGGCTGTTGTCGGCGCAGCTGGCGGTCTTCTACGATGCGGCGGCGTTCCGGCCGGTGCTGCTGGCCACGAGCCTCGGCCTGCTGCTCATGCCCTACACGGCGGTGGGCTTCGCGCTGTTGCGCCGCGAGATGCGCTTCGCCGAAGTGGCGCGGATGAACATCCTGGCGTTCAACGCCTCGGCGGTCGTCTCCTTGGCGGCGGCGTTGAGCGGCCTCGGCGTCTACAGCCTTGTGCTTGCCGGGATTGTCAGCATGGCGGTGAACGGCGTCAGCATCTTTCGCGCCTTGGGCTGGCGACCCTGTGGGCCTGCGCTGCGGCCGGTGACGCCGCTCTTGCATTACGCGCGCTACGCCGCCGTCAACAGCCTGATCGGGGCGTCGGCAAGCCGCATCGACAACATGATCATCGGCGCGCTGCTTGGGGCGGCCCATCTGGGCCTCTACAACCGCGCCTACTCCCTCGCGCGGATCCCCACGGATCAGTTCGGTGAGAGCCTGGGCCCGCTGCTGCTCGGGGCCCTCGCCCGCATCCAGGACGATGCTGCCGCCTCCAGAGCGCAATTCTTCAAGGCGCTCACCGCCATCTGCGTGGTGACCTTTCCGATGCTGGCTTTGCTGCTGGTGGCGGGGCCACTGGCCATCGAGCTGCTCTACGGCAGCGCCTGGGCAGGTGCCGGGATGCCGGTGCAGGTGATGGCGCTGGGGGGTATGGCGCTCGCGGTGGCGGTGTCACTGCGGGGGGTGGTGAACGCGCAGGGTCTGGTGCGCGAGCTGGCGGTGGCCAATCTGGTCACGCTCGGGCTGACGGTGATTGCCGTCTTCGCGCTGGCCCCCTGGGGGTTGGTGGCCATCGCCGCCGGCATCTCCCTGCGGGAGGCCGTTATGACGCTGTGGCTGCATCGGCTGGTGGCACGCTCGCAGCTTGCGGTGCGGCCTCGCGAGACCCTGCATGCACTGTTGCCGCCGTTGGCTGCCGCCGCCATCGGCGTACTGGCGGGGTCTGTCGTCGCCTGGGTGGTGCCGGACCTGTCCGGGCCTGGGGCCTTGCTGCGCCTGGCAGGGATCTGTGCCGCGATACTCGTCTGCTTTGCGGCGGCGCTTGGCCTGCTCGCGCGCCTGTGGCGCTCACATGGGCCGCTGCGAGCCGTCGCGGATCTCGCAACCGAGAGCCTGGGTCGGGTCAATTCGCGGGTGGCGCGCCGGCTGCGTCAGCTGCTGGCGTTGTGACGGGCACATCGGATCGACATCGGTCCCGACCCCGCGCAGCCGTTCTCGTCGCAGGCAGTCAGTTCCGGGAGCGGTCCCACCGGGGATGGGACCGTGGATGCCGTGGGCTCAGCCCAGGTCAGGCCTCAAAGCTCGCCGTTGGCCCCGGCCGTCATGATGGACTCGATCTTGTCCCGCACCATTTCCGCCTTCTCCAGCAGCTCCGGCGACAGGTTGGCGCTGGGGATGATCTTGCCGAGGTCGAGGGTCACCAGCCACGGCTTGCCTTCCGCGTCTTCGATCAGGGTGATGCGACAGGGCAGATAGGCGGAGAAGTCCGGATTGAAGATGACCATCTCGTTGGCGATGCGGGCGTCACAGAACTGGAAGATCTCGATGCGCTTGCTCTCGATGCCCATGGATTCCAGCTCCTTGTACAGCGGCAGATGGGCGACGAGCTTGAAGTTCAGGGTATTGGCGCGGAGCTTCATCGAATCCACCGCATCGTCCATGGAAACATCGTCCGCCAGCGGCATCTTCAGCACCGTCTCGGCGATGGAGATCCCCTCCGCCGCGGTGGCGCTGATGGGCGCGCCCAGCAGCATGGACAGCAGGACAAGGATCGGCATGATTGGGTTACGCATCGGAACGAGGTCTCCTCTTACAGCCGTCGGCCGGGGTGGCTCCTGTGCATCCGACGGCGGCTATCGTTGTCACCTGCGCCGGCCCGAGGGGGCGCAGAACCACTCAAGGCGCCCGCGGCAGGCGCCGGCGCGGGAGCCAATTGTGACGCCTTGGCGCGGGCCTGCCAATCGCGGCGGGCGCACGAGCTGACCCGGAGCAGGCGCCACCGTGCCACAAACCGCGTGCAGCCATGCCCACCCTGGAATCCCCTATACTCCCAGGTCGGCCGCGGGCGGGCCGTGCCGGCGCCGCCGCTGAGTCAGGAGACCGGCCGACCGACGGGATGGAAGCAGACAGAACATCATAAGGGGAAGCAGATGGGGAGGATACAGATGGATGCGAAGCTCGATGCCGTCGTGGACGGCCTGCGCGAAGCCCGCGGCGTGGCCGTGGCATTCTCGGGCGGGGTGGACAGCACGCTCATGCTCGCCTGTGCGCGTGAAGCCGTGGGAGCGGAGCGGGTTGTGGCCCTCACCGCCGTCACGCCCTACATGGTGCGCCAGGAGATCGGCGATGCGGTGGCCCTGGCAACCGCCATGGGGCTGCGTCACGAGCTGGTGGAAATGGACATGCCCGAGGGCATGGAGAACAACCCACCAGACCGCTGCTATCGCTGCAAGTATCGCATGTACGAGCTGCTGCGCGAGCGCGCCGGGCGGCTCGGGCTCGACACCCTGGTGGATGCGAGCAACCTGAACGATGCCGAGCAGAGCCGCCCGGGTCTGCACGCGCTGCGCGAGCTCGGCATCGGCACGCCCTTCATCCGCCACGGCATCGATAAGGCGCGGGTGCGCGCCATCTCCGAGACGCTCGATCTGCCCACCTGGCGCAAGCCCAGCAACGCCTGTCTGCTGACCCGTCTGCGCCACAACCACCCCATCTCCATGCGCGAGCTGCAGCGGGTGGAGGAAGCGGAGCGCCTGCTCGCGGGCATGGCGTTCGAGTCCGTGCGGGTGCGCAGTCACGGCAGTCTCGCCCGCATCGAGGTGGCCGCGCCGCAGCGCGAGCGCCTCATCCGGCACGCGGACGAGATCGGTTCGGCACTGCACGGGCTCGGTTTCCGCTATGTCGCGCTGGACTTGTTCGGCTACCAGCACGGCAGCATGGACGATCCGGGGGCATGAGGCTTCAGCCCGGCGGTGTCAAGACTGTGATCTCAGGCGGGCGGAGTCAGGCCTGAGGTGTCAAGCCTGAGGTGTCAGCAGGCGGCCGCCGGGCGTCCGGCCGCCGCTCACTGGAAATCGTAATGCTTCTCCACCGCCTCGGTGATGTCCCAGGTGCAGGCCAGCCCTGCCGGGAAGGTGATCAGATCCCCGCGGCCGAACTGCTGCGGCTCGCCGCCCTCCGGCGTCACCGTGAACTTGCCGCGGACGATGTAGCAGGTCTCGGTCTGATCGTAGGTCCAGGGGAAGGTGGAGGGCTCCTTCTTCCAGATGGGCCATTGCTCCACGCCCAGCACCTCCAGCTTGGCGGGTGAGGGCTTGCGCTCGCAGAGGATTTCCAGGTCTGACATGGGATGGTCTCCTTCATGAACGGATTCAGGCGGGCGGCGACCGCGCCCCGCTGCCAAATCCGGGCGGGCCGTCCGGAATCAAAGGGGTGGCAGGCGGCCCAGCAGCCCGGCAGCCTTTACAGGTCCTCGGTCTTCTCGGCCGCGGTGAGGGTGCCGACGCGGACCGCCGCGAGGTCCGCTTCGTCGATGTCGAGGCGCGTGCCGGTGAGATCCTCCGCCGCCCGCACCAGTGCCGCCGCGTCCAGGCCGTACTCGCGCAGCAGATAGGGCCGGCTCGCGCCATGGGCGTAGGTGTCCCGCAGCCCGAGCCGCAGCAGCCGGCGGCCGATGCCGTGCCCGGCCATGCGCTCCGCCACCGCAGCGCCGAGGCCGCCGATGATGCTGTGGTTCTCCATGGTGACGACACCGGCGCGCACAGCGGACAGGGCCTCCAGCACCGCCGGGTCGTCGAAGGGCTTCAGCGTCGACACGTGCAGGTGCCGCACGCCGAGACCCCGGTCCTGGAGCGCCGCCGTGGCGCGCAGGGCCTCCTCGGTGCAGATGCCGCTGGAGATCACGCACAGGTCGTCGCCGTCCGCCAGCAGCCGGGCACGACCCAGGCGCATGGGCTCATCCGCCGGGAACAGCCGCGGCACCTCACCGCGCAGCTGGCGGATGTAGACGGGGCCGTCCACTGCCTGGGCCACGTCCAGGATGGAGGTCACTTCGGTGGCATCGCCCGCCTCGAGCACCGTCATGTTGGGGATGAGGCGCATCAGGCCGACATCGTCGATGGCCTGGTGCGTGACGCCGCCCGGCGTCGTGAGCCCGGGCAGGAAGCCCACCAGCCGCACCGGCAGGTTGGGGTAGGCGATGGCCATGGCCACCTGATCGAACGGCCGGCGGGTGACGAACACCGCGAAGGTGTGGATGTACGGAAAGAACCCCTCCCGGGCGAGGCCGGCGGCGAAGCCCATCATGTTCTGCTCCGCCATACCGAGGGAGAAGAACCGCTGCGGATACGCATCGCGGAAGGCGTCGGCCTCGCAGGAGGAGGTCAGGTCCGCGGACAGCACCAGCACCTCGGGCTTGTCCGCAGCCCAGCGCACCAGATGATCGCGGTGCGGGCGGGTGACGGTCTCGGTCATGGAGCCGGCTCTCTTATCGTGTTGCGGTTCGGCGCGCGCATGGCATGAACCCGTGAGTACGGCAATGCAGTCGCACCGTGCGATCGTGGCGGTTTTGCCGACGTCACGCGTGGGTGGCGAAGTCCGGTACGTCCAGCGCAGCACTGGCCATCACGGCGAGGGCGACCTCGTTGCGGTCGTCATCTGTCAGATTATCGAGCCGGTCCATGGTGCGGCGCATGGTTTTGGCGGCAGGATGGGCGGAGCCGACCTCGGCTTCGCCGAAGCGAGCCCGCCAGCGTATCAGCTGAGCCTCATCGCGTGTCGCGAGCAGATGGAGAAAGCCGCTCTCCATGGCGGTCTGCGGAAACTCTTGTTCCATCTGCGCCCAAGCATCCGCATGTGCCGCTGTTTGCCAAAGACGGCAGGTACGCCAGGCCCAAGCATAGGGCGGCGGCTCCAAGACCGTATCCGGCTCCAGCCACTGCCGATAGAGGCCTGCCAGTGCATCACCCTGCTCGGCCTGCGCCCTGATCTCTGCAATCCGCTCGAACAGGTCGGGACCATCCCCCTGCGTTGCCAGGCGGGCGTCTGTCAATTCTGCCGACAGCAGTGCGCGTCGCTTGATCTCATCGATCGCACGGGACTGCGTATGCATGGGCACTCCCTGAACAGCGGTGTCGCTGACGGATTTGGGCTCGCGGTGCTCCAGCTGAGCGTCTTCCGCAGGCTCTCCCGCATCCATGTACGGGTCGAAATCCATATTGGCTGCCACTTCGCCTTGCAGCTTCTCCAGAAGCTGTTGCGCTGCTGCGTTCTCTGGATACCGCGAGACGAAGCCCGCCAGCAGCTCGATGGCCAGGTCCCGCTGTCCGCGTCGTTCCAGTAAGGCCGCAAGTACGATTCTTGATGGCGCATTCGTCGGATCACGGTCGGCGACCTGTCGCAGCCAGCGCTCCGCCTCGTCCCAGTGCGGCTCGCCGCGCCGGATGAGCAGGCGGGCGAGCACGACCCGGGAATGCTCGTGGTCTCGGTTACGGTCGGCGACCTGTCGCAGCCAGCGCTCCGCCTCGTCCCAGTGCGGCTCGCCGCGCCGGATGAGCAGCCGGGCGAGCTCGACCCGCGTATGCGCGTCGTCCGGAAACAGCCGCGCCATCTCGCGCAGGACCCATTCTCGGGGATCTTGGCGGCCGACGGCGATGAACCAATCTGCCCACAGCATCCAGCAGTAGGGATTGAGTGGCTCCCAGGTCAGCGCCTGTTCCACCAGAGTACCGAAGTGGTCGAGCCGATCCGCAGGTATCTTTTCCTGCTGGAGCAAGCGACCGCCCAGATTGTGCAGTGTGCGGACGAAGAAGTAGCTGTCGCCGGTTTGTACCGCGTAGACACGATTCTGTTCCAGGAGTCGGAACAGGCGCTCAGCCAACTGTTCAGCCGGCAGTAGAGCCGCCTTGATGTCATGCTCCAGCAGCTCACGGTCCTGTTTGGCAGCAGGCTGCACGCCCGCGCCTCGTTGTCGGCCACCGGTCCGCGCCTGGTTCAGCGGTTTGCGCAAAGCGTCGGCGAGGTCGCGCGCCCTGCGCTCCGCGCCCGGTCCCGCGAATCCGTCCAGCGCCTCCGACAGTACTGATTGCCAGTGCTGCGGGGACCGGGGGTAGTCGCCGCCGCGCCCCCGCAGGGCGGCAAGCTCGCGGTTGACGAAGGCTCGACCCGCTTGGGCGTCCGGATATGTGACCTGCGCATGGCGCAGCAGGGCGTTGAGCATCAGGACCTGGTTGCGGCGGGCGTCGTGCTCGTTCGGCAGGTTCCGCAAACCGACCAGCGCCGTGTTGAGGTACTCGGGGCGCGGATCGGCGGCCAAATGCAGCCAGGTGGCCGTGTCCGCGCTGTCCGGCTGGTCGCGTGTCAGCAGCCGCCAGCACTCCAACGCCGGGTCGCGGTCGGATCCCAGCCGCAGCGGCGTGAGCCAGCGCAGCCAGGCGTCCCGGGTCTGGCGGATTTGGTAGCGGGTGCTCGGCAGATTCAGCAGCTGCAGCGCCAGCAGTGCATCACAGAGCCGCTTGCCGTACACCGCAAACCCGAGTCGTTGCACCTGCCGGGCATAGTCGCGACGCATGGTCGTGAGCCACGCCAGCAGCGCGTCGTCAAGCCGGCGCCGATCCGCTGCCAGCTCGGGCTGCTCCGGAAACGCTTGGTACAACAGGTCCGGGACGTCCAGTCGCAGCCCGGAGCCGACGCCGGCGCGACCGCTGAACAGATCGGCCACGGCGCGCTCGGGATCCCGCGCGAACTGCTCACGCCAGCGCCCGATCATGTGCGACCCTGCATGGGCTCACCGAAGTCGTCACGGCCGCTGGCGTCCTGCAACGCGATCAGGTGGAGATCGCGCGCGTCTTGCAGCTGAGCATCTTTGCAGGCATGAGGTTGGTGAATCCAGCCGAGTTTCCACAGGTGCGGGCGGGTGTACTCGATGCGGCAGTGGATGATCTCGCAGGTGAGCGTATCGGCTTGCTCGGGCAGCAGATGCAGGGTGGCACCGTAGGTTTCTTCGCGCGGCACTGGGAAAAAGAATTCATGCATGCCACCGTCCAGGACGGTCGGCAGGGCGGCGGCGATCGGCAGCTTCGCGTCTGCTTGCGCAGAGATCACCTCTGCAAGCCGGTAGCGCATCAATGCGACCGGCATGGGCGCGCCACCGTCGGTGCCGTAGTGGCCGAGGCCAAGCCGGTCTCGAAGAGCATGCGGCCAGTCGTCGGCATCCGCCTCTTCCTTCACTTCGTCATAGAAGGCCGCGAAGGCGGGTCGCCCATCCCGCGCTGAGCTCCATGACGAGAAGAAGCTGTCGGCCGCCTTCTGGGCATCCGAGTCGCGACCGGAATCTGCTCGGGTCAGGATGTCCCGCAGTGCTTCCAGGGATAGCTGGGCGTTATTGAGGGCGCGTGTCAGCGATTCGATGCGCACAAGGCTCTGGTTGGGGTTGTTGCCGATGCCGGTCAACCAGGCGTCGCGGTTGATGGCGAGGAAGGCGTCCGGAACCGAGACCTTCGGACCCGCAACATACTGGTCGAGGTGCTTGGTATTCGCTTCAGCCCAGTCACCAGGCACCAAGTCCTCCGGGTCTTCCAGCACCTGCTCCAAGATCTCCAGAAATTGCTGCCAGCGGGCTGCGGACGCCCGTTCATCAAAACGGCAATTGTCGGCAACGGCGGCCTCTATCGGATCGACGGAGCGGCTCTGGCGGACAAGATACGCTTGAGTATCCATACGACTCTTCTCTTCGACTGGGTGTGCGAACCTCAGTGGGCTACTCGCCCGGGTATACCCTCAGGCAGCGGACGTCGTCCCTAGGCGTCGAAACTGTGTTTTACCATTTCTGAGCCGTGAGCTGTTTGCGGAAGAGTGCGCTTAATCCCCGCGCACCCAGGAATTCAGCGCGTTCTCGTAGGCCCGGCGCTCCGCGTCCGACGTGAAGCGCAGGTAGTGCAGCTTCGGTGCGCGCTTGCGCATGAGCTCGATGCCGCGGCAGGGGTCGGTGCGGGCGATGACCACAAGCGGGCGGTCGCCGGTGCCGAAGCCGTCTGCCGCGGCCGCCAGCGCGTCGCTGTCGTGCCCGTCCACCTCGTGCACGTCGGCGCCGAAGGCGCGCAGGCGCTCCGCCAGCGGCTCGATGGTCATGACCTCGGCCATGGCGCCGTCGCACTGCTGGGCGTTGGCGTCGATGTAGACGCCCAGGTTACCGATCCGGTGGTGCGCAAGCGCCGCGAAGGCCTCCCAGGTCTGGCCCTCCTGGAATTCGCCGTCGGACATGAACACCCAGACCCGACCCGTCTCCCCCTTCAGTCGGCGTGCCAGCGCGATGCCGCCGGCCTGGCTCAGGGCCTGGCCGAGGGAGCCGGCGGTGACCTCATGCCCCGGGGAGTGCTCTGCGCCGATGAGCTCCACGGTGCTGCCGTCCTGGTTGAAGGCGTCGAGTCCGTTCGGGCCAAGCCGCCCCAGCTCGATGAGCAGGGAGTAGAGCACCAGCGCATAGTGCACCGGCGAGAAGATGAAACGGTCCAGCGCCGGCCCCTGCGGCCCGTTGTAGTCGGCGCCGGTGAAGGCGTCCGGGTTGCTCGGCCCCGGCACACCGGCGAAGGGTCGCGGCACCAGCGGTGCTTGGCTCGCGCCGAGCCGCATGACGCGCAGATACAGCGTCGCCAGGGTCTCCGCGGACGAGCAGGCCTGGCTCAGGTAGCCGCCGTTGTTCTTGAGCGTGTAATCCAGCACGCGGCGGCGCACCGCATCGGCGACGCGGCGGACGGCTGCGGCTGTCGCGTCGGGGGGGATGCCGACGTCGGGGGCTGCGGGCGGGCGTTGTGCGGCTTGTGGCATGGCCTCGGGCATGGGTCGGTGAGCTGTGGTGGTCGCGGCTCGGCTTGCTGCGGCATTGTAGTCCGCCTGGCGTGCGGGCAATGCCGGGATGGACAGGAGCCTCAGTGCCCGGGTCTTGTCGCCAGGTAGAGTACGGGGCCGAACAACGGCACCTGCTGCCAGGCGGGCGCAGGCCCGAGCCCACGCCGGCGGCGGTCGGTCAGGGCGGCCAGGTGCAGGGCGGTGGTCAGCGCGATCAGGTCCGCGGTCATGACGGCGATGAACTGTGAGCCGGCAAACTGCGCTGCGAAGGCCGCCGGGCTGCCGGCCACCAGCGCAAAGCCCACCAGGCCCACGCCGATGAGGAGCATGATCCAGCCCGCCACCGGCGAGCCGATGGCGCGCACGAAGGCGCCGGGGGCGGTCTTCAGCGGCGCCCGGGTGTTGCGCAGCACCAGGTAGGGCAGCAGGATGATGCCGCCCAGAAAATAGGCGCCGATGGCAAACGGCCAGGGACCAACCGGGGAGTGCGGGCGGCCCGGGTCGTAGAGCAGGATGGCGAGGAAGGCCGTGGGCAGGAGCCCGAGCAGATTGAAGACGGCGATTGCGATGGGGTCCACCCGGCTCGTATCCGCCAGCGCCAGCGCCGTGACCTCGCCCAGGAAGTCCGCCGGCGCCGGCGGCGAGAACAGGAGCCAGTAGCCCACCAGCGCCAGCCAGAGCCCGGCGTAGGCCAGACGATCAGTCCGCCGATCAGTCGTCATGGGTGCGCAGCCGGCGTCTGACCCGGGGGCCGCTCAGTCGGCCTGCGCCGAAAGCGCCTGCCCGGTGGTGCCGGCGCCATCCGTGCCGAGCAGCCAGAGGTAGGCGGGCACGGCCACCTCCGGCGTCGGCAGGGTGTTCGGGTCCTCGCCGGGATAGAGCTGACGGCGCTGGGCCGTGCGCAGGATGCCGGGGTCCAGGCTGTTCACCCGGATGCGGGTGCTGTCGCGGGTCTCCTCCGCCAGCACCTGGGTCAGTCCCTCGATGCCGAACTTGGCCGCCGCAAAGGCGCCCCAATAGGCGAGCCCGCGGCGGCCGACGCGGTCTGACGTGAAGACGACGGAGGCGTCCTCCGCCGCCCGCAGCAGCGGCATGCAGGCCTGGGTGAGCAGGAAGGGCGCGGTGAGGTTGACGCGGGTGACCCGCTCCCATTCCTTGGCGTCGTAGTCGTCGATGCGGCTCAGGAAGGGCACGTAGCTTGCGCAGTGCACCAGCCCGTCCAGGCGCCCGAACTCATCGCCCAGGGTGGTGGCGACGCCCAGGCAGAGCTGCTCGTCCGCCGTTGCCAGGTCCAGCGGCAGGCTCGCGGGCTCCGGACTGCCGTCGGCCTCGATCTCGTCGTAGACGCCTTCCAGCCGGTCCTCCTCCTTGGCGCACAGCACCACGGTTGCACCATGGCGGGCGGCGGCGCGGGCGACGGCGCGGCCGATGCCCTCCACGGCACCGGTGACGAGCACGACGCGGTCGCGCAGCAGATCCGGGCTTGGCTGGTAGTCCTGCATGGTCGGGCGGGGCACTGCGGGGCCTGACGCGGTCAAGATGAAAGCCCGCTAGGCTAACACTTCGTTGCCCGGCAACCCATGGGGAAACGCAATCGCGCAGCGCGGGCTCGGTGTGCCCAGGCTGCGTCAGCTCACGGCGAGGATCTGCACCCGCGCGCGCAGACCGCGGCGTGCAAGGGGGTGGTTGAAGTCCACGCGCAGGTGCGTGTCCGTCACGGCCAGGACGGTGCCCGGCGTCTCCTGTCCGCCCGGGGTCTCGAAGGCGATCACTTGCCCGGGCTCCGCGGCGAAGCCCGGCGGCAGGTCATCGACGGGCAGGTCGTGTACCAGGCCTGGGTCCACGGCGCCGAAGACCGCGGCGCCCTCGGCGAGCAACTGGGTGTCCGAGCCCGCCGGCAGGTCGAGCAGCATCTCCTCCAGGCCCGGTGCCAGGGTGCCGTCGCCCATGACGAAGCTGAGCGGCTCCCCGGCGAACGTGGAGAGCACTTCGGTGCCGTCCTCCAGCGTCAGGGACAAGTGCAGTATGACCCGGCTGTGCGGGCCGATGCGCGGTGCGTCGGCGGTCATGGGCAAGGACGGCGAGCCGGTGGCCGGCACCGCCCCGGCGGCGTCAGGCCAGAAGCTCCTGGGTGACGAACAGATAGCCGACGCTGACGGTGACGACGGCGATGGTCAAGTACGGGATCAGCATACAAAAGCCGGGCAGATCGTTGCACACCTTGCTGAGACGACAGAGCTTGCAGTTCTTCATCACCTGGATCCTCACCTGATCCGCGGGCAGTTGGTCGGGCGGCTCAGCGGCGGCGACTCGCCACCCTGAGGGCCGTTGCGCCGGCACCTGGGGTTAATACCTAGAGCGTCGCTAGATTACCCGTGAATATTTGTCGGAATCAAGGGCTCAGTCACGGCGTTGTCGCGGCCCGTCGGCGACGCAGACCACAGCGGCAGGCCGGGATGGCCGGCGGTGCGCCCGCAGCCGCTGTCACGCCCCAGCGGACCCGGCGACCGGGCGGCGCAGCATTGCTATGCTGTCGGTCCCAAAAAGCGCAGGAATCAGAGCCAGATGTCACAGCCAGCAGACGCCGCGCACGCCGTCTCCGAGCAATCCCCGCGGGTGGGCTTCGTCAGCCTCGGCTGCCCCAAGGCCACCGTGGATTCGGAGCGGATTCTCACCCAGCTGCGGGCCGAGGGCTACGGCATCTCGCCGAGCTATGACGGCGCCCATCTGGTGGTGGTGAACACCTGCGGCTTCATCGATGCCGCGGTGGACGAGTCCCTTGCTGCCATCGGCGAGGCGCTGGACCAGCACGGCAAGGTCATCGTCACCGGCTGCCTCGGCGCGCGCGCGGAGCTGATCCAGGAGACCCATCCACGGGTGCTCGCCGTCACCGGCCCACATGCCTACGACGAGGTGATGGACGCGGTGCACCTGCACCTGCCGCGCCCCGAGCCGCATCCGGCGGCGCCCTTCACGAGCCTGCTGCCGGAAACCGGCATCAAGCTCACACCGGCCCACTATGCTTACGTGAAGATATCCGAGGGCTGCAACCACCGCTGCAGCTTCTGCATCATCCCGAGCATGCGTGGTGACCTGGTGAGCCGCCCCGTGGGGCAGGTGCTCGCCGAGGCGGCGCGGCTGGTGGACGGCGGTGTGCGGGAGCTGCTCATCATCTCCCAGGACACCAGCGCCTACGGGCTGGACCTGAAGTACCGCACCGACTTCTGGCAGGGCCGGCCGCTGCGCACCGACATCGAGAGCCTCGCCCGCGGCCTCGGCGAGCTGCCCGCCTGGGTGCGGCTGCACTACGTCTACCCCTACCCACATGTGGACCGGCTGGTGCCGCTGATGGCAGACGGCCTGATCCTGCCCTACCTGGATATGCCGCTCCAGCACGCGAGCCCCGCCGTGCTCAAGGCCATGCGCCGGCCGGCGGCCGCCGAGAAGGTGCTGGAGCGCCTGGCCGACTGGCGGCGCATCTGCCCGGAGCTCGTCATGCGCAGCACCTTCATCGTCGGCTTCCCCGGCGAGACCGAGGCCGACTTCGAGGCGCTGCTGGCCTTTCTGGAGGCAGCCCGGCTCGATCGTGTCGGCTGCTTCGCCTACTCGCCCGTGACGGGCGCCGCCGCCAACGCGCTGCCGGACCCGGTGCCGGAGCCCGTGAAGCAGGAGCGCCTGGCGCGCTTCATGGCCGCCCAGGCCGAGATCAGCCGCGCCAAGCTCGCCGCCCGGGTCGGCCAGCGCATGACCGTGCTGGTGGATGAGGTGCTCGAAGACCAGGTCATCGCCCGCAGCTATGCCGATGCCCCGGAGATCGACGGCAGCGTCATCATCGACGGTGCCTGGGAGCTTATGCCGGGTGATTTCATCGAGGTGGACATCACCGCCAGCCTGGAGCACGACCTCATCGGGGAGCCGGTCTGCGACTGAGGGCCGTGGGGACGGCGTCCCCGCCGCGAGGAGCTGAGGCAGCCGCCCGGCCTCAGTCGGCTGCATCGGCGTCTGCTGGTGCCAACCGATAGACCTGAGTCACGCCGTCCATCCCGGGCACGAGCAGATTCCGGTCGACGCAGGCCTGGAACATATCCTCCACCTGCGCGGCCGAGAGTGCCCGGTCGGGCAGCGCGGCGCGCGAGCGCAGCTCCCGGACGATGCGCCCCCGGGACAGGCTCTCGCCGAACTCGGCGTAGATCTGTCGCAGGATGCCATCGATGTCCACATGGCCCGCGATCTCGAGCCCCGGCACCCGCAGTGTCTGCGTGGGTGCCGACGCCCCGAGCTCCAGCAGCGCCTGGGCATAGGCGACGGCGTCGGCGTCCTGCGGCGCAAGCCCGAGCAGCTCCACCGTCTTCGCGACATCCAGGTCCGGCCGTGCGGTCCGCGCCTTATACACGACGCTGCGCTCGTAGAAGGTCACCAGTGCCGACAGGGAGTCGATCTCCGGGACGAAGCTCATGCTCCGGTCCTTGTGCGGGAGATGATCCTGGTCCGGGTGAATGTTGAAGACCCGGGATTGCCAGAGCACCGTGTAATACTTGGTCAGAATTGCGGCGGACAGCGTGCGGTCGTTGGACGCCTCCGCCACCAGCTGGACGAGCTGCGTGCGGGTGAAGGTCGGCTGCGCCTTGGCCGAGCGATAGATCTCGCGCAGAATCTGGCGCCGGCGCCCGGGATCGACCTCGTAGCGATAGTCGCGCAGCCCGCTTTCGCGCAGCAGCGTCTCCAATGGGTCCTGCGCCTGTTTGTGGGCCTCCTTGCCGGCGTCGGCCGCGAGCCTGACGACGATGTCACCGCCCGGTACGTCGGCGATGGCCGCCACATCGGGCAGCGCCTTCAGAAAGCCCTTCAGAGACTGGAAGCCGTAGTCACTGACATCAAAAGTGGGCGAGAGCTCGCGGCGCAGCGCGGGCACGATCTTGGCGCCCAGGATGCCGTCCGGCTCCCGCGCCAGTACGCGGCGCAGCGCCTTGCGGGCGCCGTTCAACTCGCGCCCGCCGGGGCCGCCCGCTTCCGTGGCGCCGTCTTCGGCATAGGTGCGGCGCAGCGCGGCGTAGGACACGAAGCGATCACACAAGGCCGCGAAGTCGTCGCTCACCGCATTGTCGGGGGCGACGCCCACCACCCGCTTGCCGCGGCGGCGCAGCGCCTTCAGCACGTGAATGAAGTCCCGGTCCCCGGAGACGAGCACGAAGGTGGAGATGGCCGGCAGCTCCCACATGGTCTCGATGGCATCCACGGCGAGCTTGACATCGACGGCGTTCTTCTGGCGCTTGGCGAGGACGTGCACCAGGTCGATGCCGAGGTTGTAGAGATCGAACTGGAATTGATTGATCTCGCGCAGACGCCAATCGGCGTAGGCCCGGGCGGAGACGACGTTGCCGTACTCCTCCGCCAGCGAAAAAATCAAACTGATATCCAGGTGCTCGGCCGTGGACTCATCGCCATAGGTATCGGCGATGCCGCGAACCAGGTTCTCGAAGTCGAACAACAAACAGACTTGGTCGTTGACCGTGGATGACATGCTGCATCTCCCAGCCGCTGTGAGTCCGATGCCCGGTCAATACCGGTGCATTCTTGGGTTATCGGCCGGGACAACAGCCCCGGCATTGGTCTGTACCCGAAGGGCACGAAGACAGATGAGCACCAGGTCGGACGCGCGGCACGCAGGTCCGGTTCCGCGCGCGCCCGCGATGGGCTCGCAGCCGCCGCAGTGGTGCGCTCAAGCAGGGGCCTAGGCGGCATGATGCGTTCTGCTGCCACACGCCCCGCCCCGGGGTGAGCCGGGCAGGGGAATGGGTGGGCGCGCGGGGGCACCGGGCAGATGCCGATCCCCGGCGGGGTCCGTAGCGCGGTGTGCTTGTGCATGCGTCCCAAAGCGTGGCGGCGCCGACTGCGGTGGGGGACAGGCAGGTCCGTTGGCCTGGACTCTGACCCCAGGCTAACGCGAGCACGGCGATGCCCGCAACGGAAAGTGTGCGCTGACGGCGCGACGCGGTGTCTGTCACCGCTGCGCCCGCGGTGCGTGATCGGACGCTCGCCGGCATGGCGCGGCGCCCGGACTGTCACCCCTGCGCCCGCGGTGCGTGATCGCCCTGGCAGGGTTGGTGGGGCTGCGACAGCGCCACCCGACCATCAGGGGCTGGCGCATGCGCCATGTGGGGTCAAGCCGGGCTGCACCGCCCCGGACCAGCTCGTTGCCCCGCCCCAGGGGCGCGGGCGAAAGGCGACTGTTGGCGGGGCCGGCCCCTGCTGCGCGATGCGCCGTTGGGCGGGGCTGGTTGCGGTGGGCGCCGCGGCGGGCAAGGCGCGGGCGCACTCAGGTGCAGTCGAGCAGCACCTTGAGCACGCCGGGCTCTGCGGCCCGGCGCAGGGCCGCCTCGGCGCGGGCGAGCGGCAGGCACGTATCGATGAGCGGTGTGGGGTCCACCAGCCCCTGGGCCAGGAGGCGCAGGGCCGCGGGGAAGGGCCCGCAGCGGGAGCCGACGACGCTGATCTCGTCCACCACCAGTCCCGCCAGGTCCACCGACACCTCCCCCGCATAGGTGCTCTTCAGCACCAGGGTGCCGCCGGCGCGCAGTGCACGCCGTGCGAGCGCCAGGCCACCGGGCGCACCGCTCGCCTCCACGGCCAGGTCGAAGCCCGCCGCCGGTACGTCGTCTTCGGCGAGCCAGGGGATGCCGACGTTCGCCAGCAGGGTGCGCTGGCGCGCGCGGCGGGCCACCACCGCCAGGTTGCAGCCGGTGAGGCGCAGCACCTGCGCGATGAGCTGCCCGAGCCGGCCCGCGCCCACCACCAGCACGCGGGTCTCGGGGCCGATGTGCACTTGCCGGGTGATCTGCAGGGCTGCCGCCAGCGGCTCAGTGAACACGGCGGCCTCGTCCGACACCCCGGCCGGCACCGGATGGAGGTTCTCAAGCGGCAGGGTCAGATACTCGGCGAAGGCGCCGTCATGGCCGCGCATCCCCAGCACTTGCCTCCGCTCGCAATGCTTCCTGCAGCCTCGGCGGCAGGCGTCGCAGTGCCCGCAGGCGATGTTAATCTCCCCGACAACACGAAGACCGACAAGGCTTGGCTCTGAAGGGCAGACGACGACGTCCCCGACAAACTCGTGCCCCAGTATCCCGCGGAATCCAGCGTAGCCGCGCACCACCGCCATGTCCGAGCCGCATACACCGGCCTGCCGTACACTTACGAGCGCGTCGCCAGTCCTGGGAACGGGAACGGGTAAGTCGGAGCGCACAGCAGGGTTCCCGTCGAGGACGAGTCCGGACATCGCTTTGCTGGGGCGCAGCGCCTTGGTCTGGGCTTGTTTGTGCATGGCGTGGATCAAGTAGGATATGGTCAAATGCTTGTCGCTGCGTTGAAGAGCTAGGTCCCGCCGCGCAGACGACCGCGACAAACGGTTATCCTACCGGCCGGATTGGGGGTTGCCGCTGGTGTGTGCTATGGCGTGTACACGGGCAGTTGTCGGGACAGAGCCGCTGAAGCCGATTATGCCGACGAGGATGTGCTCGCTCGCCACGATTCCCAAGCCGCCGGCTTCTGTGCCCTTCGGCACACCCTCCGGGTTTGCCCTCTATGGTGACTCTCGGGTCTGAAGTTCCAGCCCAGAGCCTCTCCAGGCCCGCAAGGGGGCAGGATATCGGAACGGTGGTCTACGACGCGCCTAGGGGCCAGCATGGAATCGCGGCACGTCTGCCGCTGCAGGCGTTCGCCGCCAGCGCGCTACGAAGCTCCGTGGACAGCGCGATTCGACGTGATTCAGACCGCTTCGTACAAACCGCGTTGCGTTAGAATCCTTCTCGCCGTCGACGAGATTACCCGAATTGGAGACTATGCCTTCCGATGCTGCCAGGTCGCCATCAGTCGCGCAGCCCAAGCCGCTCTGGTTCCAGGCGCTCGCGAAGCAGCAGCCCACCGTACGAACCTGCAGCTTCCCCAGCCCGAAAACCTTAGCACGCGCGATTGTCCCAGCGATTGCGGCGACTCTGGGCGTTGTGCGGGAACGTACAGTGTGAAGTTTTTAGCACTCGCGCTACTCGCCGTTTTCGCAGCGATCGTGATTTTCCCCCAGGAGTTTGCGGCTTTGCTCAGGCGCTTACACCATTTCGCACGGGCGATCAGGACGTTCCGGGTCAGCAAACTAATCGAAGCAGCGTCTCTCAGGAAGATCAAAACCAAGCTCACAGCTGCCGATATGCCCCGTCTTGAGTTTCTTCTCATTTTACTGGTCGGCTACCTTTCGGTTGTTCTGTTCGTACCTATGCTGCTCTTAACAGGACCAGAGCCGGAGTGGCTGCGTTTGTTTTATTGGCCCACCGAGCACCCAGTGAGAGTCATGGCGGCAGTCACCGCGTCACTGACCGTGCTGGTCATATTTGCGTGGCTGAAGGTCCCGACGGAGGTCGAGCGTATCGGCGAACAAGCTGGCTCAAGCGATTCAGCTTATATGACACTTACCTGGTTGGCGGCTGGGTTGGCCTTCTTGCTCTTCTGGTTTTTGCCCAAAGCGGAGGGCCAAGGAGGAGCTGCGCCGCTCTTCGGATGGCATCACCTTGGGCTGCTTTCCATCCTGGTCCTGAGTTGGCGACTTTGGGTCTTCAATAGTAAGCGCTACCAAGGCCTGGAATCAGAAATTGTCGCCGGACGAAAGCCGGACCGATACGGCCAATGGCTCATTGATCGGGCGTACGAGCATCGCTTTTCGTGGTCGTTGATTGTGCCCATCACCCTCGCGGCCAGCCTTGGCAGTGTCGCCCCATTGTTGGTCGGGGAGATCGTCATTCGGGTGACAGAAGTCGTTGAGCGTCGGACAGACCACAGTGAGCTCCACAAAGCCGAGGGCGAGGTGTCAGAAACTCAGTCGGCGACAGCGGCGTCCTCGGGACAACGGACGTCCATGGACCAGAGCCCTCGGACCGAAATCGCGGGCCGCGGCTTAAGCGCCGTTTTTCTCGCGCTGACGGGCCTGCCGCTGCTGAGCTATGCATGGTTCATTCGTGCTTACGAGCGGGAGCGCGAGCTCAAGCGGAACGAGTCCGAGCACTCATCGGGCGAATTCAGTCGGCTCATGGAGATTGCTGCGGGGGGCACCAGCAAGGGTGAGCGCGACACCAGCACCGCGAATGTGGTGCTTCGCCGTACTGCCATCCGCCAGTTGCAGGACTTCTTGAACGGTTCCCGCGCACCGCTCCAATGCCGCAGCAACAGCGCGGCCATCTTCGAGCTGTTCTCATCGGTCGTCCGCGCCGAATTCGAGCGGTTCGAGGCCGCGGTAAACGATGGTAAGCCTCGCCCCGCTGCGCTGGACGATGCCCGGCGCAACCCGCTGATTTTGACCATCGGCGCGGTGCTGCGTGGCGTTTACGGGCAGACTGGCAGGCGCGGCCCCAGCAGCCACAGCCGCCATACATGGAGTAAGCCTGCAATCATCGTCAGCGCCAACAGCCTTGCGGACCTGCACTTCGATCTGCTCGACCTGCGCGACGTGGACTTCGGCGGTCTTGACCTCTCCCGTTGTACCTTCCGCGACGCGCGTTTGAGCCATGCGCGGTTCTATGGGGCGGTCATGCCGCACGCTGACCTCTCCAACGCTGAGATGCTCAACGCTAACCTGGATGGGGTGCAGCTGGATCAGGCTCTCTTGATGCGTGCAAATCTATCCTGGTCGTCAATGCGGTCAGCCTCGCTACGCGAGGCCCGACTCGAGCACGCAGCCCTCATTGGGCTGCAGCTCGAAGGCTCTGACCTCAGTCTGTCGAGCTTCGTTGGGGCCAACCTGAGCATGGCTGCGCTCGATTTGCAGACCAACCTCATTGGATGCAATCTCAGGCAAGCGGTGCTGATCGGCATCCAGGGGCTCCGCAAGGGCGATAAGCCCGAAGAGGACGAGCCTGAAAACCCAGCCGCGGGGGACGCGGGCCAGCAGTGGGCGAAGTCGATTCCGGGACTTGACGTCGCCGGCGCCTACTGGGAATCTGATCCGCAGCGTATCCCGACGCGCATCGAACAGGGGGACGTTACGTGACTTCCCCCCGTTTTTCCGACAACCTCTAAGGGCCAGTCCAGATGACCGAGCTCACGAAACGCAGTCTGTTCAATCAGCAGGCGTTGGCGCTGATGCCGCTTTGCATCGCCCTCAATATCGCTCTCGGCGGCGTGGTCCACTTCCTGAAGCTGCCGATTTATCTGGATGCGACGGGCACCATACTCGCGACCCTGTTGCTCGGGCTGCCTGCCGGGGTCATCGTCGGCGTCGCAAGCTTCCTGCTGGCGTCCCTGGTCATCAGCCCGGTCTACGTCTTTTTTGTCGGCACGCAGGCGGCGATTGCAATCTACATTTATCTGGTAGCCCGCTACCTGCACGGCTTGCTGAGTACCCCGCGGGCCATCGCGACCGGCATCGGTCTCGGTGTCCTGGCCGGTGTTGTGAGCGCGCCGATCATTGTGTTGGTTTTTGGTGGCGTCTCCGGCAGCGGTCGCGATCTGGTCACGGCCTTGATTGCGAGCAGCGGTCAGCAGATTCTCAATGCGGTCATGCTCTCCGGTGCGGCCAGTGAGCCGATCGATAAGACCCTGCAAGTCCTGATCGCCTTTTCGCTGCTGCGCGGCAGCCCGAAAGGACTGCTCGAACGCTTCCGCAACCCGTGGTTGGTCGGCAATGGCTTCCTCAAAGCGCCGGGCTGACGATCACATTCCCGAGCCTTGGGCTCGCGGAACTGCGACGCTGGTCGCAGTCATTGGAGTGTTCGTTTGTACCGATCCGACTGCGCTGATGTTGTTCTGGATCGGCCTGCTGTTGCTGCTGTACCTGGTCGGCATACTGTCACTGCATCTGCATTTCCTATTGTTTGTCTGGGTGCCCTTGTGTCTGGGATTGCTCTTGGTTTGGGGCGTCGCGATCCCAGCGGGCAACAGTGCGGGATTCGGGCTCGGGAGCGCGGAAGCCTATCGGACTGCGCTGATTGCGCTGCGCATCGGAGCGTTTGCCGCACTCCTGCAGCTGTGCTTCGTGCCGCTCTTGCACCGTTCCGAGCTTGTTGTGACACTGACGGCTTGGGGTCTGAGGGGTAGTGCCCTCGTTCTCGCCGTCGCCTCAATGACGCTGATCGACGACCTGCGGTATCGGGTGGATCAGGTAATGTCAGCCCGCATCGCCCGCGGACTGGCTGCGCGTAATACCCTGAGTCGCGTTCTGCAACTGCCCGCAATGTTGCGCCCTCTGCTGGTGTTCGTGCTGACTAGCGCCGTACGCCGTAGCGAGCTCTGGACACACCGGGGACTGGAACGTCGACTAGCGCAGATTCCGGTGGAGAATGGCTTCGGCTCGCGCTCGGTCTCCGTCCTGATATTGGCCGGGGCAATCGCTTGGCTTGCTGCCTCGCTTCTCCTTTGAATCAACGCCCATGTCCGAATCCTACGCCCCAGCGCCAATCCTGCTTGAGGGCCCCAATTTCAGCGGGCGGACCGCCCATCTTCGAGGTTTTGTAGGGCTGCCGCCGGTTTCGGGCGGAGAGCTGACTCAGGGTTTGTCTGGCGGCGCCTTTGTTGCTCAGGACAGTCAGAACTTCATCTCCGGTCTTGCAACCACCGGCCACCTGGAATTGCTGTTGCACGGGCTAGAGCAGTGCCCGTTTCGGGAGGACATCGAACGGCTGACCGTCCAGCTGAGGCTCCGCGAGTGCCTCGATCGGAACCCGTTTACACTCTCTGGGGGAGAACAGGCGATGCTGACCGTCCTGTCTGCAGCGGCGATGACGCCGCGGCGCCTTGCGCTGGACGGGGTTCTGGAACAGTTGAGCGATGCCTCGCGCGAGGTCATGCTGGACCTCATCGGCGGCCCTTTGGCGACAGTTTGCGCGACTCGTCTGGCCGACAATCGCCTGACGCACTTTCCGGGGCTCTTGGAGCGATTCTCGTTGCGACCCCCGGGCGCCGTGCCGGCGCTCCGTCCTGACACCCCCTGGCCGGGCAGGACGACTGGGAAGGTACTGACCCTTGCCGGTATCCGCTTCGCCTATCGTAGGGGTCAGGCGGTGCTGGACGGCATCGACTTTCGGCTCCAACCAGGGCGCGTCTATGTGCTGCATGGCGCAAACGGCGCGGGCAAGAGCACGCTGTCGAAGGTTCTGTGCGGCATCCTAAGGCCTCGCTCGGGCGAGCTCCTGACTGCCACTGGACAGCGAGTGCAGCCGTGGCGCGAACCGGCTGGGTTGTTTGCCTATCACTTTCAGAATCCGGATTTGCAGCTGTTCCACACGAGGGTCCGTGACGAATTGGGGCTGGTGGGCGAACCGTCCGACGGGGGAACTTTCCACCTCGTCCATGGCTTTGGATTGGAGTCCGTGCTCGACGAGCACCCCTTAGACCTGCCCTACGTTTTGCGCAAGCGTGTTGCGATGGCGGCGACGCTCGCCATGTTCCGGCCTTGGACCATCCTGGACGAGCCGACCCTGGGGCAAGACGATGCCAACTGCCTCGCCCTCGCCGCATTTTTGCGGCGCGCGGCTAAGGCCGGTGCCGGCATCATCGTAATCAGCCATTCCCGTTGGTTCAGCGCGCAACTGGACGCGGAGCACATCCTGCTGCGAGGGGGGCGTCTCGAAGCTGTGGTCCCAACGGAGATCAGCGCGGAGAAGAGAGTTTGAACCAACAGGTAGAGCCAGCAGACTCGCCGCCAACCTGGGAGCGCGTTGCGTGGCGGGACGGTGAGCAGTCAGCCCGAGACCGACTGAGGGAGCTTCATCAGAGCTTTCCGACAAAGGATGGCGTTGTGCTTCACTTGGCCGCGGCAATCGAGCAGCTGCACCGGCAGATTGACCGCATCTATCTTTTCTGTGCCGAGTACGCCGCAGACATGGAAGTCGTCCGTGAGGGGCGTTTTCGCGTCCCTGAGGATGGTCTTGTCGTCCATGAGGGTAGTTGCTCAAAAAAAAGAGAACTGAGCGAGCTCGGGCTCAGTTACGCGCCTGTCCCCCTGGGTATCGTGCTGAGCGGGAGTCTCTTGATCACTGAGGACGACAAAGATGTGCGTCGGCTTCGCCCCGGTTATCTGATCGGCCTTTATGAAACATGCGCATGGCTTGCGCATAGAGGAGCCAGGGAAGGCGGCAGAGCGATACAAAGCAAACGCGTCGGACGTTGGTCGGTCAGGGCGCAGACCGAAACCAAAATCCTGTTCTTACCCGAGCAGATTTTTCCGCTGCGGCGGTCTCTATCCCAAAATAAAAATAGCTTCTCGACCGACGAGCCAGCGCACCGGCACGAAGAAAAGATGTTCGACAACTTGATGAAGGATCTCAAAGATGCGTTGCTCGAGACGGCACGGGACACGCTCAACCCTCAGCCGGTGTCTGAACTGCCGCTGCTGGACAACGTGGTCAGAGAGCTGGACTGGCCGGAATGCCCCGACATGGCCATCGTCTGCCGCCTGCACCTGCTTCCCAGTGCCGTGAGCCTCCTGAAGCATCTGGCGAATTTGGTTGGTCCAGCGAACCTGTTCGTCCTGGAGAAGGCCTACTCCACGGTACCCTGGGTGCGCGCAGAATGCGAGGCGATGCTCAAGCAGAATCTCGTGCGAGAGGGTGTGCAGGTCGGTACGCGTTACGAAGAATCAGCGCGCCGTTCCGTTGATCGGCTTTGGGATCGTGTACGGTTGGCGACACATGAGCAGCCGGGCCTGTCTGCGGAAGGGAATGCTGGGTTGCCGAATGTCACAGGGCGATATTATCGGCGGTTGGTAGTCCTCGACGACGGTGGCGAGCTCATCTCCGCGGTTCCGGATTCGGGTTTTGAGGATACCCTGGTCACCGCAGTAGAACAGACCTCCTCCGGCATCTGGCGACTAGACCGTGCCCGCTGGTACCCGCGGACTGTGGATGTCGCTTACAGTGCCGCGAAGCAGGTCGCGGAATCCCCGGTCATCGCGCGTGCGGTATTCGACAAGCTCGCAGGCCTAGGCGTGCTGAAGCCAGGCCCCATCGGCCTCCTTGGCCTTGGTCGCGTCGGGCACAGTCTGGCGCGCCTGTTCATAGAGAAAGGCTATCAGGTGCTCGGTTTTGATCCGGATCCGCATCGTCGAATCGGCCATGCGCCGAGCGCACTCCATGTTATACAAGCCTCCGACCTAATCATCGGCTGCAGCGGGCAGGACCCTTTGGCGGCGCTCGACTGGCAGGTCGTCCATGGCGAGCGCACGCTGGTCAGCGCATCCTCGCGGGACGACGAGTTCCGCTCGGTGCTGCACCATGTCTGCGACGCGCGGGACGACCCCTTTGCCCCAATCACCGTTCGTCCGCACGCCGGGTTGAAGCTGCGGGTCCTGAACGGTGGCTTCCCGATCAATTTTGACCGTGAGCGGGAGTGGGAGCCCGCGCACGCCATCCAACTCACACGCGCCCTGCTTTATACCGGTGTGGTCCAGGCATTGCTTCAAAACCCCTGTGATGACCATCGGGCGCTTGCAAACACAAGGGTGATGTTGGATCCCCATGCCCAACGCCGAATCGTGCGGGCTTGGCTGCGATTGCAGCCGGAGTATGAGGCAATTAAAGCCTTACCCCGTTATCGCGCGAATGCCGACTGGTGGCGGGAACATTCGTGTGGAGTGTATCAGCCAGAGATCCGGCTGCTCCACAGTTCCGAATATCGTCTCCACTGGACGACAAGGCAATTCATCGTTCAGATGCGCACACACGTGCGCCCTTACGTAATTGACGCTCGACCGCATACCGGTCCGGACGCCGAAAAGGGCTGCGACATCCGCTTTGAGCTGCAGCAGGCGGCTGATGACCGAGACGCCGGTTCCACTGATGGCTGGATGCCACTTAAGGGTACGCAAGAAGACCCGCGCTCGTCTGATTGGAAATTCGTTGTCTTTCCGGGCGTTTGGTCTCCATTGTATGACCGGTCGTCATTTTTTCATGTTCAGCATTTACCTGAGGTCCGTGGCCGGTCTTTCCTTGAAGTTGGTTGCGGCTGTGGGGTAATCTCTGTTGCGGCGGCGCTTGCAGGTGCCAGGCGCGTTGTGGCCGTCGACATCAATGATTGCGCGCTCAAGAATACGCGCGAAAATTTCCAGAAACATGGTTTCAGTGAAGGGGAGTTTGTTCTGGAACGGTCGGATATCTTTGACACGCTTACGCAACACTTCCGCCCACAGCTTGGTTTTGATGTGATTCTGTATAATTCCCCATATCACGGTAGTGTACCCCAGGATCTACTTGAATCCTCCGCAGCGGATGCGGATTACGACGGATTGGCTCGGTTCCTCGCGCAGGCCCGAGATTGGCTCGCCCCGGAGGGTGTAGTTGTTCTAGGCGCATCGACCACCGGTGACGAAGATTTGGTGCTACTTGTAGTAGAACGTGGTTGGAAAATTCAGAAGGCCGTGCACAGTGTCTGGCGCGAAGGCTATGATTCGAAGATCTATTTTCTTAGGCCGAAATAGTGTTTGCTGTTTTGTGCACAAGCCGTGAACGCTCTGTAGCCGAGTACGTACGAGGTAGGCTGTTCAATTTCCCACAGAGAAGCCGCGAAGTGTTCATGCAGTTTTCATGTCGGGCCTTAGGGCGCGCCGTCGGCGTGCCAGCATCGAAGGCCCGAGGTGGGTCTGGACCCACTGCTCGACATCAACGCTGCGCACCGATGCCATCGCCTCGCGGATGACTGGAGCGGTGAGCTCCGAGAGGAACGCGGGGATCAGCAGCACCAGCCGACCGACCTCCTTGAGCGGGCCGCGAGCGCTGAAGGTCTTGTAGTGGCCGAAGACCGATTCGATGATGTCGGAGGACGCCAGCCAGGTGACGTCGGCGGGCAGCTTGGTGGCTTCCTGTTCGACGTGCCGCAGCACCCGCGTGCGGAAGTCGGCCACCGCAGCGGCGAGCGGTTCTTGCGCGTCCAACACCGAATGCAGCGCCTCCGGTGTCGTGCGCGAGAGCCCGTCGGTTTTCAGGAGCGTCTGAACGGTCTTGGACACGGCCATCGTCTGCGTCCACTCCGGCAAGACCTCGCGGTATGCCAACACCCAGTCGAAGGCTTCGAGAAAGCGCGCATAGCCGCGATCGGCCAAGCGCCAGAAGGCGTCATCGCGCGCATCCGGCGCCGCGGCGCCGTGCGCGCGCAACACCTCGCACAAAGCCGCGCGCGTCTCGCAGCGCTGTCCGATCAGCACGCGCAGGGGCTCGATGCGGCGCTGGCCCTGCACCGCGCGCAGGTACGCCCAAGCGTCGGCGCTGAACACGCACGCCCGCCCGATGAGGCTGAAATCGCCCTGGTCGTGATAGCCGAGCAGGCGCTGCGCCCAGTCGATATGGGCGTCGATCGCCATGTAGCGCGCTTTCGTGCGCTGGCGCGGCGGCAGCAGAAACGCCAAGTCGGTCTGTTGGAAGCGGCTCAAGATGGTGCTCGAGTGTTGCAGGAACGCCTGCCAGGGCGCGTTCTCGCGCCAGTGCGCCTTCAGTTGCGTCGCCACCGCATGGGAGATGTCATAGGTCTCCACGCAGCGCGGCGCCTGCTGGCGGAACAGCGCGATGCCCTTGCGCAGATCGCTGCCATGGTCGCAGACGATCTGCACCGGCACACCCGTGCGCGCGCTCACCTGCTTGAGCACCGCCGCCACCCGCACCCCGGTACTGTTCGCCATCACCTCCACGGCCAACACCGTCATGTCGCCATGCCGGGGCGAATACCCGGTCGCGCGCAACCGACCGGCGGGAATGCCCAGTACCACCAGACACTTCATCGCGCCCAAAGCCACCGTGTGGTCGATGACGAAAATCCAATCGTCGCGCCGCGGCGGCACACGCCGCAACACGCCCAAGCCCAACCGACAGCACCAGTTCAGGACGGTGGTCGCGGCGGGAGCGCCCAGCGGCAGGTAGCCCGCCAACAGGCGCAGGACCCAACTGACCCCGCGACAACCGAAGGAGGCATGCAGATACAGCTGCAGGCTCAACTGGATCGCCTCCAGGGAATAACGATGGTTGGCGACGGGCGTCGGTACCAACACCGCAGGCGGCTCCTCGCCACCGTCCTCGTCGGCTTCACCGCCGCCGGCGTCGCGCGCCGGTGCTCGGCCCTCGGCCGACAACGCCCGCGCTTTCCAGTAGGCACGGCTGTGCTCCAAGTCGCGAATCCGCACTTGCGCAGCACGCAGGCGCTTCTGGCGCTCCAGCGCCTTGGCTTTCCAGCCGTCTCGTGCGTGGCGAACCAGACGCAGCAGGCGCGAGACGGGGGTCTTCAACTCGTTCATGCGTGTCGGGCCTCGGGTCGGGTGCCCACCGCGCTACGCGCAGCGGGAACACAAAAGATCCAAGGATTTTCGATGCTTCTGCTGACCCCTTCAAGTCCGTTCTCGCCTTTACCTGCCAAGCACCTGTTCTGCATGAACGATTGAGGGCGGTTTCGGCGGAGATTGAACTACCTACGTACGAGGTCAGCGGCATGAATGACTGTGTGTGTGAGTGGGACCTGGTTGCGGATGATTGGGAGTTGAAAGTCGGTGATGAAGGAGACATCACCCGAAAGGTAGCGATTACTCCGACGGTGTTTTCCGTTCTGAACGGTAAGCTTCCGAGCGGTGCCAGGGTGCTCGATCTGGGATGAGGCAATGGGTTTCTCACGAAAGCGTTGCTCGAAAACGGGTACGACGCGGTTGGCTGCGATGCGTCCAAGGCCATGGCGGCATATGCAGGCAAACGGGTTGGTACTGGGCGGGTTGCGGTTGAAGATATAAAAAACCTCGATCCGTCGCACGGGCCCTTCGAGTGCGTTGTCACCGTTCACGCGCTTAATTCTCTCTCCGATTTGGATGGAGCGCTCCGTAGTATGGCCTCCGTATTAGGTCGGAACGGTTGGCTGATCGCCGTAATCCCTCACCCTTGCTTTTACTACCGTTTTCTGGGCTATGCCGAGCGCTATGCTGAGCATGTTTCGGTTGAAGTCAGACTCGCCGGTGTGTCGCGCCCGGTCACAGAATATCTTCGTCCTCTCGCGAGCTATTTCGCCGCATTTAACAAAGCTGGATTTCGGTTTGCGGGGTTTCTTGAGCCCGTGGTTCCACAGCAATTTCAAGAATACTTTATGATGCGCAAACCCAGCAGTGCGCCAAGCGTGCCGGTTGCGTACTTTGTAGCACAGTCGCAATAGCTCAGGTTGTATGCGCCCGCTTGCTAAATGGTTGCCAACATTGGGGGGCAGTGCCGAGGTTTTTCCAGGAAAAGCCGCGCGTGATCTGTGGGCGCGGAGGAAAGAGGCTAAGCGAACGCCGTATGGGTTGGTCGGCAGTCCGGCATAGTTGGGAAGCAGCAAATATGCCGAAGCGGTGGAGCGCGAGGAACATCCGACATGAATGCAGGCGGGCGCAGAAAGCAGAGAGGGTCAATCGTGCGGTCTGCGGTGCGCGATGCGCGTTGTCGGCGGACTGCCGCGTCATCGTGTGCGGATCAGCGGGATACAGGGGGCGCCGCGCCCGGCACCGGCACGCCTGCGGCGGGCTGCTCCGCGGTGCGCGGTATGACCTGCGGCACCGGCAGGCGCGTGGTGGGGGCAGGTGGCAGCGCGCGCGGCGCAGTGGTTGCCGGCGCGGTGCGGAATGCATCTTGCTCAGCGGCCGCCGGCGAGTCGTCCATGGCCGCAAAGCGCGCGATCATGCGCCCGTCCGCATCCCGCAGGAGCAGGGATTGGGCGTCCACGCGGTAACTGTCCATTTGACCGAGCACCGCGAGATAGTCCTCCGCCTGGCGGTTGACCGCCGGCTCGCGGCAGCCGAAGCGGGTGCCCGCCAGGGGGCCTTCCAGGGCCAGAAAGCGCTCCTCGTCCCGCACGAAGCCGCCGCGATACTCGTCACAGGCGCGGCCGGACAGGCGGGTGGCGTTGTCGAAGCGCAGCGTGAACCTGGGCTCGGGCAGCGCCGGCACGATGGTGTCGTCGCGGTTGCGATAGGCGAGCAGCACCCAGATCCGGCGCTGAAGCGGCGACGTTTGCGGTCGCGTCAGGGTGAGCAGCGGCTGCCCGTCGGCATCGAGCAGCAGGAGTCCTGCATCCGCGCGGCGCAGCCGGGTCACCGCGGGCAGCAGCGCGAGCACCGTCTGCTCCTGGGCGCGCAGCGTCGGCGGACAATCACCGATGACGGAAGCCACGTGGGGCGAGAACAAGAGCCGGTCACCCTCCAGCCAATAACTGCCGCGCAGGGTGTCACAACCGGCATTGATGCGGAAGCCGTCGGCGTCGAAGGCCACGTAGCCGTGGCCGTCGCCGCTGGCGGCGGGCTTGAGGCCGAGCTCGGTGCGGTACGCCTCAAGCTGCCAGATCACTGAGCGAAGCAGGTCGGCGTGGCCTGGATCGTCGGCGTCCGTCATCGCTGCTGCCGACGGTGCCGCCGTCGGCGCGGCGGGGAGATTCCACGCACCGGGCACTTGCCCTTGCGCGGTGCCGGCGCCAGCCAAGGCGAGCAACGTCCACAAGACCACGGCGGTGCGCATCGCCGCGCTCGGGCCCAATTTGGCGCGCGCCGCGGCCGACCTCATGACCGGTGCGGCTTAAGCAGGGTGCGGGGGAGCATGTTCACTGGTCGTCGGGGCGGCGGCTCATGGCTCCGCCAGCTCGGCGAGCTGGGCGCGCAGGGTGCGGCTGCCGTTGAGGCTGATGCGCTCGCGATAGGCTTCATGGCCCGGCTTGCGCACCTCCACGTCGTACTCTCCCGGCGGCAGCATGACATCGAGCTTGGTGGAGCCGTAGGGCACGCCGTCGATGTAAACCTCGTCGTAGTATACGTTGGAGCGGACCGTGAGTCGGAAGCGCTCGGCCTCGGCAGCGGTCCCCGCGGTTGCCCCCACCGACGCCTCCGGCGTTGCTTCGGAAGGTATTGGGGAAGGTATTGGGGCAGGTATTGGGGCCGGGACCGGCTCGGCGACCTCGGGAGCGGGGAGCGGGGGCGTCGCGGCCGGCGCCGGTGCTGAGGCCGGCGTCGCGCTCGCGGGTGCCGCCGCCGCGGGCAGCTCGCCCCGGCACTGGGCTTGCGTCAAGCCCAGCAGGCGGCAGGCGTCGGCGAGGGTGGCCTCGGTGCGCAGCTTCGCGCTGAGCGTGACAAAGTATTCGCCCTGACCGCGGAAGCCGCTGTCGGTGATGGTCGCCTCCACCACCTGCGGCTCCACGCCGGCCGTCACCTGATGCTTTGCCACCGTCTCCGCCTCGGTGACCCGGTCCAACAGCTGTGCCGCGAAGCGGTCGCGCGCAACCCGCCGCGCCGTCTGCTCGCCACGCTCGATACAGCCGGCGATGGTCTCGTCCAGGGAGCATGAGATGGCGTTGGTCAAACGCTGCTCGCCGACGACGTTGATCTCCCGCAGCAGACGCTGCGCCCGCGCCCGGTCGAGGCCCGCGCTGAGCTTTGCGAGATCTGCCTCGCCGGCGCCGGTGGCGGCGCGCAGGCGCGACAGGCGCGCTTGCGCTGTGGCGATCGCCTCGCTCCCCGTCCTGAGCGCTGCGCCGTGTCGCTCCTGCGCCGCGGCCGCCTCGCGGTACTCCCGAAGCTCCGCCTCCAGGGATTGCTCGGGGTCCGCCACCACCCGCTCGAACTGCGCCTTCAGCGTCGCCAACGCCTTGCTGCGGCGCGCGGCGAGATCGTCCGTGGCGCCGACGAGCGCCTGCTGCTCGGCTTCCAGCCCCGCAAGACGCTGTTCTGCCTCCGCGAGGTCGGTGCGGACCGCTTCGACCTCCGCCTGCTTGGCAGCGATACTCTGCTGAAGCGCCGCCAGCTCCGCCGCCGTGACACGGGCGAGCGGCAGCCACAGCAGCGCCCCCAGAACGAGAACCCAGACCTTGCCGATCATGCTGCCGACGCGACCTCCGCCACTTCAGACACGAAGCGTTGCCACATGCCGGCATCCGCGACCAACGCCGGCGCCCCCGGCCCGAGCAACGCAGCCCACGGAAGCATAAGGCCAATTCCGCGCGCGGCGAGCGCCTGCCGGGTGCGCCCCCGACTTGCGGTTGTCATCCGGCGTTGAGCGGAAGCCGACGCATTGTCTACGCCGCAACCGGCGCCATCTCGATTCCCAGCACGCAGTCGCCGGCTCATTAGGGTTTGCCCTAATACGGGTTATCCCGTATAGTCGCCGCATCCTGTCAAACCGCGTCCGCCTCGTCAGCCAGCGTCCTCGGCTCCGCCGACGGCGACGGCGCCCACCGAGCGCGGCGCCTTTCTGAAGGTTATCAACATGATGAAGCTGCTGAGCCCGGCCCTGGCCGCGGCGCTGACCGTCTTTCTGTCGTCGCCGTCCTGCGCCGCGCATCCCGGTCAGGTCCAGACGGGCATCGCCTCGTACTATCACGACAGCCTGCATGGCAACCGCACCGCAAGCGGCCAGATCTACGACAAGAACAAGCTGAGCGCGGCGCACAAGACCCTGCCCCTCGGCAGCCGTGTACGGGTGACGGACAAGCGCACCGGTAAGAGCGTGGTGGTGCACGTCAACGACCGCGGGCCCTTCATCAAGGGTCGCATCATCGACCTGTCGCGCCGGGCGGCCCGGGAGCTCGGCATCATCCGGCGCGGCATCACACCGGTGCGGGTGGAGGTGCTGAGCGTCGCCGGGCGGCGCGGCGCCTGATGCCGGAGCCGCGGCGCGGAGCATGCTGTCCGCGCCGCTCGGTTCGGGCTGCCGGCGCAGCGGCAATTTCTGGGCAGGAGGCCAGCCAGCCTTGGGGCGGGCGCAGTGTTCCGGCCGCGTGCGTCGCTGCCCGGCGAGCAACGCGGCGAGCGGCTTACGGACTGATCGGGGGCGGCGCCACCGCAGCAGGCGGGCGGCGGGTGCCGTCGTCATCATCCGTCGCCGCCCAAATGACACCGCCGAGCGCGAAGGCGCCCAGGATGCCCAGGCCGATGGTGCGCTCGTCCAGTTGTGAAGTCGCCGATTGTTGGAGTACTTGCGCCTGCGGGCTTGCGGCGGCCTCCGCCGCTGCCCGCTCCAGGGAGCCGGATGCTGCGGCACGCAGGTCCTCGCAGGTGGAATCCGGTGTGAGCACGTGCAGGGCAGGCCCAAGCAGCTCAGCGCGACAGCCGTCGCGGAACGACAGGGTCGCTTTGCCGTCCTCCAGGACGAACAGCCGGTCGCCGCTGCTGAGCCGCATGCCCTCCGTTGCGGCTGTGAAATCACCGCCCTGGTCGAGCAGAACGGAGCCCGCTGTTTTGCTCAGCGTCGCCAACGTCTGATCCGCGCTCCCAGCGCCATGGCCGAGTGTGGCCATGCATAGGGTCACGGCGCCAACCACGCCTACCTGTATTTTGCTCGTTTCCAGCATCGCAGCACTCCGAAGCAACGGGGATGTCATGTGCCGTCAAGGTTACGGCGCTGCGGGGAATCAGAGAATCAGGCCGAGCGCAGACGATGCCGGATTATGGGTACAGGCCGACGAACCGGCGGCTGGCCAGGTTGATCGCGCAGGGAGACCCTGGGGAACAGCCGGATGGGCATGACTCGGCGTATGGCCATGACTGGCGGCCGCAAGCCTTGGCGGCGCCGGCGAAGCCGGGATGATCCGGCATCCCGGGTCCGCCTCAGCCCGCCCGTGTCGCACGGTGCAGGTAGTCGGCGGCGGCGCCCAGGCTCGCAAGCCTGGGATAGTCCTGCTCCGGAATGTCCACGCCGAGGCGCTTGTGCAGCGCGTTGATCCAGTTCAGCAAGTCCATGGAGTCCAGGTCGTAGGCCTCGCGCAGGTCGGCATCCGGCGGGATGGTCTCTTCGGCCAGGTCCGGTGCAACCTGTGTGAGCGCTTCCAGGGCGATGGCCTGAAGCGCTTCGCGTGACAGGCTGTTGCTCGTCATAGGGCTTGGGGCTCCTGCAGGTGTGCCGCAACCCGTGCCAGGAAGAGCGCGCCGCGATGGCCGTCGCTGTGGCGGTGGTCTGCGGCGAGGGTGGCGGTGACGACGGTGCGGGCCTGGACGCTTTGCTCCACCACCCAGGCGCGGGGCCGCGGGGTGCCGAAGCCGACGATGGCCACCTGCGGGGGGTAGATGACGCCATAGAGGCGATCGACGCCGCGCTCACCGAGGCTTGAGACGGTGACGGTCGGGTCCGACAGCTCGGCTGCCCTGAGCCCGCCGCTGCGCACCCGCGCCACCAGGTCCCGCAGTCGGGTCATCAGCGCATCCAGGTCGAGCTGGTCGGCATCGTGAATGGCGGGCGCCACCAGTCCGCCGCCGCGGATCGCGATCGCCGTGCCCACGTGAATGCCCGCCGCGGGCTCGAAGCGGCCGTCGCGGTCGAAGCCGTTCAGCTCCCGGAAGTCGTGTAGTGCCAGCGCCACGGCCTTGATGAACAGCACGCCCATGAGCAGGCGTTGGCCCGGCGGGCGCGCGGCATTGCGGCGGCGCAGCCAGTGCACGGCGTCGCTCAGGTCCAGGTCGTGGGCGAGATAGTAGTGCGGGATCTCGCGCTTTGCGCGGCTCATGGCCGCCGCGATGGCTTCGCGCATGGCGGCGAGGTCCGGTCTGGCGTGGGTCGGCTGGCGTGCCGGCGCAGGCGCTGTTTCAGGCTGCGGCGACGCGGCTTGTATGTCGGCGAGGATCACAGCGCCGCCCGGCCCGCTGCCGATGAGCGTGGCGAGGTCAATGCCCTGCTGCGCGGCCAGCCGCCGGGCGGCCGGGGACGCGCGCTGGTGGGTCGCTGCCGGTGTGGCGTCGGGCGGCGGGGGCGACTTCGCGGGGGGCTCCGGTTGGCTGCCGGATTGCGCTGGATGGTCCTTGAGCTTGTCGCCGGCTGCCGGACCGGAAGGGCCTTGGCGCTCGCTCGGGGGCGCCGCTGTCGTCCCGGACGCCTGCACAGTGGGTCCGGCCGGCTCCAGCTCCGCCATGGGCGCCCCCACCGGCACCTTGTCGCCGATGCCGATGAGCGGCCGGCCCATGACCGCATCCTGAAAGACCTCCACCTCGATGGCGCCCTTCTGGGTCTCGATGACGGCGATGGTGTCGCCCCTGGCGAGCCGCTCGCCGGGCTGCCGGGTCCACTCGATGAGCGTGCCCGCCTCCATGTCGGCGCCGAGGGAGGGCATGCGGAAGACCTGGGTCATCGCCCGAGCGTTGCCTTGGCTGCGGCGACGATGGCCGGCACTTGCGGCAGGGCGGCGTGCTCCAGGTGCCTGGGATAAGGGATGGGTACCTCGGCGCTGCACACCCGGCCGACCGGGGCGTCCAGCTCCCAGAACGCCTGCTCCATGATGCGCGCGCTCACCTCCGCTGCGAGGCTGCCGCTGCGCCAGCCCTCGTCGATGATGACGGCGCGGTGGGTTTTGGCGACCGAGGCCATGATGGTGGCGTCGTCCAGCGGGCGCAGGCTGCGCAGATCGATGACCTCGGCGGCAATGTCGTCAGCGGCCAGCTGCTCCGCGGCCTCCAGCGTCTTGAACAGGCAGCCGCCGTAAGTGATCAGGCTGACATCCGTGCCGTCGCGGCGCACTGCAGCCCCGGTGAGGGGCACGGCGTCGGCGTCGGCGGCGAGCTCGCCCGTGCGGTTGTAGAGCATGACGTGCTCGAACAGGATCACCGGGTCCGGGTCTTCCAGTGCGGTCCAGAGCATGCCGCGGGCGTCTTCGAGTGTTGCCGGCGCGGCCACCTTGAGCCCCGGCACATGGGCATACCAGGCCTCCAGGCTGTGAGAGTGCTGGGCCGCGAGTTGTTTGCCGGCGCCGGTGGCCATGCGGATCACCACGGGGACCTTGAGCTGCCCGCCGGACATGTGCCGCAGTGTGGCGGCGTTGTTCAGGATCTGATCCAGCGCCAGCAGGCTGAAGTTGACGGTCATGATCTCGACGATGGGCCGCATGCCGCCCACGGCGGCACCGATGCCCGCACCGGTGAAACCGCATTCGGACAGCGGCGTGTCGCGGATGCGCTCCGGGCCGTAGTCGTCGTAGAGACCCTTGGTCACCGCATAGCAGCCGCCGTAGCGGCCCACGTCCTCGCCCATGAGGAACACGCGCTCGTCGCGGTCCAGCGCCTCGCGAATGGCGGCGCGTACCGCCTCGCGGTAAGTGGTTTGGATCGCTTCGCCGCTCACGATGTCATGCCTCGCCCCGCGTCACGCACCCACAAACATCCCGGCTGAGGTCCTCCAGCGGCTCCCAGGCGCTGGACTCGGCGAAATCGACGGCCGCCGCCAGCTCCCGCTCGATCTCTGCATCCAGGCGCTCGGCGGTGTCGGCATCCAGCATCCCGGCCGCTTCCAGCCAATGCCGGAAGCGCAGGATCGGGCCCTTCCGCTTCCATGCCTCGACCTCCGCCTTGTCCCGGTAGAGCTGGGCATCGAACATGGAATGTGCGCGGAAGCGGTAGGTGCGGCACTCCAGGAAGCGCGGGCCGTCGCCGGCGCGGACTTCGGCGATGGCCTCCCGCGCCGCGGCCTCGATGGCGATGACGTTCATGCCGTCCAGCGCCGCCGAGGGAATCTGATAACAGGCGGCCTTGCGGGCGATGTCGGTCTCGGACTCGGAGCGCTCCAGCGCCGTGCCCATGGCGTAGCGGTTGTTCTCGCAGACGAAGAGCACCGGCAGCCGCCACAGGGCGGCGAGGTTCAGGCTCTCGTGGAAGGCGCCCTCGGCGGCGGCGCCTTCGCCGAAGAAGCAGGCCGTCACCTGATCCCGTCCCTGCATCCTGTCCGCCAGCGCCAGCCCCACCGCCAGCGGAATGCCACCGGCGACGATGGCGCTGCCGCCGTAGAAGCGCCGCTCGGCGTCGAACAGGTGCATGGAGCCGCCGCGCCCCCGGCTCACGCCGTCCTGCTTGCCGTACATCTCCGCCATCAGCCGGTCCATGGGCAGGCCGCGGGCCAGGGCATGGCCGTGCTCGCGGTAGGTGGCCACCACGGCGTCGGTGGGCGTTAGCGCCTGCATGACGCCCACGGCGACCGCCTCCTCGCCGCAGTACAGGTGCAGAAAGCCGCGGATCTTCTCCTCGGTGTAGAGCTCGGCGCAGCGCTCCTCGAAGGCGCGGATGCGCAGCATCTCCCGCAGCAGATGCAGGGCATGCTCGCGGCTCAGGTGCAGCTTGTGCGCCTGTGGCGTGCCGGATGTCGGCTCGGTCTGGCTCATGGCGCGTCGCTCGCAAGCATGGAGAGGTCGCCCTCCGGCAGCCCCAGCTCCCGGGCCCGCAGGAGCCGGCGCATGATCTTGCCGCTGCGGGTCTTGGGCAGGTTGGTGCGGAAGTCGATCTGCCGCGGGGCCACGGCGGGGCCGAGGCGCTTTCTGGCATGCGCCAGCAGGGCGCGGCGCAGGTCCTCGTCGGCGCTGACGCCGGGCTTCAGCGCCACCAGGGCCTTGACGATCTCGCCGGCGGTGGGCTCCGGGATGCCGATGGCGGCGGCCTCGGCCACGGCCTCATGCTCCAGCAGGGCGCTCTCCACCTCGAAGGGGCCGATGAGGTGGCCCGCGGATTTGATCATGTCGTCGGCGCGGCCGAGGAACCAGAAATACCCGTCGGCATCGCGCCTGGCGAGGTCGCCGGTGAGGTACCAGCCGCCGGCGAAGCACTTGGCGTAGCGCTCGGGCTCATGGAGATAGCCGCGGAACATGGAGGGCCACCCGGGCCGCAGGGCCAGCTCGCCCGGGGTGCCCGGCGTGTCGAGCAGGGTCACGGCGCCGGTTGCCTGGGCGTGGTGCACGATGGCCGCCTCGATGCCCGGCAGCGGCCGGCCCATGGACCCGGGCTTGATGGGCAGGCTGCGATAGTTGGCGAGCATGATGCCGCCGGTCTCGGTCTGCCACCAGTTGTCGTGGAAGGGCAGGCCGAGGACTTGCTCGGCCCAGACCACGGCCTCGGGGTTCAGCGGCTCGCCGACGCTCGCCGCGAAGCGCAGGCGCGAGAGATCGTAGTCGGCAAAGATGCCGGGGTCGTCCTTGTCTGCGAGCTTCATCAGCATGCGGATGGCGGTGGGCGCCGTGTACCAGACGGTGACGCGCTGGTCCTGAAGGATGCCGAGCCAGCGCGCCGGCTCCATCTCGGCCGCATCCACCACCATGGTGGCGCCCAGCACCAGCGGCGCGATGATGCCGTAGCTGGTGCCGGTGACCCAGCCCGGGTCCGCCGTGCACCAGTAGATGTCGTCCTGATGCAGGTCGAGCGCCAGCAGACCGGTGAGGCGGTGTACTACCACGGCCTCGTGCACATGCACCGCGCCCTTGGGCCGCCCCGTGGTGCCGCTGGTGAAGTGGAGCAGGGCCATGTCCTCGGGCGCCGTGTGCACCAGCCCGCCGCTGTCCGGGCAGTCCGCCAGGGCCCGCTCCAGGTCCAGGGTGCCGGGGGGCGGGTCGTCGCCGGCGTCCGTCAACAGCACATGCCGGAGTCCCGGCAGCTCGTTCCGCCAGGGGGCTACCTTGCGCCGATACCAGGCGGCGGTGGTCACCAGCACCCGGGCATCGCCGATCTCCATGCGCGAGCGCACGGGCCCGGGCCCGAAGGCGGAGAACAGCGGCGAGAAGACACGACCGGCCTTGAGGGTGCCCAGCGCCGCGACATAGAGGGCTGGAACGCGGCCCAGCAGGCTGAACACCCGCTCGCCGGGCGCCACGCCGAGGCGCTCCAGCAGGTGCGCGAAGCGGCTGGTCAGCGCGGCGAGCTCGCGGTAGCTGATGTCCCGCGGCGTCAGGTCTTTGGCGAGCCAGCGGATGGCAGTCTTGTCGGCGAGGCCGTCGTCCAGGTGCCGGTCCACGGCCTCGTGGGCGATGTTGAGCCCGCCGTCCGGCAGGCCGGTGAGCGCCGCGCGCGCGGCGTCCCAGGAGAAGCCGGCGCAGGCCCCGTCGTAATCCGCCAGATTCGGCGCGGGCCAGTCCGGGCGCTCGATCTTGTGGAGGGTCTTCCAGGCCAATTCGGCCCCCGCGGCGCGCGGCAGGCCAGACAAGCCCGCCATCCACTTGAAGCTAGGCCAGGTGATGGCAGGCGTCTACGGGGCTTCCCCCGAAATACCCGTGCGCGTCGCGCTCACCACAGTGTGTCAAGCAGCGGGCGCGCGAAGGCGCGCCCGTCAGCGCGGCGCCGCCAGCGTGCCGGCGAGGCCGCCGGGCGTCCCCAGCTCCGTTGCAAGGCCGAGCGCCAGGGCCTCGCTCGCATCGAGCCAGTCGATGCGCCCCGGTGGGGCGGCCGCCGCGCGCTCGGCGATGGTCTGTGCCTGCGGGATGCCGAGGCCGAGCAGGTAGCCCGTCTGCCGGACCACGGCGCCGCGGGTGCCGCCGTCGCCGCCCATGCGCGGCAGGCGTTGCAGGCCGAGGCGGGCCTGCGGCGCGATGAAGCGGAGCATGCCGCCGGCGAAGGCCTGGATGCAGGCCAGGGCGCAGTCGCCGGTGACCGCGGTGTCGAGGCCCCGGTGGCGGATCCAGCGGCCGAGCTTCTCCGCCTCGGCGAGGTCGGCACCGTTGGCGTCGATGACGAGCCCGGTGGCGCCGACGGCGCGCACGAGGTCCATCACGGCTTCTGCCCAGCCGGTGCCGATGTCGCCGCTGATGATGGTCCAGTGCGGACCGCGCCGGCCCGCGGCTTCAGTCTCCGCCTGGCAGTGCAGGCCCACTGCCGCGATGGCGTTGCGCGAGCCCGTCAGCTGGACCTCGAGCTGCCGGTCGCCGACGCTGATGCTTGCACGGTCGCCGGCCTTGAGCGCCGCCACCGCGTGCTCCGTCAGGCGCACCCGCTGCCCTGGTGACTGCTCGCCAAGGGCGATGAGGTTGCCGTCCACCGCGGCCCGGACCTCTCCCCAGGGTACGCGCAGGGTGCGCTGGCGGGCGAGCCGGCCCACCAGGAGCTCGGGCTTGCAATCCTCGTCGTAGCGCACCAGCGCGCGCAGGCCGTCTGGTCCGGCCGCGGAGCGGGCGCCGCGCGGGTCGGGCGCCCACTCGGCGGGTGCATTGCCGCTGGCGAGCGCCAAAAGGCAAGCGAGCGCGCAGCCGACGGCGGCGGCGCGTGCACCTGCGGGGTGCGTGGCGGCGAGGCGCCACGGGTGCTTGCTTGGCATGATGAATGGCTCGATGGCAGGCGCCCGCCGCCGATGCAGCACCGCCGTCGCGCGCTGTGCGCAGACCCGGCCCGGGTCCAGCAGAACCCGGGCAAGCCGCTCGGCCCTGGGTGCCGTTGTGACGGTGCGGGCGCCCGGATTTTGGCATCGGCGCGTGGGCATCGGCGTGCGGACATCGGCGTGCGGACATTAGGCCGCCGGGGTCAGCTGAGCGCGGCTCGGCGGACAATGACGACCGCAGCCCTGCGCCCCGACCGCGGCATCCTGGGGCTGTCGGTGCGCGCCGACCGGAACGCCGGCAAAGCTGCGCAGGGCGGCGAGCGCCCCGGATCAGGAATCGTTCTGCGCTGCGCCGGCGGCGGCTGCGGGGGCCGGGCGCTGAGCCGGTGCCGAGGCCGCCACGCGCACCGCGCCCACGGGGGCGATGCGGGCGACGCGCTCGGTGGTGGTGTCCGTGTTGCGATGCGCGGCGGGCTCCAGCAGCAGCAGCGAGGCGAAGCCGATGACTACGGCTGCGGCGACGAGGCGGACACCGGTGGCTTCGAGGTCCAACTGCGCAAGGCTGGCGCGCAGGCGGTGGAGGCGCTCGCCGATGGGGTCATGGGAGGCGTTGGTGGAGGCGTGGCCCATGTCGGAATCATCCTCTGCGGGGGTGGTGGTACGGTCGTTCTTTGTCGTGCCGCGACTGCCGACGCAGCCACGTCTCTGGATTGCAGCATGACGCAATGACTTTACGCAAGTTCTGTGTTGTTTTTGTCGGGTGGGGCGCCCGCAGGCCGGGGTGGTCACGGGCGGCCCGGTCGGGACGCTGCGGGGCCTGCGGTAGGCGCGGCGGCGGCCAGCCGCGGCTGACTGCGGCGCGGGTCCAACGCGCCGGCGTCAGTCCTGCGGCGTGCTCGTCAGCGTCGGCAGATAAGCGAGGCAGCCGCGCAGGCAGGACAGCCTGGGGTAGTCCTGCTCCGGGATGTGTACGCCGAGCGCGCGCTCCAATGCCAGCACGAAGTTGAGATAGTCCACGGAATCCAGCTCCGCCTGGTCGCGGAAGTTGATGTCCGGGTCGAGCGCGGCCGGGTCGATGTCCGGGGCGATGCCGGTGAGCGCATCCAGCACCGTCTCCCGCAGGGGGTCGTCGCCGATGGTTGCCATGTCAGCGTGGAGGTCAGGGCCTGATCGACGGCGCATGATGGCATGCGCAGCCGGGCTCAGCCATCGTGGAGGCGGGGCGCCGCGCCCGGCGCTGCGGCGCTGCGGGCGCCCGCGGGCGTGACCCCGGTCTGCGCCGCAGCCCTCGCCGCGGGCGGCTCGCGCATCTCCGTCAGCGAGCCGATGAGCCCGGCCGGAAGCTTGGGCAGGGCACTGAGCAGCGAGATCAGCAGCGACGCCAGATAAGGTACCGACTGCACCAGCAGCACCGCCGCCCAGATGCGCACGTCGAGCATCCCGGCGTCGTCGCGCTGCAGCACGGCGAAGGCGCCGAGCCAGAAGGCGATGAGCAGCAGCAGCTCCTCCCGCGCATCCGCGAGCGCCCGTATCAGGGCCGGTGCGTGCGCGAGCTTGGGCGTGCGGAAGAACGCGAGCCTGCCGGACACCAGCCCCGCCGCCGTCGCCCGGGCGATGGTATGCGACAGGCCGAGCCCGGCGAGCCCCGCCGCCAGGCTCTGGCGGAAGCTCGCGTCCACGCGCCTGCGGTAGAGCACGAAGCTCTTCATCATCTTGAAGCCGAACAGCACCAGCGGGATGAGGGCGATGCTCATGTAGGGCGGCGTCACCCGGTGCGGGTCCAGCACCATCGCAATGGTCCAGGCCAGGGCCGCGAAGTTGAACAGCAGGTTGAAACCGTCCGCGAGCCAGGGCAGCCAGCCGGCCAGGAAATGCCAGCGCTGCCCCGCGGTGAGCTGGGTGCGCTTGATGCCCAGCAGCTCGCGGCGATGGGCGATGAGGATGCGCACGGCGCCATAGGCCCAGCGGAAGCGCTGCTTCTTGAAATCCGCGAAGGTGTCCGGCATCAGCCCGCGGCCGTAGGTGGCGGGCACGTAGAGCGCCTTGTGGCCGCGCTCGAACAGGCGCAGGCCAAGCTCCGCGTCCTCGGTGATGCACCATTCCGCCCAGCCACCCACGGCATCCAGCGGTGCACGGCGGATCATGGTCATGGTGCCGTGCTGGATGATGGCGTTGCGCTCGTTGCGGGTGACCATGCCGATGTGGAAGAAGCCGCGATACTCCGCCAGGCACATGGCCTTGAAGGCGTTCTCGTGGCCGTCGCGGTAGTCCTGCGGCGCCTGCACGATGGCCACGTCATCCTCGAAGAAGGCGGGCACCAGGTCCCGCAGCCAGCGCGGCTGCACCAGATAGTCCGCGTCGATCACCGCGAGGATGGTCGCGCCGGGGTCGGTCTCACGCAGGGCGAAGTTGAGCGCGCCGGCCTTGAAGCCCGGTAAGGGGTCGATGTGGAAAAAGCGAAAGCGCCGCTGCCGGCCATCCGCCGCGTGCTGCGCGTACTCACGGTCGAGACGCTCGCAGTGCGCTCGCACCGGCTCCCAGACGGCGGGGTCCTTGGTGTTGTTGTCGATGACCAGGACCTCGAAACGCGGATAGTCCAGCGCGGCCAGGGCGTCCAGGGTCTCGATCAGCAGCGCCGGCGGCTCGTTGTAGGCGGGTACGTGCACCGACACCATGGGCAGCCAGGCATCCGGCACCTGACGCCGCGGAAAGGCGCGCCGCCAGCGCTTGAGCCACAGCGATTCGGCCCATTCGTGGGCCTCGGCCGACAGCAGCACCAGCACGCCGGCGCCGCCGATAAGCAGCAGCACACCGACGATCGTGGTGAGCGGCGTCATGTACTGGCGCGTGTAGTCGTACACCAGCAGCACCGCTGCGGTGGAGATGGCGTAGGTCACCAGCGCCAGGAATCCTTTGCCGGAGGACGACAGGGCTGCGCTGTCACGGTAGAGGAACAGCAGCAGCAGCACGGCCGTGCCCACGGACAGCGCCGCCAGCTCGTGCCAGTTGGGAATGCGTACCACGGGCTGGGTGAGCGCGAACTTGGGCTTCCGGTCCACATCGTAGACGCCCCAATAGGCACCGACGGGACCCTCGATGCGCCGCTTCCAGGGCTGGTCGAAGGCCTCCATCACGTAGTAGACCAGTCCCTCGTGGTCCGCCCGCGCCAGGAAGCGGCGCAGAAACCGGGTCTCGTTGACCACCGAGGGCTCTGCCCCCTCGTTGCGGCGACCGTTGCTGGGCCAGCCCACCTCGCCCACGATCACGGGCTTGCCCGGGAACGCCTGCTGCACCTCCCGCAGCCGCGCGAAGGCATAGTCGACCGCCTGGTCGATGGGGACGCCCTCCCAGTAGGGCAGCAGGTGCACGGCGATGAAGTCCACGTGCCGCACCAGCTCCGGGTGCTTGAGCCAGATATGCCAGGGCTCGGCGGTGCCCACCGGGATGTCGGTGATGCGGCGGATGCGCTCGAGTTGGGCGCCCAGGGCCTTGACGCTCAGCTCCCCGCGCAGGATCACCTCGTTGCCGACGAAGACCCGCACGATGTTACGGTGGCCCTCGCGCAGCAGCGCGTCCAACAGCTCGAGCTGCGCCGCATTGGTTTCCGGGTTGGCGTCGATCCAGGCCCCCACGGAGACATTGAGCCCATGCCCGGCGGCGAGCCGCGGCACCTCGCGCATGGGGCCCTCCAGGGTGTAGGTGCGGATGGCATGGGCCTCGCCCTGGAGCAGCACCAGGTCCTCGTCCACCTCGGCGACGGACGGGTAGACGCGCCGGGTGGGATCATCGTCGGCGCGCATCGGCGAGAAGGAGTAGCCCTGGATGCGCGTGGGCCACGGCGGCTCCGCCGCGGGCTGATTCATCATCGCCCAGAGGGCGATGGTCAGCGCCGCGATGAACAGCGGGATCGCGATGCTCATGGTCCGGCTCATGGCGCGGCCTCCTGCACCGGTCAGCGATTCGGGGTGGTCTCGACAGCGCGGGCGAGTGCGGCGAGGGCATAGAGCCTGGCCTCGCTCGGCGCCAGCAGCCAGCCGTCGGCGCGGACCAGCGGGCCGGTGCAGTATTCCGCCGCGATCAGCCTGGTGAGGGCGGTGAGCATCGCCTCGGTTGTGCTCGGCACCGAGCCCGTGGCTGCCAGCAGGGCCCGGCTCAGCTCGCGCACCAGCTGGTCAGGGCTCGCCGCCTGCGGCTGGGCTGCGAGGTAGGCGCTGCCGATGCGGGCCGCGGCGGCCGGTGCGCTCACGGGTCCGAGCAGCGCTGCCGCGCCGGCATCGGCACGCGCATCGGTGGCGATGTCGGTGGCAGCCGCATCGGCGCCGGCGCCGCGCCATCCGAGCGCGCCGGCGGTGAAGGCCAGTGCCGCCGCGATGAACCGGCGCCGGTCGAGGCTGGATGGGCCGGTGCTTGCTCCGCTCAGGGTGATACTCATGCGGGCTGCCCCTGCAAGTGATCCACCAATCGGTAAGCCAGCGCCAGCAGGTTCAGGGTCGGGTTGGCGGAGCCCCCGGTGGGGAATACCGAGGAGCCGGCGATGTAGAGATTGTCGGTGCCGTGCACCCGGCAGTTGCGGTCGACGACGCCGCGCTTGGGGTCGTCGCTCATGCGGGTGGTGCCCATGTGGTGCGAGCCGCCGGCGACCCGTTGCTCCCAGATGCCGTCGTCCGCGAGCTTCGGGCGCATGCGTCCGATGCCGGCGGCGGCCAGCGCCGCACCCAGGGCCTCGATATTGCCCACCAGACTCCGACGGTCCTGCTCCGTGAGCCGCCAGTCGAGCCGGGTGCGGCGCAGGCCGAGCGCATCGGTGTCGCCGGAAAGCGTGACCCGGGAGTCGGGATTGGGCACCTGCTCGCAGGAGCAGCCGATGCCCATGCGCACGCCGGCGCCGGCCGACGCATCCGGCCGCGACGTGGGGGCTTGGTCGGCGAGGAAGGGCCGGGCGGCCGCGAGCATGTCGAGCTGCCTGCTCAGCGCCGGGTCGGTGCGCGTTGCCGCGTCATCGTGCAGGTCGCCGATGGGTGACATGGTGAAGGAAATGTTGAGCCGCCGCGTGCGCCGCAGATAATCCGGGTCCGGGACATAGGAGACGCGCGCGGCGCGGCCGTCCACCATCACCTGCTCGCGGTAGATGCGCGGCAGGCGCTGCAGGTCGGTAATGACCACGTCCGCGAAGCCGCCCAGGTGCGGATGCTCCATGAAGCAGCGTCCCACCATGTCGTGCTGGTTGCCGAGGCCCGCCGGCGCGATGTCGTCCGAGAGGAGCAGCAGCCGGGCGTTCTCGATGCCGCCGGCGGCCAGCACATAGCGTCTGGCATGCACCCGGTGGCGGCGGCCGGTGAGCGTCTGTATGTCGAGATGGTCCACCGCCGCCGCCGAGGGCAGGGCGGCGATGCGGGTGACATTGGCATGCAGCAGCACATGGATGTCCCGGGCCTGCTCCAGCTCGCCGCGGTAGTGCTCGCCGAAGCGCGTCGGCGGGCTGAACTGGAACAAGCGCGTCTGGATGCGCCCGCAGCGCCAGTGCACCAGGGGCTCGCCGGTGTTGGCGGCCCAGTAGTCCAGGTCCTCGTAGCGGGCCGGCGCGTTCTCCACGGCCCGGCTCGCGGCCTCCCAGTAGGGGTCCAGCGCCTCGCGGCCGAAGGGCCAGCCGCTCAGCGGCACCCAGTCCCGCGCCTCGAAATCGATGGGGTCCAGCGGCCGGCAATAGCCGCCCCAGTGCCCGGAGCTGCCGCCGAATCGACGCAGCCGGGTGGCCGCCAGCGGATAGTCGATGCCCGTGCTCTCGCCCTGGTAGAGGGCCTGAATCTCGGCAGCCGAATCCAGACCGCCGGACTCCAGCAGGCAGACCTGGGTGCCCGGCGCGGCCATGGCGCGGGCGATGCTGATGCCGGCGGGGCCGGCGCCGATGATGGCGAGGTCGGCATCGATGCGGCTGCCGTCATCCAGTTCTCGGGCATCGATGAGCAAGGGCGTGGGTGCTCTTATGGCGTGGTGGGGGCGAGGGGGGCTCGGGTGCGGCCGCCGTCTCGGTGGCCCCCGTCGGCTGTTGTGGTCAGTCGATGCAGAAGCTTACAACGCCGCATGGAGGACCGGCTATTCCCGGCTATAGTCTGGGGATGGCCGCCAGGCAGCTCGATGCACTCTTTCATCCGCGGACCGTCGCCGTCGTCGGCGCCGGCGAGCGGCCCGGCTCCATTGGTGCGACGCTGCTGCGCAATCTGACGAGCGCGGGGTTCACTGGGCGCATCCTGCCGGTGAACCCGCACCACCGCCGGCTCGGTGGCGAGCCCTGTTTTCCGGACGTCGCGCGCCTGCCGGAGGCGCCGGACCTCGGCGTCGTCTGCACGCCGCCGGCCGCCGTGCCGGAGGTCGTCGACGCCCTGGGTGCCCGCGGCGCCCGGGCGGCGGTGGTGATCTCGGCGGGCTTCGGCGAATGCGCCGATGGCGGCGCCGAGCTGCAGCAGGCGGTGCAGGCCGCCGCTGCCAAGCATGGGCTGCGCCTGGTGGGGCCCAACTGCGTCGGGGTCATCGTGCCGGGCAGTGGTCTCAACGCCAGCTTTGCGCACCTGATGCCGGCGGCGGGGCGCCTCGCCTTCGTCGCCCAGTCGGGCGCCATCCTGACGGCGGTCATCGACTGGGCCGCACCCCGCGGCATCGGCTTCTCGCACCTGGTGTCCCTCGGCGACATGGCGGACCTGGGCTTCGGCGACGTGCTGGACCACCTGGCCTCCGACCCGGGCACCCGCGGCATCCTCCTCTACATCGAGGCCATCCGCGACGCACGGCGCTTTTTGTCCGCGGCGCGGGCGGCGGCGCGCATGAAGCCCGTCATCGTGGTCAAGGCCGGCCGACACCCGGAGGGTGCGCGGGCGGTGGCCTCGCACACGGGTGCGCTGGCAGGCTCGGATGCGGTCTACGATGCCGCCTTCCGCCGCGCCGGCGTGCTGCGGGTGCGGGGGCTGACGGAGCTGTTCGATGCGGCGGAGGTCCTGGCGCTCGCCAAGCCGCCGCGCGGGGACCGGCTGCTGATCCTGAGCAACGGCGGCGGCATCGCCGTGCTCGCCACCGACGAGCTGATCCACCAGGGCGGTCGCCTCGCGGCGCTGCCCGAGGCGACCATCAGCGCGCTGAACGCCGTGCTCCCGGCCACCTGGTCCCGCGCCAACCCGGTGGACATCATCGGCGATGCCGACGGCGCCCGTTATGCCGCGGCGTTGGCCGCGCTCTGCAGGGTGCCCGACGTGGACGGGCTCCTGGTGCTGCACTGTCCGACCGCCGTCGTCTCGCCCGACGCTGCGGCTGCGGCGGTCCTGGCAGCGCCCAAGGGACCTCAGCTGCTCACCAGCTGGGTGGGCGAGGCGGCGGTGGCCGGCGCCCGGGAGACCTTCGCGCGGCAGGGGATTCCGACCTACGACACCCCGGAGCAGGCGGTGCGCGCCTTCATGTACCTGGTGCGGCATCGCGAGCGCCAGCGCCTGCTGATGGAAACGCCGCCGTCACCGCCCGAGGACTTCGCCACGGATGCGGCCGGGGTGCGGGCGCTGCTGGACGGCCTCGACGCGGACGCGCTGGCCCGCCGGGGTGGCTGGCTCACCGAGGTGGAGTCCAAGCAGGTGCTCACCGCCTACGGCATCCCGACGGTGCCCACGCGGCAGGCCGGGACGCCGGCAGCCGCCGCGGCGCTCGCAGCCGACATGGGCACCGGGCCCTGGGTGGTGAAGCTGCTCTCGCCGGACGTACTGCACAAGCGCGCCGCCGGCGCCGTGGCGCTGGACCTGACCACCGCCGCGGAGGTGGGGCAGGCGGCGGCGCTGATGGCGAAGCGCCTCGCCGCGAGCCGGCCGCAGGCCGAAATCATCGGCTTCAGCGTCCAGCCCATGGTGCGCGGCCGCGGCGCCCGTGAGCTCATCGTCGGCGTCGCCGCGGACGCCCAGTTCGGTCCGGTGCTGCTGGTGGGCCACGGTGGCAGCGCCGTCGAGGCCATCGACGACAAGGCCATCGGTCTGCCGCCGCTCAACCTGCGCCTGGCGCAGGAGCTCATGGCGCGCACGCGCATCCATCGGGTGCTCTCAGGCGCCGGCGGCGAGCCCGCCGCGGCCCTGGACGCCGTGGCCCTGGTGCTCATGCGGGTCTCGCAATTGGTGTGCGACTTCGCCGAGGTGCTGGAGCTGGATATCAATCCGCTGCTGACGGACGCCGACGGTGTGCTGGCGCTCGACGCCCGGATTCGCGTGGACTTGAGCGCCCGCACTGCCGATCCCGGCGAGCGCCTCGCGATCCGCCCCTACCCCAAGGCGCTGGAGGAGACCATCAACTTGGGCGACGGCCGCCGCCTGCTGTTGCGGCCCATCCGGCCGGAGGACGAGCCCGCGCTCCAGGCCGCCGTCGCCGGCCTCACGCCGGCGGAGGCGCGGCTGCGGTTCTTCGCACCCACCCGCACCCTGGACCATGTGGCCGCCGCCCGCTTCACCCAGCTCGACTACGACCGGGAAATGGCCCTGGTGCTGACCGAGCCCGGCAGCCCCGGCCGTACGCCCATCTACGCCGTCGCCAACCTCTCCGCCACCCCGGACCGGGCCAGCGCCGAATACGCCGTGCTGGTGCGCCACGACATGGCCGGCATGGGCCTCGGCGTGCTGCTGATGCGCCGCATCATCGACTACGCCCGCGCCCGCGGCATCGGCGAGCTCACCGGCGATGTGCTGCGGGACAATACCACCATGCTCAAGCTCTGCCGGCTGTTCGGCTTCAGCACCCACCGCGACCCGGAGGACCCCGTCATCGTCAAGGTGCGGCTTCCGCTGTCCGGCGCTTAGGCGGCGAGGGCGCCGGATCGCGATAGGGCGATGGCGGCGACGGATACCCGTCGTGCAGCAGGCGCCACTGGGCACCATCGGTGGTGCCGATACGGGAAAACCATTGGGCGGCTGGGCCGATACCCGAGTGACGGCGCAGGGGTGGCGGTGTCTGCCCCTTTCGCTGAACCCCCGATCCTTCCCGTGCGTGTATTAAGGTAATGTGGTGGCGTCTACACATCTGTCGCGCTGAAACAACACAAAGGGGGTTTCCATGTCCAGCAGCAGAACACGCCGACGCCCCGGCCGCGTGCTCCTCGCCACCGTCGCCGTACTCGCATGTCATCAGGTCCATGCGGCGAACTGGGTCATGCTGCTGGGCACGGAGCCACCGTCCGCCCCCGCCTATCGCCCGTTCGGCTTCATCGGCGTCGACTACCAGCAGACACAGGGCACGGACCTGCCCGCCGGCCCCTGGGAAGGGCAGCCAATGGTGCTGAATCAGATTCCGCCCAACCTGGATACCGATTCGACGCTGCAGTTTTCGTTCGTGCGCCTGGGCCTGCGCGGGCGTCTGCTCGACGGCAAGCTCAACTATTGGGTGTCGCCCCTCGCCGGAGACAACCCGATCTCCCAGAACGGCACCCCGAACGTCAAGTTCACCGACGTGAGTGCGACCGCGAGCCTGATTCCGTATGCACGCATCCGCATCGGGCAGTTCAAGTATCCCGGCTCGGAGGAGGGCATGCAGCCGACGGTGTTGCGCGATTACATCAGCCCCACCGCCGTCAATGCACAGCTCGTCAACGAGCGCCCGCTCGACAGCGACGGGCTGCCTCCGGACGATGCGAACGACCTGACAGGCCCCGTGAGCGGCTGGCGCGACACCGGAATACAGCTGTTCGACGCCTTCAAGACTGGTGACTGGGAGCACACCTATGCGGTCATGGCAGGGACCGGCTCCGGTCTCGCCATCTACAACGGCACCGGCAGCGGCACACCGGACTGGTGGCTGTACTGGAGCTCGGAGTGGGTCTTCGGCGGCAAGGGGCCGTTCCGGGATGGGCTCAAGCTGACGGGCTGGTATCAAACCGGCGAGCGTGAGCTGCGCGCCGGCCCGGAGCAGACCAAGCAGACCTTCGATCGCACCCGCTGGGGTCTGGGTACCACCTTTCGCCGCGGCCCCTGGCGCGCCGCCGCCGAGTGGATCAAGGGTGATGGCATGATCTTCAACGGCACCGATGCCGTGGCGGTCCCGGGCGCGATCAGCAACAACGGCATGCGCGTGGCCTCCTACAACGTGCTGCCGGAGAACGAGGCCGACGGCTGGTACCTGGACGCGGGCTACACCCTATTCGACAAGTGGGAGCTGCGCGCGCGCTGGGACCGGCTGAACCGCGGCACGGACAGCGACATCACCGAGCGCCGCTTCGAGACCCTGACCCTGGGCACCACCTACCGCTTCAACAAGCACGTGCGCGTACTCATCGACTATCAGTTCCGCGACTTCAAGGCCCCGGGACTGCCCGGCGCCGCAATGCCCAATGTGATTCTGGACGACGTGGACAACGTCTTCGCGGCCCGGGTCTGGGCAAGGTTCTAGTGCGCAGCTGCTGCGGTCGCGCGGCCGTGCCGGATACGCCGACTCCGGTCGGCACGCTGGGGCGGGCGGACTGCGGTCCGCCGGCGGTGCAGGAGCGCTGGCCGCAGCCGTACCAGTCTCCAGGGCGGCCCAGACGCGGCTCTGGCTTGCGTCCCCCGGCCGGCGTCTGTTCCCGCGGGCCGGTCACGGCCGCCAGGTGCGTCACACGCCGCCGGCGTGGACAGTTTCGTAGTAGAGCTTCTCCAGCTCTTCCTTGTGCTTGGCCTCCTCGTTGGCGAGGTATTCGAACAGCTCCTTGATGGGGCCGGGGGCGGTGCTGTCGGCAAGGGAGCGGTAGTGGGTCATGGCCAGGTGCTCGCGGCCCATGGCGTACTGGAGCACGGCCTGGTCGTCGGGCTGCTCGCCCAGGTCCGGAGTCATCACGGCGTCAGCGAACTTGCCGTCGGTGACCGGGCGCTCGATCTCCGCCTGGATCGCGTCTTCGACGTCGTCGCGGGCGGCGAGGCTGGTGAAGAGGTCATAGTGGCCCTGCTCCTCCTGCGCCAGCTCCTCCACCAGCCAGCGGAAGCGCTTGCTGACCTTGGGAATCAGGTCCGTGTAGAAGTCCCGGGCGCTCTCCTCGAAGGACGTGGCCACGGCGAGCACGTCCTTCAGCGTGGTCATGGATTTGATCTTGGCGTAGCTGGCGGATTCGCCTTCCTGCATGCTGCTCATGCGGCTTGCTCCGAAATCATCAGGTGATCGTGGATGCTGGCGGCGGCCCTGTGGCCGTCGGCGACGGCAGAGACAACGTCCGGGCCCCGCACCATGTCGCCGGCGGCCCAGAGCCAGTCCGCGGAGGTGCGCAGCTGCTCGTCGACCCTGAGACGCCCGCGCTGCCACTCCAGTTCCTCGGTGAGGGCCTCGCCCAGCAGATTCACGTCGGCGGCCTGGCCGATGGCCTCCACCACCATGTCGCCATCGTGGACCAGCTCGTCGGCGTCGTCGAACTTGGGGGCGAAGCGGCCCTGCCCGTCGAAGATGGACAGCACCTTCAGCGTGCGCAGGCCGGTGGCGCGGCCTTGTCCGTCGAGCATGACCTCCTGCGGCCCGCGGGCGTCCAGGATCTCCACGCCTTCCTCGCGCGCCTCCCTGATCTCGTCGGGGTCGGCGAGGAAGTGGTCGATGTCCTCCAGGGCGGTGAGGGTGATGGCCACCTGGCCGTGCTTGCGCTTCTGCAGCCGGGCCAGGGTGCGGGCGATGTCCATGGCCACGTTGCCGCCGCCGATGATGACGGCGCGCTTCGGCACCGGGATGGACTCGCCGTCGGCGACCTTGCGCAGCAGCTCCACGGCGCGGTGCACACCCTCGGCATCCGCTCCCCTGACCCGGGTGGAGCGGCCCATCCACAGGCCCACGGCGATGAGCACCGCGTCGTAATCATCGCGCAGCTGCTCCATGGTCACGTCGGTGCCGACGCGGGTGTCGTACTGGATCTCGACGCCGAGGGAGGTGATCACGTCCACGTCGTTGTCCAGCTTGTCCGCCGGCAACCGGTAGTAGGGGATACCGTAGCGGGTCATGCCGCCGGCGGCGCCCATGGCCTCGAAGACCTTTACCGCATGGCCCTGCATGGCAAGGTCGTAGGCCGCCGTGAGCCCGGCGGGGCCGGCGCCGATGATGGCGATGCGCTGGCCGCTGGGAGAGGACTGCCTGCCCTCGGCGGCGATCTGCTTGACCCGTTCGTGGCTCAGCTGGTCCATGGCGAAGCGCTTGAGCCAGCGGATGGCGATGGGCTCGCCGCGGTGGCCGACGGAGCAGGCGGTTTCGCAGCGGTGCGTGCAGACCCGCCCGCAGGTGTGCGCGAAGGGGTTGGTGCGGTAGATCTGGCGCACGGCCTCTTCGATGTCGTCCTGCCAGATGGCGCGGATGTACTCCGGCGCGTTCATGTGCGTCGGGCAGGCGTCGTGGCACATGCCGCACTGCACGCAGCGCGACGCCTCGATGATGCCCTGGTTGCGGTCGTAGCCGTCGACGATCTCGTCGAAATTGCCGATGCGCGCCTCGGGGGCCAGCTCCGGCATGTCGGTGCGCTCCAGCGCCACCATGTCGCTCTCGGCGTGCTTGGCCCAGCCCTTGTCGTAGGCGACGCCGTGGATGCCGCTGCTGTCCGGCAGCACGAAGTAGCTGTCGAGCTCGGGGTCGGTGCAGGTGTGCACGTACTCGCGCGACAGCGAGATGGACCCGGTGGGGCAGAGGTCGACGCAGAGCGCGCACCAGCAGCAGCGGCCGTAGTCGATGGCCGGGCGCAGGTTGCGGACGCCCTTCTCTGGGTCCTCCGGCAGGCCGGGCACCTCCGCCATGGTGATGGCGGCGTTGTCGCAGACCTTCTGGCAGGTGCTGCAGCCGATGCAGGCCTCCCAGTCATTGAGGTGGAAGCCGCGGTAGTTGGCGGAGGCCGGGCGCGGGTCCAGGGATTCGGTGACCGCCTTGCGGCCGAAGAACTGCAGGTTCTTGAGGGGCGCGAGGATGCTGCCCTTGTCGTTCGGGTCGATACGGCTCATCAGCGGTCCACCTCCGGGGGGCAGGCGTCCAGGGAAAACATGATCTGCGCGACGTCCTCGATGCGGCAGCCGACGGAGAGCTTCTCCAGCACCTGCACCGCGTGCATCTGCGAGGGGCCGCGCACGTGGGTGCGGTAGGGCTTCTCGCCGCCGTTGGAGACCACGTACCAGGCGAGCTCGCCTTTGGAGGACTCCATACGCACGTAAGTCGAGCCCGCGGGCACGTTCCAGGCAAGCGGGTTCGGGATGGGGCAGCGGATGGGGCCTTCGATCTCCGGCAGCTTCGCCAGCACCTGGCGGATGATCTTGATGCTCTCGAACAGCTCCTTGCGCCGCACCAGGGCGCGCGCCCAGGCGTCGCCGGCGTCCTCGGTGACGATGTCGAAGTCGAGTTGGTCGTAGACCAGGTAGGGGTCGTCCCGGCGCACGTCGAAGGCGAGCCCCGTGGCGCGCAGGTTTGGCCCGGTGACGGCCCAGTCCAGCGCGTGCTGCTGGCTGATGACGCCGACGCCGCGGGCGCGCTTGACGAACACCCGGTTGCGGAACATCAGGTTGTCGTAGTCCGGCAGCCGGGACTCCAGGTAGTCGATGGTGTTGGACACCCGCTCGATGAAGCCCGGCGGCATGTCCCGGCGCACGCCGCCGGGGATGTTGTAGATGTGGTAGACGCGCCCGCCGCAGAGCTCCTCGAACAGGTCCAGGATCAGGTCGCGGTCCGCCATGCCCCAGAACATGGGCGTGTACATGCCCGTGGTGGCCGCATGGCCGCCGAAGGTGAACAGATGCGCGGCGAGGCGCGAGAGCTCCGCCTGCAGCACCCGCAGCCACTTGGCGCGCTCCGGGACCTCAAGACCGCACAGGTCCTCCACGGCGAGGCAGTAGCTGATCTCCATGGGCACCGGGTCCGGCACGCAGATGCGCGGCGTGATGGCCAGGTTCTGGATCCACAGCCGGCCTTCCATCAGCTTCTCGAAGCCCCGGTGCAGGTAGCCGGCATCGGCGCGGCCCTCGATGACCTCGTCGCCGTGCAGCCGCAGCTTGAAGGCGTAGTTGCCCTCGATGCCGGGGTGGTTCGGGCCGATGTTCAGCTCGTACTCGTGGCTCGGCGGCTGACGCTGGGTCTCGTAGTTTTCGGGTCTCATGGCGGATCAGGGGCTGGGGCTTGAATGAATTGGTAGGAGCTGGGAGAAGATTCAAAAACCAGTCGTCGACGGCGTCGGCTTTGGCGACACAAGTGTTTGAGGTCTTTTTGAACCGTATCCAGGCGATGGGCCCAGGAGAAGGGAGTAGCCATCGGCTCATGGTGCGGGGTTTTGCCCGGCCACTTGCCACCAGGTTCTCATTTCCGGCTGAAGCGCTGCTCGTCGGGGCGGATCGCGATGCCGCCGCCCTGGGCGACGATCTCCTTCAGCCACTCGGGGTTGTAGTCCTGCCAGTCGAAGTGATCGTTGACCCAGGCCTCGGAGTCGAAGTCTTTGCGCATGGGCGGCGGGCCGTCCCATTCGGTGAGGATGAACTTGCTCATATCCGGGCTGCCCTCGAAGTAGACACCGAACATCTCGTGGATGTCCCGCTCGAAGAAGGCGGCCGGGGTGTAGATGTCGTAGACCGAGATGTAGACGCCGGGCTCCCGCGGAATGCGCGTGTGGGCCGACACCAGCGACTGCAGCTCGTAGGACCAGACGTGGTAGACCAGCTCGAAGGCGCCGTCGTCGGGCCAGTCCACGCAGCTGATGGCGGACAGGTGCACGTACGATGCCCGTCCGCGCAGCAGCTCCAGGAGCGCTGGCAGGGCATCCGCCGCCACGTCAACGCGCAGCCGGCGGCTCGACTTGCGCCGGAACTCGATGCCTTCCAGCTCCGACAGCACTTTGTCGAGCCAGGTGGAGAGCTCTTTGCCTTTGGTCATGGGTCGGCCTGTGTTGGGTTGGCTCACGCGAAGGTGGTTGGAAGCTTGTCACGCGAAGACGTTGGGTGCGATGTCACGCGAAGACGCTGGAAAGAGGGGCACGCGAAGACGCGCAGGGAAGGCGCGAATGAAGAGGTGGCATGCGAAGACGCGAAGACGCGAATTGAAGAGGTGGCACGCGAAGACGCTGAGGTGAAGGCGCGAATTGAAGAGGTGGCACGCGAAGACGCTGAGGTGAAGACGCGAATTGAAGAGGTGGCACGCGAAGTCGCGAAGACGCGAAGGGGAAGACGCGAATTGAAGAGGGGGCACGCGAAGACCCGAGGACGCGAAGGGGAAGACGCGACTGAAGAGGTGGCACGCGAAGATGCGAAGGCGCGAAGGGGAAGGCGCGGGTCTGAAGAGGGCACGCGAAGACGCGAATAGAAGAGGGCACGCGTAAACGCGAGGGGTCTGGATTTGACGCAGGGCGTCGAGCGGAGGTCCGGCCACAGGGCCGGCGCTGGCTCCCACGCTCCCGCGTGGGAGCAAGGGCGGACGCTCTGCGTCCCGGGTCCATTCTCGCGAGATGGTCGGAGTTATGACCAAGGCCTGATGTAGAGAGGTTCATGGCGTGGGTCCTTGTCATTGATTCACGCGGAGAGTTGAAGCTGTAAGTTCATGATGATTGTTGACGACGCGCCGTACGCCTTCCCTGAAGGTCGCTGCGCCGAAGTTGATCACCAAGCCGACGCGCAGATCCATCAGGCGCAAATAGGTGAGCAGTTGCTTCATGTGTAGCGGCAGTAACTTCTCCACTGATTTGACCTCGATCACCAGACAGTCGGCGACGAGCAGATCGATGCGGAGCCCTTCATCGAAGTGCATGTCGTCAAAGTCGAACGCAACCCGCTTCTGACGCTCGACCCGCAAGCCACGCTTCTCCAGCATCCGGGCCAGCACGGCCTCGTAAACCGATTCCAGCAAGCCCGGCCCAAGATCCCGATGCAGCCGAAACGCCGTATCCACCACAATGGAAGAGACTTCCTCTACGTCCATACCGCTCCGCATCCGCGCGCCGTCTTCTTCGCGTCTTCGCGCGAGCCTCTTCTCCCCGCGTCCTCGCCTTCGCGTCTTTCCTCGGCGCCTTCCTACCCAGTCGAGCGCCAGTTACGCTGCTGCTCCAGCTCGGCGATGGAAAGCTTGATGTCCAGCGCCTCCAGCGGCTTCTGGTGCTGCTCCAGCAGCGCCGTGTGCTCGCCGCGCGTTTCCGGGCCGAGCTGGCCGTAGTGCTCCGCCTCACTGATGATGTCGGTGGGTGTCTGCCAGGTCTCGCCGAACAGCCGCTGCTGGTTGCCGAGGTAATAATCGTAACGGCGGTAATAGTCCTGCCAGGCGTTGCCCTCGCCGTTCTTGATGTTCTCGATCAGCTCGCGCAAGCCGGCGATGACCGCCTCCGGTCGCGGCATGCAGCCGGCGATGTACATGTCCACCGGCAGATAGTCGTTCAGCTTCTTGGCGGTCGCATAGCTCTGCCAGTACATGCCGCCGTTGACGGTGCAGGAGCAGATGCCGATGACGTACTTGGGGGAGGGCATCTGCTCATAGGTCAGGATGACGCGCTTTAAGGTCTTCACCGAGACATAGCCCGTCACCAGCAGGATGTCCGCCTGCCGCGGCGTCACCATGGGCTGGATGCCGAGCCGCTCCATGTCGAAGCGCGAGGTCATCGCCGGCGGCAGCTCCACCGCCCCACAGCCGGTGCAGTAGTGCAGCATGAACAGCGAGCGTGACTGCGCGAAGGCGATGAGCTCGTCGAAGACATGGGCGAGCGGGTTGGTGCGCTTACCGGCCTTCACCGGCAGCGGGTCGCCCGCGCGGGCGAGCTGCTTCTGATCGGTTTGGTGTGCCTTGGTCATATTCAGCCTCGTGAAGGATGCCCCGGCCAGCGGTGCTCGCCGATCATAGGTCTTCTGGTGTGAGCCCGGTCTGCTTCGCAATGCGTGCCAACATTCTGGGTCCGATCTCATCACGGTCGTGGAACGCGAATACGACGTCTGGATAACCATCGCGCTCCAGTATCCGGTGCGAGCTGCTCTGTCGCTTGATGCCCCATCCAATCTTGACTAGCGCCGCCAACACACGTTTGGCCTTTGTGGAGGGCCAGCGACTCATGCCGCCGCAAAAGTGATCGTAATCGGTTCTACGGGCTGCTCGCCGTGCTCGATCCGATCCGCCAAGACCCTGAGTGCCAGCGCCTCGACTTTCGCAACGGCTTCTTCATGACTGGCTCCATAGCAAAGCGCCCCGGGAATGGCTTCGATCTCGGCGATCCAGCGACCATCGTCCTCGCGCTCGGTTTCGACTGTGAAGAGCATGTCGCCTCCGGTGTGCAGGGGTTTTGCTCCGTCAGGTCGTTCAGGTCATCAGAAACGCCAGACCCAGCAGCCCGATCATGGTAGGCCAGGTCCAGAGCAGCCGAACCACGTCCTCGGTGCGGTAGCGCGGGAACAGGTAGGCGATGGACATCGGAATCGCCACCACCGCGAAGACCTTGATCAGGAAGGTCAGCCAGTTCTCGCCGCCGCCCAGGAACAGCGTCGTGTAGAGGACGCCGGCGGTGTAGAGCTGGAAGCATTGCATCACGAACAGCCCGCCCAGGAACTTGCCGCCCATCTCCACCATCGGTCCGGTGGCGATCTCCGCCGGGGCCACGTAGATCTCGAAGGGCTGCTTGCCGAGCATGCCCTGCATGGCGATGAGTCCGGCGATGGCGAGCAGCGGATTCTGCACGATGCCCCAGGTGGCGATGCCGCCCGCCTGCTGCATGGCGATCATCTCCACCAGGTTGGTGGAGCCATAGATGAAGGCCACGCCGAAGGCGACGATGACGAAGGGGATGTCGTAGGCCAGCATCGCCGTCAGGGCGCGGGAGATGCCGATGGACCCGTTCGGGTTCGCGCACTGGCCGACGCCGAGCGCGAGCCCCAGCGACGGGATCATGGTGATGTACAGGAGCGCGATGAGCCCGCCCTTTTCGGCGATGCCGTTCATGCCCGGCACCGGCAGCAGGGTCTCCGCGGCTACGAAACCGCCGATGGCCATGACGATGCCGATCTCGTGGATCAGCCCGTGCGACACCTGCGTCTGCTTGCTGTGCAGCTTGACGATGTCGTACAGCGGCTGGAAGAAGGGCGGCCCGACCCGGCGCTGCAGCTTCGCGCCGATCCTGCGCATCATCAGCACCATGGCCATGCCGACGATGAAGGCGATCAGCGGCATCAGCGTGAGCTCGATCAGGAGGTGTTGCCAGTGCATCGACGTGGTCTCGTGAGGCGATTCGTGCCTGGTTGATGGTCGCCTGGAGGCCGTCGAGCCCCAGGAGCAGTCTGAGGCGGCGGCTTCAGGCCGCGTCTTTCGCCGGTGACTTCTGCGGCCGCGGGGCCGGCATACCGCTCAGCATGCCTGCGACGCTGATGTCTTCATCGACATCCGGCCAGTGCGCACCCTGTCCGTCGCCGAGGATCTGGAAGTTCTGACGTGCCTCGGGCGTGGCATCGGACAGTCGCCACGACCAGGCCAGGGGCACGCTGATCGTCCGGCCGTCGGTGAGCTCGGCGATGATTTCGTCGTCGGTGACATGCAGTTGTCGGAGGCGCGCTTCTGTATGGTCAGCCGCAGTGCTCATGCCATGCCTCTTGAATGCCAGCCAGGTTATCCAGGATGGTCCTTCGCAGCGCGTTCAGCTCTTTTGCCGTGAAGCCAGCGTTCCTGGCCAGGCTGACCGGCTCCAGCCAGAATTTGCAGAGTCTGCGCTCGCGCTGGACATGGACATGCGGTGGCTCGTTGCAGTCGAAACTGTAGAAGAAAAACCGGTGCGGACCCTGAACGACGTGAACGGTCGGCATCGTACTGGTATCGCGATCGGCACCGGCCTGGCTCGCCCGCTTACAACACCACCCAGGCCAGCATCACCACCGCCGCCGCCACCGCGAACAAGGTGGTGGCCGACGGGATGATCGAAGCCCTGGAACCAGCAAAACGCCCCCGCGCATTCATGTCGCCGCATCCGGCAACGGCAGCTGAAACCGACCTGCAACAATGCCGGCCACGGTCAGGTCTTCGTCCAGTGCTTCCCAGCGCAGGGCGTGCCCTGATACTTCGACCTGCACCTGCTTGAGCGCTTCGTCGGACGCCCCGTGGAGTATCCGGAAGCGGTCCGCCGGGAAGCCGATGACCCTGCCATCCGTAAGCTCGACATAGATCATGCGTCGCTCCGCCCAGGCAGTGATGGCGCAGGGTTCGCCGTCAGTCGCGGAGATGCTCATGGTATTTCTCTCTCAGGAAGACTTGCCTTTCGTAGACCAGACTCTCTATCTCACGGAGCAGCTTCGGCGGGATACCGCGATTGCGCGCCAGGCTGATCGGGTCCAGCCAGAATTTGCATTCGCCGTCCCCGCAGCGCACGTGGATGTGCGGGGGCTCGTTGCCCTCATCCGAGTAGAAATGGAACCGAAACCCTCTGATGCGCAGGACAGTGGGCACGACCAGGTCATCCGCTGCGTCGAGCTTACAACACCACCCAAGCCAGCATCACCGCTGCCGCCGCCAGCAAGAACAAGGTCGGCTGCACATACCGATACACCCCCACGGTGGAGAACGACAGCATGTCCACGGTGGACGTGACCGTCCCCTCCAGCCAGCGGAAGCCGCCCTTGTAGAGCCCGCCGATGAGGTGCATCAGGCCGGCGTAGAAGTTGTCGCTGTAGTGATAGCGCACGTCGGCGGTCAGAAAATGCCCGCCGGCGTAGTTGTCCAGCTGGTGCACCCGCTTCGACTTGCCGCCGAAGCCGTAGAACACCAGTGCGCCGACGCCGAAGCCGGCGAAGAGCACCCCCACCAGCCAGACCATGTCGATGCTGCCCTGCGGGCTCTCGACGCCGCCCAGGGTGTAACTGATGACTTCCAGACCCAGCGCCCGCTGCACCTCGGCCACCCAGGAGAGCGCCGGTCCCGGGAAGACGCCGGCCAGGAAGATCACCGTGGACAGCCCCAGCATGGGCGCGAGCAGGCTGACGGGCGCCTCGCGCACCTGCTCGTGCTCAAGGCGCAGCTGGCCCAGGAAGATGTTGTGGATCAGCTTGTAGACCGACAGGATGGTGCCGAGCGTGCCGATGACCGACGCCACGAACAAAAACGGCATCTCCGCTGCGATGAGCGAGCGGTAAACCAGCCACTTGGACACGAAGCCCGCCATGGGCGGCAGCCCGGCAAGGCTGATGATGCCGATCAGCAGCACGACGAAGGTGATGGGCATGCGGGTGAAGAGCCCGCCCAGCTTGTTCAGGTCCGCGGTGCCGGTGCGGTACATCACTGCGAACACCGCCATCAGCAGCGCCGCCTGGGTGATGGCGTAGTTGAACACGTGCAGCAGCCCGCCGGCGGAGCCGTTGGCGGTGCCCACCAAGAGCCCGAGCAGCATGTAGCCGCCCTGGCCGATGCCGTGCCAGGCCAGCAGGTAACGGGCGTCGTGCTGCTGCAGCGCCGTGTAGGTCGGGAAGATGATGGTCAGCGCCGCGATCCAGCAGAGCAGCTCCCGGGCGCTGATGAAGGTGTAGGGGATCTCCATCTGCACCAGTCGCCCGATACCCACCAGGGCCACGAAGACGACGACGATGGCATAGAGCCCCATGCGCGCGGAGATGGCGCCGAGGAAGGCCGAGCCCGGACCCGGCGTCTCGGCATAGGCCGGCGCCTGCCACAGGTGCAGCGGAATCAGCCCGAGCTTGACGCCGAAGCCGCCCACCAGCAGCGCCACCAGCACCCAGAGCTGACCGTTGGTTATGGTCGGCACCGCGGCGGCGAAGTCCGCATACGAAAAGGACCCGGTGACGCCGTAGATCAGCACCAGCGCACCCAGCACCGCCATGGCGCCGGCGAAGGCATAGGTCACATAGCGCAGCGCCGCCTGCGCCGCGATGCCGCCGGCCACCGCCATCAGCAGGAAGCTCGCCCAGCTGACCAGCTCCCAGCCGATGAACAGCGACAGGAAGTCGCCGCTGCCCACCAGCAGCAGCATCGAGAGCACATTCGCCGCCAGCGCCACGTGGAAGAGCCGCGGGCCGTGGCCCTGGCTGCGATACAGCCCCTGCCAGCCGCCGCCCGCGTACCAGGCGGACACGAAGCCGGCGCCGATGGTGATCATCGCGAAGAACCAGGACAGGGCGTCGTAGCGCCAGCCGAGGGCGTGGCCCAGGATCTCGAAGCGCATCGCCGCCGTCATGGGCTCGCCGCGCAGCGTGCCGGTTTCGAGCAGCAGCCAGAACTGCACGCCGTAGCCCATCACCATAAGCGGCCCGGCCATGCGCCAGCGCCCCAGCAGCAGGGCCAGCAGCAGCGTCGCCGCGGCCGCTGCGAAGAGCAGGTCCAGCGGCGTCAGGGCGCCAGGCAACGGGAGCGCGGGCAGGGCCGGAAGGGGCAGGGCGGGCAACTGCATCGGGTGGGCTCTCCGGAAGGCGTGACGGCGACCGCCGGTTGATCTGGCTCGTTACAGGGGCTCAGCGGGCGCCGCTCTGCACCAGCGTCGTCGGGAACACGGTGTCGATGTACGCGGCGCGGTCTGCGGCCTGGTCGGCGACGCCGCGCAGCCAGCCGGACACCGGCACCACCGACACCGTGGCCGCCAGCAGGAGCACGCCCGCCGCGGAGGCGACCCCGAAGTCCAGCAGCTTCGGCTTCGGCAAGGCCGGGGTCGACGCGTCGTCGGGCCGGGCGTACAGCCGCACCACCAGACGGAACAGGTAATTGGCCTCCACCGCGGAGCCCAGCAGCACCAGCGCCAGCGCACCCAAGGCCAGCGGCGTCGACAGCTCCACCAGGCCCAGCACCAGCAGCAGCTTGGCCCAGAACCCGGGCAGCGGCGGCACACCGATGAGCGACAGCGCGAACAGCACCACCAGACCTGCCGACACAGGTGCCGAGCGGGCGGCGCCGGTGAGGCGCGCGAGCGCACCGCGCCAGCGGGTGGCCAGGGCGAACAGGGCCGATTTGATGATCAGGTGATGCAGCACCAGCGCCAGTCCCGCCAGCATGCCGGCGGTGCCCCCCAGCGAGAAGCCGACGAAGACGAGCCCCAGCTGCCCGATGCTGGAGTAGGCGAGCATGCGGTTGAGGTCCCGCGCCCGCCAGGCCGCGAGCTCGCCGGTGACGAAGCCGAGTGCCCCCAGCGCCAGCATGAGCTGCGTCGCGCCGGTGCCGTCGAAGGCCAGCACCAGCAGCCGCACCACGACGATCACCGCCAGCTTCGACACCAGCCCCGCCAGCAGCGCGCTGATCCGCGTCGGCGCCGTCGCATAGACCTCCGGCACCCAGGTGTTCACCGGGAACAGCTCCGCTTTGACGCCGAAGCCGATGAGCAAAAGCGCAAAGGGCGCGAGCCCGAGCGGGTTCTGGAGCGCATCGGGCGCCAGCATGGCGAGCTGGGCCAGGCTCAGGGTGCCGGTTTGCAGGTAGACGATGGCGATGCCCACCAGCGCCAGCACCGAGCCCAGGGCCGACAGCAGCAGGTAGCGCACGGTGGCGATGTAGGCCGCACCCGTGGCGCGCAGGGTCACGAGCCCGAAGCTCGCCACCGCCACCAGCTCGTAGAAGACGTAGATGTTGAACAGGTCGCCGGACAGCGCCAGCCCCGTGGCCGCCGCCGCCAGCAGCAGCATCACAGCGTCGCGCCGCAGCGGGTCGGCATCGTCCTCGCCGCGGGACCAGAACAGCAGGGTCAGCACCGGCACCGCGGTGGCGAAGAGCAGCGCCAGGCGGTCCACGTAGAAGGTGATGCCGAGCGGCGGTGCGAAGCCGCCGATGGCCAGCGCATAGGGTGCATCCCCATAGGCCAGCCACAGCCGGATCAGCAGGTAGGCGCTCAGCGCCAGCGTCGCCGGCCCCAGCAGCAGGGCCAGGGGCCTGGCCACCCGCCCGAGGGGCTGCATCAGGAAGGCCGCCAGCAGCGGCAGCACCACCGGCAGCACGCTGTGGCCCTGGCTGATGGAGAACAGGCCGGTCATGAGGTGGCTCCGGTCTGGTCGGTGGCAGCTGTGCGCAACGCGTCCGCGACCGGGATGGGCGGCGGGAGGGGCCGCTCACCCGCCGGCGCCTCGCGGCTGCCCTCCGGCGCCATGCCGGCGTCGCGGCAGATGTCCAGCTCCAGGTGCCGGCGCAGCGCGCGCACGTCGAGCGTGCCGTAGATGCGGTGGATCTTGAGCAGCACCGACACCGCCAGTGCCTGCACGCCGACGCCGATGACGATGGCCGTCAGCACCAGCACCTGCGGCACCGGGTCCACCATGGGCACGTCGGCCGCGTGGGTGCCCAGGATCGGCGCCAGCGCGCCGTCGCGCCAGCCGCTCAGCACCAACAGCAGGTTGGCACCGGCCTCGGCGATGACCAGCGCCAGCACCATCCGGAACAGGTGATTGGACATGACCATGCCGATGGCGCCGATCACCAGCAGTCCGAAGGCGCCGACGTACATCACCACCACGAAGCTCAGGCTGTCAGGCCCCATCGCGCTCATGACCCCCGGTCCTCCGCCTGTGGATGCGGGTGCTGCGGCCCCGCCGGCTGCTCGGCCAGCTGGGTCATCAGCCCCGCCAGCTCTGCGCCCACCTTGAGCCCCACCGCCAGCGACAGCAGCGGCAGGGTGCCGGCGGACAGCAGCTCGCCCATGACGCCCTTGCCCAGCAGGGGCGCGAGAAACTCCCCGCCGTCCCACAGGGACCAGAGCCCGATGGCGATGAAGCCGGCGCCCGCCAGCCCCTCGATGAAGGCGATGGCCGTGTGGCTCGTGCCCCCGGAGCCGTCCGCACCCGGGCGCGCCAGCACCAGCACGAAGAAGGCCGCCGCCAGGATGACGCCGCCCTGGAAGCCGCCGCCCGGCGTCAGATGGCCGTGCAGGATGATGTAGAAGCCCACCACCAGCAGCAGCGGGAAGAGCAGGTCCGCGCCGGTGCGCAGGATGAAGCCGCCGGGCGGGTCCGACGTGCCGTGGCCGCAGTCCTTGCGCCCGCGCACCAGCACCAGTCCGGTGGCGGTGGCGGCGGCGAACAGGATGGACAGCTCGCCCAGGGTGTCGATGCCGCGGTAGCCCAGCAGCACCGCGGTGACGATGTTGGCGGCACCCACCTCGGCGGGTGCCTGCTCCAGGATGGCGCCGCCGACGCGCATGGGCGGCTCGCCGAAGCCGAGCTGGGCCGCAATGACCAGCAGCAGGAAGGCGAGGCCGGCGGTGAAGACCAGCGAGGCAAGGTTACGCATCCGGCTTACCTCCGCGACGCTCAGGCGAAGTGTCGGTCGCGTCCAGTTGCCAGAGGCCGAGCCGCCGCAGCCCCAGCGCCAGCACCACGCCGGAGAGCCCGGCGCCGACCACGGCCTCGGTCATGGCCACGTCCGGGGCGTGCAGCAGCACGAAGAGCACCGCCACGCCCAGCGACACGACGCCGGAGGCGGCCACCGCGCTGATCATGTTGTCCAGTATCAGCACCAGCACGGCGGACACCAGCACCAGCGCGACCATCACCAGCGCGAACAGGGTCTGCAGGTCCAGATCGACGTCGGGGATCATGGCGTCACTCCGTGCCGGCGGCGTCAGTCAGTTGCCGCGCCGGTGGCGTCCGCGGGCCGTCGTCCTGCTGCCAGGGGCGCACGCCCGCAAGGAACAGCGCCCGGGCGATGGTGGAGCTGGCGACAGGGCTCGTGAACAGGATGAAGCCCGCGATGCAGACCACTGTGGCCCACCAGGCCGGGTGCAGCAGCGCCACGCCCAGCAGGAAGGCCACGGCGCCCAGGGTCACGGACTTGGTGCCCGCCTGGATGCGGTTGTAGACGTCGGGCATGCGCAGGATGCCGAGCGCCCCGAGCAGCAGGAAAGCCGCGCCCAGGAGCAGGAACAGGTCCGCGATGAGTCTCATGGGCGCTCTGCCTCGGTGTCGGTGGTGCGCCCGGGCGCGTCCCAATTGGCCTCGATGGTGCGGGCGATGGCGACGACGAAGACGAAGGCCAGCACACCGAACACCAGCGCCACATCCAGGTACAGCGGCGTCGCGAAGAACACCGCGAAGCCGGCAATGCCCGCCGTGGCCGTCACCGACAGGGTGTCCGCGGCGACGATGCGGTCCGCTGCCCCCGGCCCCAGCACCAGCCGCAGCAGCCCGATGACCAGGGCGATGCCCACCAGCCCGAAGGCGATGATCTCGAGCGCATTCAGCGTCATTTGAGGAACCCCCGGATGTGCCGCTCGAAGCCCGCGGCGATGGCCGCCGTCGCCTGCGGCAGGTCGGTGCCGGGCGGGCAGTCGATCCAGTGCACCAGCAGGCGGTCCTCGTGCACGTCGATGGTGAGGGTGCCCGGGGTCAGCGTGATGCTGTTCGCCAGCAGCATGCGCCCGAGGGCCGAGCGCAGGTCGGTATGTACCTCCACCACGGCCGGGCGGATGGGCAGCGACGGCGCCAGTACACGGCGGGCCACGTCGAAGTTGGCCACCACCAGTGCGACGAAAAAGCGCCCCAGGTACAGCACCAGATGCACCGGCGCCGCAATGGAGAAGCGCATGCCGGTGAAAATGCCGAGCCGGGGTGCGGCCACCAGCGTCACCAGCAGGGCGACCATCGCACCGGCGAGCAGTTCCTGTGGCTGGAGGCTGCCCGCGAGCAGCACCCAGAGCAGCAGGCTCACGGCGAAGGTGAGCGCGAAGTGGGGGAGACCGGGGCGGGAAGCGCCGCCCGTATCTGCGGCGCTGGCGGTTTCGGCTGGCTGCACGGGATACCTCATCGTGCGAAGCGTTGCGGATGCAGGTGGAACCTGTCGCAGGCCCTAGAGCTTACCCCAGCTTCGTCGGCGGGAGAAGCCGAGCGAAAGCCTGGGTCATCCGCAGAGGGTGTGAGGCTAACACGGCGCAGTCCCCGCGCAAGCACGCCCGCGGCCCGCAACCTGACGGCAGTCACTTGTCGGCGGACCAACTGCATCCAGGGCAAAAACCGGCCGATGCCGACATCAGCGGGGCCTATGTCCGTCGCGGATGACCAACTCTGGCGAGTACGGCGAAGGCTGCAAGGGGCCGCCCGTCGCTTCGCACCGTCGCGCGCCGGGGCAGTGCGACCGCGGCGCGCGGCTGCGCGGTGCGTCTCAACCCGGGCCGGCGGACGGCTCGAAGCGCCCCAGCAGCTTCGCATTGATGGCGACGATGACGGTGGACAGCGACATCAGCGCGGCACCCACCGCCGGGCTCAGCACGACGCCGATGCCGTAGGCGGCGCCCGCGGCCAAAGGAATGGCGACGGCGTTGTAGCCGGTGGCCCAGAACAGGTTCTGGATCATCTTGCCGTAGGTGGCGCGGGAGAGCTCGATCACATCGGCCACGTTACGCGGGTCGGACTCCACCAGCACGATGTCGGCGGACTCCACGGCCACGTCGGTACCGGCGCCGATGGCGATGCCCAGGTCCGCCTGCACCAGCGCCGGGGCGTCATTGACGCCGTCGCCCACCATGGCCACTGTGCGTCCGCCCCGCTGGACCTCCTGAATGCGCGCCGCCTTCTCGTCCGGCAGCACCTCGGCGAAGTAGTCGCTCAAGCCGAGCTCCCCGGCGACGGCTTTGGCCACGGCCTCGGTATCGCCGGTGAGCATGATGCAGTCGATGCCCATGTGCTGGAGCCGTTCGATGGCCTCGCGGGATTCGTCGCGGATCATGTCCGCCAGCGCAATGGCGCCCAGCGGGCGCTCGTCCGCCAGCACATAAACCAGGGTGTTGCCATTCTCGCGGAAGGCCGCCACCGCGTTGCCGTCCAGCGGGATCTCCTGCTCGCGCAGATAGCCGGGGCTCACCACATGAATGGTGCGGCCCTCGACGCGGGCCTTGGCGCCGCGGCCGGCGAGGTTCTCGAGATCGGCGGCGTCCGGGATCTCGATGCCCTTGTCCTTCGCCGCCGCGACGATGCCCTGCGCGATGGGGTGCTCGGAATGGGACTCCAGCCCGGCGGCGAGGCGCAGCAGCTCGTCCTCCTGCAGACTGCCGAAGCTGGCGACTCCTGTGACCCCGAAGCGCCCGGCGGTGAGGGTGCCGGTCTTGTCGAAGACGACGGCGTCGAGCTTGCGCGCGCGCTCGAACCCGGCCCGGTCGCGGATCAACAGGCCGCGGCCGGCGGCCAGGCTGGTGCTGACGGCCACCACCAGCGGGACGGCGAGCCCCAGGGCATGCGGGCAGGTGATGACCATCACGGTGACCATGCGCTCCAGCGCGAAGTCGAAGGCGCGGCCGACGCCGAGCCAGGCGGCCAAGGTCAGCGCGCCGGCGGTGAGTGCGATGTAGGTGAGCCAGGCGGCGGCACGGTCGGCGAGGTCCTGGGTGCGCGAGCGCGACGCCTGTGCCTGGCGCACGGTGTCGATCACCTGTGACAGATAGGTGTCCGCGCCGGTCTTCTGCACCTCGATGGTGATGCTGCCCTCGCCGTTGATGGCGCCGCCGACGGCCTCGTCGCCGGCGCGCTTCTCCACCGGCCGCGACTCGCCCGTCAGCATGGATTCGTTCAGGCTGGTCTTGCCCTCGAGGATGGTGCCGTCGATGGGCACCTTCTCGCCGGGGCGCACCCGCACATGCTCGCCCTTGTGCAGCTCGCTGACAGGGATCTCCTCGGTCCCGCCGTCTTCACGCACGCGCAGCGCCCGGTCCGGCATCATCTGCACCAGGCTCTCCAATGCCCCGGACGCGCCCATGACGGACTTCATCTCGATCCAGTGGCCGAGCAGCATCACGTCCACCAGCGTGGCCAGCTCCCAGAAGAAGACCTTGCCTTCGAGCTTGAGCACCACCGCCGCCGAGTAGCCGTAGGCGACGGTGATGGCCAGCGCGATGAGCGTCATCATGCCCGGCGCGCCGCCGCGCAGCTCCGACACCAGCCCGGCGAGGAAGGGCCAGCCGCCGTATAGGAACACCGCGGTGGCCAGCCCCAGCAGCACATAGTCGTCGCCGGGGAAGGCGAGGGTGTCCGTGAGCCCGAGCAAGGACTGGATCAGGGGCGAGAGCAGCAGAATGGGCAGCGTCAGCGCGACCGAGATCCAAAACCGCCGGCGGTAGTCGGCGATCATCGCCTTGTGATGCTGCTGATGGTCGTCGTGCCGCTCGTGGCGGCCGTGATCTTGCTCGCGCATGGGCTCTCTCCCGCGGCTCTCCCCGAGCCTGCAGCAGGTTGCATACCGCAGTGTGACAGTCGCGGGCGCCTTTGTACGCTCGACGCACCGACGGACGCAGCCGTGAGCATCCATTGCGGTCTCTGCGGTGGCAAACACCCGACCGCCGACTGCGCAACGCGGCCCGCCGCCACCGCGGCGGCTGCGTCACCGCTCACCCCCGCAATGGTGGCCATCAACCATGGATTGGTGCATAGGCACCGGCGCCTGGGGGTCGCCTGCGCCGCTGCCGGACCTGGGCAGCGCCACCGGGCCATGAACGAAATGCTTCGATACGCTGGCCCTGGCTTTGCTTGCTTTCGGCAGCAAGCGAAGGCCGCGGCGGACGGTCCTGCTCCGTGCCGCGCCCCTGCATGGGCCCTGCCCATCCGTCATCGTCACAGCTGCCGGACGGGAGGTGCTGCGCCCGGCCGGGCGCGGGCCCCGTGGGACCGGCGGCCATCGCCTTACACTTTAGACGCTGGAGGTCAGCATGCTGATAGCGCTCGCCGAGCCCGAAGGCTACCGCCTCGAGGCCACCGATGGGGAGATCGGCCGCTGCCGGGATTTCCTGCTCGATGAAGACCAATGGGCCGTCCGCTGGATGGTCGCGGATACCCGCAGCTGGCTGCCCGGCCGCAAGGTATTGGTGTCGCCGGCGCAGCTGGATACGCCGGACTGGTCGAGCCGCCGGCTGCCGGTGCGCCTCACCCGGGCGCAGATCGAGCAGGGCCCGCCGCTGGATGCGGATGCCCCCGTATCGCGCCGTTACGAGCAGGGTCTCAACGCCTTCCACGGACTGCCCGACTATTGGCTCGGCAGCGGGCTGTGGGGCGATTATCCCCTGCCCTCGTCCATGATCGGCGCCCGAGAGGCCATGATCGAGCCCGCGCCCCTGGTGCCGGAGGCGCCGGACAGTGCCGAGCCGGTGCCCGCCCGGGATGACGGCAGCGAGCGACTGCGCTCGCTGCGGGAGTTGATGGGCTATGGGGTCCTCGCCCGGGAGCGCGGCGCAGACGACGCGGGCGAGGTGCAGGTCGGCCGGGTCGATGACGTCATCGTCGACGATGCAGCCTGGGCCGTGCATTACCTCGTGGTGGACAGGTCCTGGCTGCCGATGTCGACGCGGGTCCTGCTGCCCGTGGACCGCGTGGACAGCATCGATTGGGCCGAGCGCACTGTGCACACCCACGCCGGTGCCGAGCAATTGAAGGACGCGCCGAGCCTGCAGGGCGACGCGCCCGTCACGGCCCGACTGGCGGCGGCGGTGGACGAGCATTATGGGCGACCGCACCACGCCGGCGGCGAAGCGGTGTCCGGGACCTGAGCGGCGCGCCGCGCCGGGCGGGCGATGGCGCCCACAGGGCCGGTGGTACCGGAGCGTGCATCGCGGCCGACGCCCTGGCCCGGTCAGCGGCGCCCTGGCAGCCGCCGATCCTGTCGCAGGCGGCTGGCTCAGGGTCGGCGCTCACCGACTCCACTGCGTGGACGACGGGCCAGCCGCAGCCGTTGGGGCAGGGCGCCTGCCGCTGGTCTTCCTGCACGGCAACCCGACCTCGTCCTTCCTGTATCGGGGCGTCATCCGCCGGCTGCGCCCGCAGCGTCGATGTATCGCGCCGGACCTGCCCGGCTTCGGCCGCTCCTCGACGCCGCCGCGGCCGCTGGCCCCTGAGGCACATGCCGAGGTCATCGCGGCACTGTTGGACGCCCTCCGCCTGGACGCCTATGTGCTGGTCGCCCACGACTGGGGTGGACCCATCGGTTTAGCCGCGGCGCGGCGGCGCCCGCAGGCCCTGCGTGGGCTGGTGCTGGCCAACACCTTTGCCTGGCCCGTACCTGGCGTGGCCGGCTGGCGTCTGCGGTTGTTCTCCCTGCTGGCGGGGAGCGCGGCCGCCGCCCTCGCGAGCCGATGCTGCGACGCCTTCCTGACGCTCGGCTTGCGCATCGCCATCCGGCGCCGACCCCTGCCGGCCGCCGTGCTGGACGGCTACCGGGGGCCGTTCCGCCAGCGCAAGCGTCGGGCCGCCATGCATCACATGGCGCGGGCGCTGCTCGGCAGCCGCGCCTTCCTCGCGGCCGTGGAGCGGGACCTCGTGCTGTTCCGCGATCAGCCGCTGTTGCTGTGCTGGGGCGAGCACGACCCGTTCATCGGCGCCGGCGAGCGGCGGCGCTTCGCGGCCGCCTTCAGCCAGCATGAGACCCTGAGCATCCCACATGTCGGCCATTTCGTACCTGAGGACGCCCCCGAGACCATGGCGGACGCCGTTTCGGCCTGGCTGCAGGGCGGCCCCTGCTGACGGCGAACGCCGGCGGCCGGAGCCGGAACGGATCCTGCTTGCAGGTCGAGGGGAGAGCCGTTCCCGGTCCGCAGCGCATCCGCATCCGCGTGCCTGGGCGGCGAAGACGCAACCGCTTCCAACTTGGAGACACCGACATGACCAGGCACCCCATCGCCGCCATCGCCTTCGCGCTGCCCCTCATCGCCCTGACGGCCGCCGCGGGTATGGCCGACGCCGGCACCAGCCGGCCCGAGGGCGCGCGCGCCTACATCATCTCCCCCGCGCATGGCGAGACGGTGGACCAGACCTTCGTGGTCCGCTTCGGGCTCAAGGGCATGGGCGTTGCGCCCGCGGGCTGCGACATGGCGAACACCGGCCATCACCACCTGCTCATCGACAACGACGAGCTGCCGCCGCCGGGCGAGCCCATGGGGGGCGACATCCGCCACTTCGGCAATGGCGAGACCCAGGCCGAGATCACCCTGCCGCCCGGGGAGCACACGCTGCTGCTGATCCTCGGCGACAAGGACCATGTCCCGCACTCCCCGCCGGTGATGTCCGAGCAGATCAGCGTGACGGTGGAGTGAGCACGGCTGAGCACCGGAGATGATCAATGGCGACCATTCTCGATATTCTCGGCGACGAGGCCGAACCCGTGCTGAGCCATCGCTGCGAGGGCGGTGATGGAAGCCGCTCGGGTGGCGCAGCGACGCCGGTTCAGTCCGGCAGCGTCTGCCGTCGGGTCAGCACCGGCGCGAAGCCATCGCCCCGCTCGGCGAGCCGATGCAGCACCGCGCCCGGTCCCAGCCGCAGCCGCTCGGTGTCGCCCGCCGCAAGGGCGGTGTCGATCTCGTCCCAAGCCACCGGCGCCGAGACCCGCGGCTCGCGGCCGATACGCAGGCTGTATACGCCGGCGGTGGTCTTGTGGCGGTCGTTCTGGCTCCAGTCGATGAAGACCTTGCCGACGCGCCCGGCCCTGGCCATCCTGGTCGTGATCCGCCCCGGATCATCCCGCGCCAGGGTGTCGGCCACGGCGCGGGCGAAACGCTTGGTGCGTGCGTAGCTCACCTCGGTGTTGAGCGGCACCATCACGTGCAGGCCTTTTCCCCCGCTGGTCTTCGCCCAGCAGTCGAGCCCGGTCTGGCGCAGCAGCCCGCGCAGCAACCGGGCTACGCGGCAGGCGTCGGCGAGGTCCGCCGGCGGCCCCGGGTCCAGGTCGAAGACGAGCACATTGGGCGCCGGGGTCTTGTGTCTTGCGACAACTAAAAGACGTGACGCCTTTGGCCCGACACCTTCGGCGTCTTGACCCCTTCGGCTCCTGACGGCCGAGAACGACGGCGCGCGGTTACGCAGCGTGCCAGAGTAAGACCGGCTGCAGGTCGCCCGGTCCCCGGCCCGCGCTGACTCCCCTGTCCTCACGCCGGCGCAGTGCCCGATGGCTTCGCTGGCATGCCCGCGTCGCTTAGGCATTCGTCCGATCTCCGTTCACGGAGTCCGCAGCGCGAGAAAAGCGAAAGGCTGCCGAAGCAGCCTTTCGGTATCGACGGCGTCCGCGCCCCCGAGGGAGCGCATCCGCCTTGTTGCCGATAGTCCCCACCATCGGAACACCTAATACGATAGTCAGCGTAGCACAGCGTGTACAAGGGGGGAAGACCGATGCGCTACCGGTTGGCACTGGACCTGGGGACAGCTTCCGTCGGACTCGTGGCGTACGAGCTTAACGAGACGAACGCACCCCTAGGTGTTGCATATCACGTCGTCCGTGTCTTTGATGAACCCGTGCTGCCAGCGAAAGGCGGCAGCGTCGGGGAGCCGAAGAAGGCGGCGCGACGCCAGGCACGCCAACAGCGCCGACAACTCGAGCGGCGGGCGCGCCGGCTGCGCGGCTTGGCGCAGGTACTCGGAGAGGCATTGGGGCTGGACCTCCGGTCGGTGCCGCCGGACCCGGGACAGCATATCCACGCTCTCAGATCGGCCTCCGCCCATGAACGGGTGGAACTTCCGGGCCTGCTCAACGTGCTGCTGAACTTGGCCAAGCGACGCGGGTACGCCGGCGGCTTCAGAGCTGTCGCAGACGACAACGACGATAGCCAAGTCAAGGCGGGCATCGACCGGCTGCGCACTGAAATGGCGGAACGGGGCTGCGACACCCTGGGCGATTACCTGTCCTGGCGGGCCGCAAATGGACAGACGTTGAAGCTCAAGACGGTGGGCCTGTACGCGGATCGGGATATGGTGCGCGAAGAATTCGAACGCATTTGGCGCATCCAAGCGACCCACCACCCGCGCATCGCAGCCGGCGGCGAAGCCCTGCGCAAGCGTGTCGCGGAACGGATCTTTCATCAGCGACCGCTCCGATCACCGGCGCCTGCCGTCGGGAACTGCCCGTTGGAGCCGTCGCTTCGGCGCGCGCCCATGGCGCAACCAGCGGCGCAGGCGTTCCGCATCGAAAAGCAGATCGCAGACCTACGCTGGACCAACGGGCGGTGGTCCCAGCCCCTCAGTCCGGCGCAGCGGGGGGTGGTCCGGGACCTGCTCGCGCAGCACCCACGCCAGACATTCACCCAGATCTATCGCGCGCTGCAGAAACGAGGCTGCCCACGCCCCGAGATCGGTTGGCTCAATCTCGATCGATCCAGCCGCGAAGAGCTGATTGGGAACAAAACCGACGCCGCCATGGCGCGTCTCGGCCTGGCGGAAGATTGGGCGGGGCTGGAAGCGGGTCAACGCGTCACCGTCATCAATCTGCTGGCGGACATCGGCTCCCCGGAGACGCTGTGCATCCCCGGCTGGCACGAGCAGCTTGTGACCGGCGGCAAACAGCGACGCAAGCGGGTGCTCCCGGCGGCAGTGGTCGCCTTCATCGACAAGCTGGCAGCCCAGCCCGCGTTCGGCAGACTCGGGGCCATGGGGCTTGACGGAGGTCGCAGCGCATATTGCGTCAAGACGCTCTGCCGGCTGGCCGATGCCATGGGTGAAAAGGGCATCGATGAGCACGAAGCGGTCGCACGGCTTTACGAGGCGCCCAAAACCCAGCAGCAAGCGACGGCCGCGGAGCTTGGGCGGCCGCGGCCCACGGGTAATACCGTGGTTGACGTTGCCCTGCGGCAGGTGCGCTACACCGTGAACGCCGCGATACGCCATCTCGGCACACCACCGACGCAGATCATCGTCGAGCTAAGCCGCGACATGGCGCTGGGGATTAACCGTCGGCGCGAGATAGAATATCGCATCAACAAGAACCAACGTGCCCGCCGTCAGGCCGCCGAGGCGATCGCTGCCCACGACGGTCGGGTGACCCACAGCGCAATCCGCCGCTACCTGCTTTGGCGCGAGCAGGACGAGCAGTGGTGCCCCTACTGCGAGCGCCCCATCAATCTGAGCGATGCCCTCGACGGCAACGCCACCCACTACGAGCACATCTACCCCAAGTCACTCACCCGCATCGGCAAGCAGCGGGATTTCCTCGTACTTGCCCATCGCGACTGCAACGATTTCAAGGGCAACCGGACACCATGGGAGGCTTGGGGTGAGGATGATGCGCGCTGGCAGATCATCAAACAGCGCGCGGCCCGTTTCCGTGAGAAGCGCCTCAACGGTAAGGCCAAGCAACTCTTGGCGCAGGAGCCCGTTGATCGTGCCCTCAACGATAAGGTCATCAACGACTTCAGCGCCCGCCAGTTTCACGAGTCGTCCTGGATCGCCAAACAGGCTGCGAGGTGGCTGCGCGAGGTATGTGGGGACGTCGCCGTCAGCCGCGGCATGCTAACCGCGCACCTGCGGCGCAGCTGGGCTCTCGAAACCGTCATCCCGGAGGCCCGGCTCGCAGAGGGGCTGAGGCTGCGGGACACGGATGGAAAGCTGGTCAGCGCAGCAGAGTTTCAGCGATATCGGCGCTATTGGAACGGCGACAGGTCCGGCGAGGCGACTGAGCGCGAGCTGGACAAGCGCATCGACCACCGCCACCACCTGATCGACGCCTTGGTCATCGGCCTGTGCGACCGCTCCTTGTACCAGCGCATGGCGCGCGACTACAAGCAGGCCCAAGAACGCGGTGAGACCCGCCTCACATTGCGGGTCAAGCCGCCGCTGCCGAACCTGCGCGCGGTGGCGGTCGAGCTGGTTCGGCACTGCAACCTGAGCCGCAAGGCGGACCGCTATGTCTCAGGCCGATTGTTCCAAGATACTGCCTATGGTTGTACCCCTGATGGCCAGCACCTGACCAAGCGCAAGGCCGTCGCCGAGCTGGGAGGCGGCGCCAAAGCCACCCTGTCGAAGGTGCGAAAAGACATCGACAAGATCGTACATGAGTCGACTCGTGACTTGGTAAGGCAGGCGTTCGAGCGACGGGTGGCCGCGGGACGTTCGCCGGCCGAGGCCATCTCGGAGCCCATTCAACACCCGGCTTACGGGACCGTGATCAAGCGGGTGTTGCTGCTGGATGAGAAGACCGAGGGAACGAAAGCGGTGGACCACTACGCGAGAGGCGATCATCTGTTCAAACACCTTAAGCCATTTGACAACGCGTACTTGGAGCTAGTCGCAGGTTCGGGTTCTAAATTCGAGAAGCGACTCATCCGACGTTACGAAGCAAAAAACCACACCATGCCGGTTGGCGTTGTAGGTTTTGCCAAGGGTGATACTGTTCGTCATCCCGATAACGGGCTGCATTATGTCGTAGGCCAAATAAAGACCGAAAGAGGCGGGGTATTGTTGCTTGCGAGGCTGGTCGAAACAGATCCCGTCGATAAGGTAAAAGGCTCACCAGGTTTTGCCTACATGTCATCAGGACCGGCGCTCGCGAAGCTGGAGATCGTCCCGGATGTCATCGCACCGGATTCTTCTGATTGAGTCACAGAGCTGGCTGTCTCTAGATCTGGGCCGGCTCCGTATCCGCCGTCCGGAAAAAGCGGACGCCTTCGCGTTGCCGTCAGATATAGCGGTCCTTGTGCTTCACCATCCGGCTATCACCATCACCGGGCAGGCGCTTGAGAACCTGGCCGCCGCCGGGGCCATGGTGCTGCTTACGGACCGGCGGCATCTGCCCACCGGCCTGCTGTTGCCCTGGACCGGAACCAGCGTGTTGGGCTCACGGTTGCGGCAACAGATCGCCTTGGACGGCAGCGAAGCAGCCGCCCGCCTTTGGGGGGAGCTTGTAGCGGCGCGCATCGGCACACAGGCCGCTAACTTACGGGCGCTCGAATGCAAGGGTGCACTGCGCCTCGAGCGCATGGCCGGTCGGGTGGAGCCCGGTGACCCGTCCAACCTGGAGGCCCAAGCGGCCAAGCACTACTGGGCCAACCTGCTGCCCGAGGACAAGCACCGCGTGAAGCGTGGCGCGTGCGATCCGCTGAACGTGCGGCTCAACTTCGGCTATGCGGTGCTGCGCTCCATGGTGGCGCGGGAACTGGCCACTGCCGGTTTGAACCCGGCGCTGGGCATCGGGCACCACAGTATCGACAACCCGTTCAACCTGGCCGACGACCTCATGGAGCCATACCGCTTCGTGGTGGAGCGTACGGTGCTCGGCATGACGTTGGGGGAGTCCTTCGCGCCGTCGGACCGCATGGCACTCGCCGGGATTGTCGCGGCCGAGGTGCAGCTCCCAGATCGGGTACATCGCTTACCCACCGCGCTCGCCGAGACAGTCGCCAGTCTTTGCCGAGCGCTTGCCGACGGCGGCGGCGGTCTGACGCTACCGGTGTTCCCATGCCGATCAACAGCTGGCGCGTCATGTGGCTGATTGCGGTCTACGACTGCCCGGTGACCACTTCCGAGCAGCGTGCCGCCTATACGCGCTTCCGCAAGTGTCTGTTGCAGCTGGATTTTGTCCAGCATCAGTTTTCCGTCTACGCGAAGCACTGCCCGACTATGGCCATCGCGCAGAGCTTGATACAACAACTTGAGCCGGCGGTGCCGGAGGGCGCGCATGTCGCGTTCTTCTTGATGACGGACAAGCAGTACGGCATGACGCGGGAGTTTTTCGGCAGGACGAGCACGAAAAAGCGGCCTTCAGCGCCGCGCCAGATCGAGCTATTCTAGCCGCATCCTTCCTTGGATCAGATGCTTACGTCCATGCGAGAGTAACAGGTGTTCCGATGGTGGGGTATCGGAAC
>NZ_CAJXYK010000014.1 GCF_913063425.1 uncultured Thiohalocapsa sp.
CAAGGCCTGCTTCATCGGCGAGCTTGAAGGCCAGGCCGAACCGGATACAGGATCAGGTCGCCGTTCGACCCCCGGCTGATCTCAACACAGTCGGCATCCATTCAGCAGCAGTCCCATGCGAGAGGTGAGGACATCGGCATCGAGGACATCCCGGGCCTCCGGCTCTTTGAGCGAAGCCAGCTCCGCCGGGTTGACGACGCAATCGGCCGTCTCGCCGACAACCGCGGCGCGCGACGCCGCCCGGGCGCCCGCAACCGCGGGCGGCCCGGCTGCGGGGGCTCAGTGCAGACCCGGTGCGGCGTCTTCCTGGTCGTCGGGTGCGGCGGTGTCGCCTTCTGCCTTGGCGGCGGCGGCCGGGGTGGCGCCTGCGCGCTTGAGCAGGGCGTTGAAGTTGCCAAGGGAATGCAGGTGCAGGTAGATGAGCTCCAGCTCGTCGCGCTTGGCCATCTGCGCCAGGGTTGCGTCGTCCAAGTCCTTGAGCTTGGCGCGGTTGACGGCCATGAAGCCCGTCAGGCTGCGGCGCTCGCCGTCCGGCTGCGTGAAGGTGGCCTGCATGGGCTCCAGCAGCCCCAGCTCATTGAGGTGGGCGCAGAAGGCCCGGGTGCGGTTGAACTGTGCCTGGTATTCCTGCACGAAGTTGAGCACCGTGCTCAGGTACTGGGTGCGGTTGCCGTCGGCATCGAACAGCCGCTCGCCGCGCCCCTCGGTGTTGCAGCCGCTGAAGCTGTCGTCGATGCAGAGGGTAAAAGTCTTGCCGTCGTCGCTGCTCGCGAAGACAAAGGGATAGCGGCGGATGAAGGCCGGCACATAGTCGCCGGTCCAGGCGCCGTCGTCGCCGATGAAGAGGTTCTCGTCGGCGGTGGTGCCGAGCACGGCCACGGGCACGATGTTCTCGCCCTCGCCGGCGAACACCAAGACATGCTCGCGGGTGGCGGGCCGGAATTCCACCGCGGTGAGGGGCACCGAGTTGACCTTGGCGGCGAAGGAGAAGTCCCCGCCCTGCTTGACCGACAGGTCGGCGTGCTGATTGCTGTTGACGGGGACGGCGTGGCTGTAGAAGAGCAGTTGGGCGGACATGGACAGTGGTCTCCTGTGCAATGGTCGGTTCGTTCAGTGTGCAGGTGCCGGGCGGCAGGCGGCGGTACGCAGGGCAGGCCCCCGACGCCGCAGCAGCCCCAACGCCGGGACGCCCGCCAGCAGGAGCAGGCCGGTGGCCGCGGCGGGTGCCGGCGAATCGGTGTGTCCTCGCTGCCGCCGTGGGCTTGCCCGACGGACCCCTGATTCACGCATCGGCTGAAAGCCGAAGCCTACCAGGCGGCGAGGCCCTGCGCAGTCGCCGTGCCGTCGTCGGCCGTGCAACCCCCTGCTTTGGTGGCGGCGCTCGCGACGCTGCCACTCGGCGCCTCCAACAAAAGGTCCGGGCCGGCGTCGGCTCATTGCAGTGGACGGCGGCGGCGCGCCGGCTTACGGCGCCGTGACCGCCGAGCAAGATGTCGCCAGCACCAGTGCCGATGCCGATGCCGATGCCGATGCAGGCCAGGTCCTCTGCAGCTCCAACAATCGTCAGCGGCGGTGGAGCAATGCGCTCAGCCAGTCCAGGGCAGCCGCCAAGTGACGGGTCGCGTGGGCGCTGAGCGGTGCACCGAGCTCGAAGCGCTCGCCCCGCACGGCGAGCACCGTCAGCGCCGGCGCGCTGCCGAAGAGGCGTTGGTGCATGCCGGCCAGCGCGGCGGGGCTCAGGCTGTGCGTGGTGATGGTGGGGGTCGGCTCGGGTACGACGCGGGTGTGGGTGAAAGGGGCGGTGCCGGCGGCCGCGGCGTCGACGATGATGGTCTCCCGGCGTCCGCGCAGGTCCAGGGCATGCTCCGGCTGGAGCTGATAGGCGTCCAGCAGCGCCACCTCGCCGGCGCAGGGGTCGCCCGCCAGTTGGTCGCGCAGGCGCTGAAGCAGCAGCGGGCCGATGGCGTCGTCGCCACGGGCCGGGTTGCCGACGCCGATGACAAGCCGCGGCGCCCGCGCGCCGGCCTGTCCGGGGTCGGGCTCCGGGTCCAGCAGGCTCACGGCCGGGCGTTGGCCATGGCGCCCCCGCTGCCCGGCGGAGCGCGGCGGATGCCGCCGTCCGCATCCCGGCGCAGCAGGTCGAGCACCGTGCCGTCGGCGCGGGTCAGCGTGAGCGCGAGCGGCATCTGCCCCAGCGCATGGGTGGCGCAGGACAGGCAGGGGTCGTAGGCGCGGATGGCCACCTCGACACGGTTCAGGAGCCCCTCCGTGAGCACGTGACCGTCCAGCTCGTCCTGCGCGACACGGCGGATGGCGGCGTTCATGGCCTGGTTGTTGCTCGTCGTGGAGACGATGAGATTGGCGCGGGTCACCAGGCCGTCCGCGTCGATCTCGTAGTGGTGGAACAGGGTGCCGCGGGGCGCCTCGATGACGCCGATGCCGGCGCGGGCGGGTGTGCCCTCGCGCAGCAGGTCATCGCCGGTGAGGTCCGGGTCCGCCAGCAGCCGGGCGATGGCCTCGGCGCAGTGCAGCAGCTCGATGAGCCGGGCCCAGTGGGTGGCGAGCACCGCCTGCACCGGTCTGCCCTGCCCCGCCGCGGCGAAGGTCCGCCGGGCGGCTTCGGCCCGCGGCGTGTCGATGAAGTCGCAGTTGTTGACGCGCGCCAGGGGCCCGACCCGGTACCAGCCGGCCGCAGGGCCCAGCGCCGCGATGAACGGGAACTTCATGTAGCTCCAGGGCTTCACCTGCTCCTGAAGCAGGTCGGCATAGTCCTGGTCCGATGCGTGGTCGAAGATGGGCTCGCCGTCCGGGTCGCGGGCGCGCAGGCCGCCGTCGTAGAGCTCCAGCGCGCCGTCGGGGCGCACCAGGCTCAAGCTGTTGGCCGGCACCGAGGCGAAGCGGCGGTAGGCGTCGCCGCCGGCCGCGAACAGCCCCTGCATCAGCGCCACCGCGTCCTCGGCCCAGTCGATGACCTGGGCGATGTCGGCGGCGAGCAGCTCGCGGTCGGCGTTGTCGAGCGCCTTGTTGACCCCGCCCGGGATGGCGCCGCTGCCGTGGATGCGCTTGCCGGCGCAGACGCGGATGACCTCCTGGCCATAGCGGCGCAGCAGCACGCCGCGGCGGGCGAGCTCCGGCTCGTCCTGGATGACGCCGACGATGTTGCGATGCGCCGGGTGGTCGTCGGGGCCGAACAGCAGGTCCGGGGAAGACAAATGAAAGAAATGCAGCGCGTGGGACTGCAGCACCTGGCCGAAGTGCATCAGCCTGCGCACCTTCTCCGCCGTCGGGCTCAGCGCCGGTGCGCCCACCAGCCGGTCACAGGCCTTGGCCGCCGCCAGGTGATGGCTCACGGGACAGATGCCGCACAGGCGCTGCACCGTCACCGGCAGCTCCCAGAAGGGCCGGCCCTGGATGAAGCGCTCGAAGCCGCGGAATTCGACGATGTGCAGCCGCGCCTGCTGGACCTGATCGTGCTCGTCCAGCAGCAGCGTCACCTTGCCGTGGCCCTCCACCCGGGTCAGGGGCTCGATGCAGACGCGGCGCAGGTGCTCGGGATGGGTGGCGGTCTCAAGTGGGGTCGACATCGGGTCGCCCTCCGTTGTGATGGTCCGTTCCGCGTCGCCGACGCGTCAGTCATAGTGCAGCTGCGCCAACGGCAGATGCAGCGCCCGTCCCTCCAGCACCGCCGTCAGCAGGCTCCAGATGGCCTCCGCGCTCGGCGGACAGCCGGGCAGGAAATAATCCACCTGCACCACCTCGTGGATCGGGTGCACCTGCGAGAGCAGCAGCGGCAGCTCCGGGTCGTCGGGAATGCCGGCGTTGGCCAGGCCCATGCCATGGACGAAGGCCTCGTCCAGACACTCGGCGAGCGGCACGCTGTTGCGCATGGCCGGGATGCCGCCGGTGACGGCGCAGGCGCCCAGGGCCACCAGGACCTTGCATTGCCGCCGGAATTCGCGCAGCACCTGCACGTTCTCGGCATTGGCGACGCCGCCCTCGATGAGCCCGAGGTCGCAGGGGCCGAGGGTCTTGATGTCGGTGAGCGGCGTGCGGTCGAATTCGACCAGCTCCACCAGATCCAGAATCCGCTCGTCGATGTCGAGCAGGGACATGTGGCAGCCGAAGCAGCCGGCGAGCGACGCCGTGGCGACGCGCACCTTGCCGCCGGCTGCGGGCTCGTTGCGGGCGTTCATGCCGTCACCTCCTCCAGCGCGTCCACCGCCGGCCACTGCGCATCCGGGTCGGGCGTGACATCCCCCACCCGGCTCACCGGCGCCACATCGAAGCGCCGCCGCCCGATGGGCGCCCGGAAGGCGGCGTCCCGCGGCAGGATGGCGCCCACTGGGCAGACCCGGGCCGCGGCGTCGTCGGCACTGAAATCCGTGTCGCCGAGCTGCCCGCTCGGGGCATCGACAATGAGCTTGCTGGCAATGCCGCGGCCGCTGACGGCGAAGACACGCTTACCGTCGTGGTCCCGGCTGGCGCGCACGCAGAGCTCGCAAAGGATGCAGCGGTTGTGATCGAGGATGACATCCGGGTGGGACGCATCCACCGCCCGGCGCGGGAAGCGCTGCGGGAAGCGCGGCGTGAGCATGCCGCAGTGGTAGGCGACGGCCTGCAGGGTGCAGTTGCCGGAGGCCTCGCAGGCCGGGCAGACGTGGTTGCCCTCGGCGAAGAGCATCTGCAGCACGGCCACGCGCAGGGCGCGGATGTCCGGCACCTCGCTCTCGACGCTCATGTCCGCCGCCGCCGGCGCCGTGCAGGCGGAGAGCTCACGGCCGTCGGCGCGCACCACGCAGACCCGGCAGCTGCCATGGGGTGCATAGCCGGGCTTGTGGCACAGATGCGGGATGTAGACCCCCGCCGCCAGCGCCGCGTCCATGATGGTCTGCCCGGGCTCGAAGGGGATGCGCCGGCCGTCCAGCGTGAAGGTGGATTGCGCTTGCTCGTTGCTCATGGCCAATGCTCCGGTGCGGCCGTCATGCGTCCGCCGGCAGGTGGGACCCGGCGTCGTCGCGGTGGGTCAGCGCACGCGCCTCGGCGAGCGCCGCATCCAGGTCGAAGGACGGCGTGTAATCCGTCCGCCGCAGGCGCTCCCGGTAGATGTGCGGAAACTTCTCCAGGGTGTTCAGGACATGGTTCGCCGCCGTGTGGCCGAGCCCGCAATGGCTCGCCCGGCGCAACACCTGCGCGATGTCGTGCAGCTCGTCGAGGTCGTGGCTGCCCGCGGCGCCCGCGGCCACCTTCTCCACCAGGTCCTGCACCAGGCGTCCGCCGACACGGCAGGGGGTGCAGAAGCCACAGCTCTCGTGGGCGAAGAAGGCGGCGAAGTTACGCACCATCTCCAGCAGGTCCCGGCTGCGGTCAAAGACCATGAAGGAGCCCGCCGTGGGCAGGTCCTCGAAGGCCAGCACGCGGTGAAACTCATCGGGGGTGAGGGTGACGCCGGCGGCGCCCGAGACCTGCACGCATTGGGTGTCGCGGGCGCCGCAGTCCGCCAGCACCTCCGCCACCGGCGTGCCGAAGGGCACCTCGTAGATGCCGGGGCGCGCGCAGTCGCCGCTGACGCTCAGGATCTTGCTGCCGGCGGAGCGGTCGGTGCCCTCGCTGCGGAACCAGTAGCCGCCGTGCTCGGCGATGCGGGCGGCGGCGAGGAAGGTCTCGACGTTGTTCACCACCGTGGGCCGGTCCAGATACCCTTCCGTCACCGGGAAGGGTGGGCGCTTGCGGGTGATGCCGCGCTTGCCCTCGAGGGATTCGATGAGCGCGGACTCCTCGCCGCAGATGTAAGCGCCGGCGCCGAGGTGAACGCGGATGTCGAAGTCGAAGCCGCCGCCCGGACCCGCACCGGCGCCGATGCCGGTGCCGAGCAGCCCGCGGGCGCGCCGGCGGGCGAGCACGGCCTCCAGGTGGTCCAGCAGGCAGCGGTACTCGCCGCGCAGGTACAGGAAGCCGGTGCTCGCGCCGACCACACCGGCGGCGATGGTCATGCCCTCGAAGACCAGGTCCGCATAGGCCGTGAGCAGCACCCGGTCCTTGAAGGTGCCGGGCTCGCCCTCGTCGGCGTTGCAGACGATGACCTTGTCGGGGTGCCCGGGCTCACTTGGGGCCTCGCGGCAGAAGCGCCATTTCAGCGCCGTGGTGAAGCCCGCTCCGCCACGCCCGCGCAGCCCGGCCCGCTCGACTTCGGCCAGCACCGCCGGGCCGCCCTGGGCGAAGAGCCGGGCGAGGCCCGCCTCCCGCGCCTCCAGATCCGCGAGCAGCAGCCCCGGGCGCTGCACATTGTTGGACACGGCAAAGAACCCCTGCGGCCAATGGGCGAGGGGCGTGCCCGCTTCCACCAGCGCCGCGATGTCCCGGATGCGCCCGGCGTCCAGCCGGGTCAGCGCCAGGCCGTTCACCAGCGCCGCCGGGCCCTGGTCGCACATGCCGGTGCAGGAGGTGAAGTCCACCGTCACCCGGCCGTCCGCCCGCGGCTCGCCGGGGCGCACGCCGAGCGCCGCGCACAGCTGCGTCATCAGCGCCGCGTTGCCGAGCATGCGGTCGGTGATGTTGTCGCTGACGCGGATGTCGAAGCGCCCGCGCGGCGTCAGGTGCAGGAAGGCATAGAAGTCGATGGCGGCGAGGATCTGGGCGCGGGTGACGCCGAGCGCGGCCACCAGCCGGTCGATGGCGGGCTCGGGCACATGCGAGAAGACCTGTTGCTGGGCAATCAGATGCTGAAGCACCGTATCCGGGCCCTGCCCCAGGGCCGCCAGCGAGCCGCGCAGCACCCGCTCGATGCGCTCAGACTCCGCGGCGCCGCCGCCATGGGCCATCGCTGGATCATAACCTGGGCTCATGCGACCTCCCGCCTGCTCGAAGGCGCCGCAAAGCCTCACCGGATGGTCATGCGGCGCAAAACCCTTGGTTGAGTATAGTCATGGTTTCCCGCAGTGGTTGCAGTAGAAACCTTGAGCTTCACGCCCGGCGGGCCTGGGTCGTGGCTGCCGTGCGCGCCCAAGCCGGGCGAGCCCCTGCCGAGCAACACGCAACGACGCTGAACCGAACGATGATGAGCCGACGCACCACTTCCCAGCCCATCGAGTCACAGCAGGCCACGTCCCCGCACAGCCGGCGGCGGCGCCGGCCCGGCCTGGGCGCAGCCGTGCTCAGCCTGTGCGCGCTGCTCCTCACACCCGCTGCCCAGGCCGCCCTGCCCACCGCCGTGGACGGGCAGAAGCTGCCGAGCCTGGCGCCCATGCTGGAGCAGGTGATGCCGGGCGTCGTGAACGTCGCCACCGTCACCCGCAGCGCCATTGCCGATCACCCGCTGCTTCAGGACCCCTTCTTCCGCCGCTTCTTCGACATCCCCGGACGGCAGCGCGAGCGCGAGAGCCAGAGCCTCGGCTCCGGCGTGGTCATCGACGGCGCGCGCGGCATCATCGCCACCAACCACCACGTGGTGCAGGGTGCCGACGCCATCCGCGTGACCCTGCACGACGGCCGCCGGGTGGATGCGCGGCTCATCGGCTCCGACCCGGAGACGGATATCGCCGTGCTCCAGGCCAAGTCGGACGCACTCACCGCGGTGCCGCTGGCGGACTCGGATGCGCTCAGGGTGGGGGACTTCGTGGTGGCCATCGGCAGCCCCTTCGGCCTCGCCCAGACCGTGACCTCGGGCATCGTCAGCGCACTCGGTCGCACCGGGCTCGGCATCGAGGGCTACGAGAGCTTCATCCAGACCGACGCCTCCATCAATCCCGGCAATTCCGGCGGGCCGCTGGTGAATCTGAACGGCGAGCTGGTAGGCATCAACACGGCCATCCTGGCCCCGGGCGGCGGCAATGTCGGCATCGGCTTCGCCATCCCCACCAACATGGCACGCGCCGTCATCGAGCAGATCCTGGCGCACGGCACCGTGCGCCGCGGGCTCTTCGGCGCCGCCGCCCAGGACCTGACGCCGGAGCTGGCGGAAGCCCTGGGCACCGACGCCACCCGCGGCGCCGTGATCTCGAGCCTGGAGCCCGACTCCGCCGCCGAGCGCGCCGGGCTCAAGCCCGGTGACCTGGTGCTGGCGCTGGACGGCAAGCCCGTCAGCAGCGCCGCCGACCTGCGCACCCGCATCGGCCTGCTGCGGGCGGGCAGTCCGCTCAGCCTGAGCGTGCTGCGCAAGGGCCGGCGCCTTGAGCTCAGGGGCGAGGTGGAGGACCCCTTCGCGGACTTCGTCCAGGGCGAGCAGCTGCACCCGCGGCTGGAGGGCGCCCTGCTCGGCGAGCGCATCCGCGTCTCGCCGCACGGCCGCCGGCGGGTGGTGCAGGTGGGGCCGCTGCGCCCGGGCAGCGCCGCATGGCTCTCGGGCCTGCGCGAAGGCGACATCCTGCTCGGTGCCAACGGCTACGAAATCGGCTCCCTCGACACCCTGCGCCGCGCGCTTCAACCCGGCCTCGACAGCCTGCGGGTGGTGCGCGACGGCCAGCTGCTGCTGCTGGCACGGCGCTGAGGCCGCCCTCACCTGGCCTGCCATGAGCCAGCTGAGCCTGTTCGACGACCTGCCCGATGCGCAGCCCGCGACGGCGGCCGGCGAGCCCCGCGCGGACAACGGGGCTGCGCCCGGCGACAGCGGGCAGGACAAGGCGCAGACAGTCGCCGCCGCCGACCCGCCGGCAGCGCTCACCACCCTCGCCCGCCGCCTGCCGGCGGGGCTGCGGCTCGGCACCTCCAGCTGGTCCTTCCCGGGCTGGCGCGGGCTCGTCTACGCCGGCCCCGAGCCCAAGGCCGTGCTCTCCCGCGACGGGCTCACGGCCTATGCCCGCCATCCGCTCTTCGGCACCGTCGGCGTGGACAGCGGCTTCTACGCCCCGCTGGACGCCCGCCGCCTCGCCCGTTGGGCGGCCCAGGTGCCGGCGGACTTTCGCTTTCTGGTCAAGGCCCCCGCCGCCGTCACCCAGCGCAGCCGGCGCGAGCGCGACGGCGGCTTCCGGCACAATCCGGGGTTTCTCTGCGTCGACACCGCGCTGCGCCAAGCGGTGGAGCCGTACATGCAGGGCCTGGGCGGGCGCGCCGGCGTGCTGCTGTTCCAGTTCCCACCCCAGGGCCGGCGCATCGACCCGCGCCGCTTCGCCGAGGACCTGTACCGCTTCCTGAAGCGGCTGCCGACGGGGCCGAGCTATGCCGTCGAGCTGCGCGATGCCCACTTGCTGACGCCGGACTTCGCCGCCGCGCTGCACCACGGCGGCGCCGTGCCCTCGTTTGCCGCGCACCCGCGCGTGCCGCCGCTGCCGGAACAGATGAAGCTCTTTCCGGACGACGCCGACGGCCCACTGGTGATCCGCTGGCTGCTGCGCCGCAACCGCGGCTACGACGAGGCCCGGGAGCGCTACGCCCCCTTCGACCAGCTCGCCGAGCCGGACCCGGACACCCGCACCGCCATCCTGTCCCTCGCCGCCGCCGCGCTCGCCCGCGGCCGGGAGGTCTTCATCATCGTCAACAACAAGGCCGAGGGCTCCTCACCACTGAGCCTGGTGGAGCTGGCGCGGGGATTGGCCGGCGCTGCCTAGACCCCGGGCAGGAGATTCACGGACACTTGCGGGGACGGACACTTGCGGGGACGGACACTTTCGGGGACAGACACTTTCGGGGACAGAACGCTCGATTCTGCCGTGATGAGACAGGCTCACGCGAGGATTCCCTTGGACAGGAAGATTCGCGGTGCGATAACGCGCAAGCTCAGTACACCGTCCCCGCATTTTCCGCCCAAAATCATGGTGACGGTATACTTAATGCAATGCATGATGCCCGGGGAGCAGCGCCCATCAATCCCGACGCGAGCGCAGACAATCCAGGCCCTTCATTCGCTTTGTCCGCGCCTGCGCGCCCATCCAAAAAGACGATGACGGTCTATCCAATACGGTGGGGGTATATCTAATGCGATGCACGCCCCGGCGGCATCACCCCCGCACCACCAGGAACATCCCAAGCGCCACCACCACCGCCAGCGCCGCAGCCACCGCCACCAGCCGCAGCGCCCGGCGCAGATCATCTGCCGCAAGGTCCTCGGGCCAGGCGGCGTCGCCCATCCAGGGCTTGTCCTGCCATGCGCCGTGGTAGCTGACGGGGCCGGCGAGGCGCACGTGCAGCGCCCCGGCGGCGGCGGCCTCGCTCCAGCCGGAATTCGGGCTCGCCAGCGCCCCGTGCCAGCACCGCGCCGCCGGCAAGACCGCCCGCCAGTGCTGACCCGTCAGGGCGGCGGCGACGGCGAGCAGCGGCACCGACAAGCGCGCAGGCAGCCAGTGCAGCAGGTCGTCCGCCCGGGCGGCGGCCCAGCCGAAGCGGCGGTAGCGCTCGGTGCGGTAGCCCACCATGGAGTCGAGGCTGGAGATGGCCTTGGCCATGATGAGCCCAGGTATGCCGAGCAGGGCCAGCGCCCAGAGCGGCGTGAGCACGCCGTCGGTGAGGTTCTCCGCAAGACTCTCGATGGTGGCCCGCACCACCGCACCCCGGTCGAGCCCCTCCGTATCCCGGCTCACCAGCCAGCGCAGCCGCTCACGCGCCGCGGGCAGGTCATCCAGCACCGCCAGCACGCGGCGCCCGTGCTCCAGCAGGTCCCGGGTGCAGAGCAGGCTGTAGGCGATGTAGACATCCCACAGCCAGCCGAGCAACGGGTGCAGCGCATCCAGCCCCAGGTGCACCAGCCACCAGGCACCGAGCGCACCCAGGGTCACCGCCAGCCCGTGCAGCACCCCGGCGAGGCGTCCGGCCCAGCCCCGGGCGAACAGCCCGTGCTCCAGCGCGATGCTGCCATGCCCCAGCACGCGGATGGGATGGAGCCGATAGTTCGGGTCCCCGAGCAGCGCATCCAGCAGCACCGCGGCGAGCAGCAGGGCGAGTTGGGGGTCCATGGGCAGGGCGGGCAGCGTGGTCGGCGCAACGGCGAGTCGGAGCGGGGCGCCCCGGCATCTTAGACCAGCCCGTTTGCGGATGGGGCTGTCGGAAGGCTGCTGTTCGCGCGCATTCCCCATCAGGGCCATGACGCATAGGCCGGCTCTGGGCACTGGGCACTGGGCACTGGGCAGCGGCCGCCCAACAGCGACGGGCACAGCCCGCAACCTTTCAGCACACCGGGTGGGGGCGCATAGAACTGCGACCTGGTGCACGAATCGCCATGCGCGCCGCTGCGGCAACCGCGGTTCTGCGGCGGGCATCACGGCCGGGATCATTGACGGCACTAATGTCTGGGGCAGCACAACTCACAAAATCAAGCCCCTGCGGAAGCCACGGGGCGCAGACAGAGACGGAGTTCAGCATGTCTCGCGACGCAGACCCCCAGGCCGGCCACCGCCCGCCGCTTAATGCATCCGCCCCGGCCGCCGCCGGGCCGCGCACATCGGCTCCGCGCCGCCCCGCTCCGGCACAGCACGCCTACGCCGCCTTGCTTTGCTGCGCGCTGCTGTTCTCGGGCCAGGCGACGGCGCTCGACCTGTACGACGACGACGCGGCGGCGTCCTTCAGCCAGATGGAGCGCGTCGCCGAGGTCGCCGAGGCGGCCCACACCGGCGGCTTCGGTCTGCGCGTGACGCCCACGCATTGGCACAACCAGTTCCTGCGCCTCGCCGCCGGACGCATGGATTTTCGCGGCTACAGCGCCATCCGCTTTCGCATTCGCGCCGAAGGCGGCAGCGTCGACCCGGAGATCGCCCTCGCCGACCAGACCTGGGGCAGCGCCGTGCGCGTCGCCGAGCACGTGGACGGCGGCATCGTGGATACCACCTGGCGGGAGGCGGTGATCCCGATGGCCGGGCTCGCGGACGAGGACTTCGCGCTGGACAGCGTCTATCTCATCGCCTTCCTGCCCCAGGACGACCCGGCGCCTTTCCACGTGGACGACATCCGGCTGGTGGACAGGACCGCGCCGGCGCTGCTCGGCTGGTCCACGCCGTCCGCGCGGGTGCTGAGCCTGCGCTTCGAGCACCTCGACCACACCAGTGTGGACGCCGCCACCCTCGGCCTCAGCAGCCCCACGGACCCGGCCTTCGCGGCGCCGGTGCCGGTGCCGGCGGCGGGCGTGGACCGCGCTGCCGTGGCCGTGACCGAATCGGGCCGCGGCGCCGTCGTGGAATCCCGGCTGCACCTGCTCCTGCCGCAGCCGCTGCTGCCGGGGCATGACTACCAATTGGACCTGAGCACCCTCGCCGCGCCATCCGGGGTCGGTCTCGCCGAGCCGATGGTCAGCGTGCACTTCGATGACACCGCCGTCAGCAGCAGTCTCAAGGTCAACCAGATTGGCTATCTGCCGGCGGCGACCAAGCTCGGCGTCGTCGGCAACTGGCTGGGGGACCTCGGCCCCATGCCGGTGGATGCACCGGACTTCGAGGTGGTGGACGCGGACACGGGCACCGTCGTGCTCTCGGGCGGCCTCGTGCTGCGCGCCGCGGACGACGTGAAAAGCGGCGAGGATGTCTACACCGCGGACTTCAGCGCATTGACGACGCCCGGGCACTATCGCCTGCGGGTGCCGGGCCTCGGTGTGTCCCATGCCTTCCGCATCGGCGACGACGTCTATGCCGATGTCTGGCGCACCACCATGCGCGTCTTCTACCACAAGCGGAACACGGACCTGACGGCGCCCTATGCGGACCCGGGCTTCGAGCGCGCGGGCATCGACCCGCTGCTGGACGCCGTGCACCACCCCATCCTGGCGGCGTATCCGTTGAGCGCGGGCGAGGCCCCCTTTGATCGGCGCCCCGTCACCGGCGGCTGGTTCGACGCCGGCGACTATGGCCAGTACATCCACAACGCAGCACCCGTCTGGGGGCTCATCGGCCTCGCCATGGACCTCGCACCCGCCGGCCACTTCACCGACGGCGAGCTCGGCATCCCCGAGAGCGGCAACGGCATCCCGGACATCCTCGATGAGCTGCGCTGGGGCATGGACTGGGCCATGCAGATGCAGGACAGCGACGGCGGTGTCTACTGGCGGGTATCCAGCGCGAGCTGGGACATGGGCCTGCCGGCGGACGTGAGCGAGCCCAGGTTCCTGTACGAGAAGACCACCCGCGCCACGGCGCAGTTCGCGGCCATGGCGGCCATCTATGCCCGGCTCATCGCGCCCTATGACCAGGCCGACGCCAATGCCGCGCTCGCCGCCGCCGAGCGGGCCTGGGACTACGCCGACGCGGCGCCCGCCTACCCGCCCGAGGGCGAGCTGTACCAGAACCCGACCGACTACCCGGGCGGCGGCACCTATGCCGTGCGCAGCGCCAAGCCGGACCTGCTCTGGGCCGCCGCGGAGCTGTATCGCAGCACGGGCCTCCCGGACTATCAGGACGCCTATCGCGACCTGCTGGGCGAGGTATCGGTGGACCTGAGCGCCGCCCCCTACGGCACCTTTGCGCACTGGGCCATGACCCAGGCCGGGCATACCGCGCGCGACATCCTGCTGGTGGAGTCCGCCCGCCGCGCCGTGATGATCGCCGCCGACACCAAGCTCGCGCGCGCCGCGCAGGACGCCTACCGCTCGCCCAAGCACCCGGCCATCGAGCTCACCGGCTGGGGCAACTTCGCCATCTCCCCCATCGACGCCCTGGCGCTGCTCCAGGGGCATCACCTGAGCGGTGAGCCCGTCTACCTGGATGCGGCTCTGCAGGCCCTCGACATCATCCTCGGCGCCAACCCCCAGTCCCGGGTGTATCTCACCGGCATCGGCGCCGACCCGGTGCAGGACCCGCTGGATCGCATCTCGCTGAACGACGCCAATGCCGAGCCCCTGGCGGGCCTCGCCGTGGGCGGCCCCACCTGGCACCTGAACGCGAGCCGCGAGCCCTTCATCAGCGTCAACGCCGCCTACTGGCCGCCGGCGCAGCCGGAACTGAGCTCCGACGGCGAGCCCGACTACGCGGGCGCCTACCCGGTACAGCGCCGCTGGATCGACGACCATGAGCTGATCGCCATGAACGAGACCACGGTGCGGGAATGGGCGGCGGTGGCCGTGGCCTTCGGGCTGGTGCGCGACGCCACCGCCCTGCCCGAGCCCGCCGGCACTTACGCCTGGACCCCGGGCGCCGGCGGCTCCACCACCCTGTACCGCCTGGGCGACCTGCCGGTGGCCGACGTGCCCCTGGTCACCCCGGCGCAGATCGCCGCCTTCGGCGCGGCGGCGCTGGACGCCTCAGACGCCCACATCGCGGCCCTCACCCCGGACCAGATCGCCGCCCTGAGCGCCCCGGACAGCCGCTACTGGGTGGGGCGGCTCAGCCTGGCACAACAGCTCGCGCTGACGCCCACGCAGATCGCCGCGTTCAACCAATGGAGCTTGCTCACCGCCCTGCCGCCGCAGCAGGTGCCGATGATCTCGCCCGCCAAGCTCCCGCTCCTCGGCGTCGAGCTGCGCAACACCACCGACGCCTGGAAGGCCGCCCTCACCCCAGCGCAGCGCGCCGCCCTGACCGCCGAGCAGCAACAGATCATGGCCGACACCGGCTGGTGAGCACCGAGAATACGGTGACGGTATACGCAATTTATCGATCAAGCAGGGCGCCGGCTGCCCAGTCCGCGGCTTCACGCGCCGCGGAAGAAGCAGAATTCGATATACCGTCCCCTTTTTTGTCCCCTTTTTTTGGAGTCAGCCGATGGGAATGAGCGTGTAGCCCTGCTGCTGCCAGCCGATGAGGGAGACGAAGGTGTTGTTCACGGGCTCGATGCCGTCGAGCACGGTCGCCAGGTCGACGCCGTTGTTGCCGGCGGCGATGCCGCAGATCTCCATGCGCACATTGGGCTTTGCCATGAGCGGGCGCAGCCGCTCCGCCAGTGCCTCGAACTGCGGGTGGCCGGCGGCGATGAAGGTCACCGCCGGTCCGCGGAAGGCGAACACCATATGCGGGGTGGCGCCCGCCGAGAGCAGGTCGTCGTAGGTGCGGGCGATGACGCCCATCTGCCGGGTGAGCCGCTTGGCGTCGGTGGCGTTGATGTCCCAGATCACCCGCGCCTCGCGGGCGCCGGCCAGGGCATGGGTGTCGGTGAGGGTAGACGGCATCGTGGTTCTCCTGATGGCTGTCTCGGCCGCGGATGGCGGCTGCTGGCGCGATCGCGTGTTGTTAACCCTCCCGCGGTTCCGCGCGGTGATCATCGGCTCGCCCGTGGGCAATTGCGCACCGGCTGAGCATGCCAGCGGCAAGCCCGCCAAGTGCGACCCAGGTCGCATTTCCTGCCTTGCCCGCGTGCTTGCCCCAGCAAGCCTGACGAAAACACTCCACCAAAGCGCGCCGCGAAGATCGCCGGCGCAGCGTCAGTGCACGTCATCGCACGGTAACCCGGTGCCGCTGTTCGCGGCAGCCGGTCGCACCATCGCGGCGGCACAACCACATCAAGATTGGGAGAATCGCCATGCCCTCTGCTGCCCATGTCCGCTGCGGATCAGCCTCAACGCCCCAAGCCGCCCCGCCCAGGCCCGCCTTGCCGGCGCAGCGTGCGTTGGCTGCCGCCCTCGGCATCACCGCCCTGGCCACCGCTGTAGTCACCGCGCCGGAGGCCGCCGCCATGGCCGTCAAGGCCGACGTCGCCTGGACCCTCGACGGTATCACCGACGGCAACGTCGGGCTCGGCAGCTTCGCGCCCGGGGGGATACCTTCCTGCTGGAATACGACCTCTACACCTACAGCGAGTCCAATCTCGCCGGCACCGGCTGCACCGACGCCGGCGACGGCGGCGACCCCGGCAACCAGGGCGACGAGCCCGTCGAGCGCCCCACCGGCCCCGGCTGCGGCCAGGGCATCGCCCAAAGCGGCGACCCCTTCGACATCGGCAGCAGCGTCAGCAGCGACGTCCCCGCGCCCGGCACCGCCGCTGTCGTCCTACTGGGCCTCGCCGGGCTCGGCGTTGACCGCCGACGCCGGCGACACTGACCCAGCCGCAAGGAAGACAAGCCCAGATGATCCGGCATCGGGATGATGTGCGGGGCGGGCGGTCCTCGCGGAGGTGACCGATCCGGCGCGCGCCGGCTTGGCACACCACCGGACAGCCAAGCGCCAGGCATTGCGCCGGCAGCGGCCACTGCTGGTACAGCGATTCAACTGCATGACATAGGGTAGAATGCGACGCGCTGAAAGACGCAAACTCGAGTAGACCGGTCACCGCAGCACAGGAGCTTGAGCCATGGATATCAACGGCACAGACCGGTGCTTGGGCTGCATGGAGGAGAAGCGCGCAGCGCAGGTCTGCCCGCACTGCGGCTGGGATGAGACGGGCGCGCAGGCATCACCGCTCGCACTGCCGCTGGGCGATGTGCTGAACGAGCAATACGTTGTGGGTCGTATGCTCGGTCACGGCGGCTTCGGCATCACCTACCTCGCGTGGGACCAACGCCTCAACACGCGGGTCGCGGTCAAGGAGTACATGCCGCGGGATCAGGTCACACGTGCCAAGGACGGTCGCTCGGTCGCCGTCTTTCACGGCGAGGCTGCCGAGCAGTTCTCCTATGGGCTGAGCAAGTTCCTGGAAGAGGCCCGCAACCTCGCGCGCTTCACCGAGCATCCCGGCATCGTGACGGTCCTCGGCTTCTTCGAGGCCCATGGCACCGCCTACATGGTGATGCAGTACATCGACGGCCTGGACCTCAAGGCCTACCTTTCCCAGGTCGGCGGGCACCTGCCGACACAGGCCGGCCTCGGCATCATGTCGCCGGTGCTCGACGCGCTGCGTGCGGTGCACGACGCAGGCCTGCTGCACCGCGACCTGAGCCCGGACAACATCTACATCACCCGCACGAGCCGCGTCATGATCCTGGACTTCGGTGCGGCGCGCGATGCCCTGGGCAGCCACAGCCGCAGCCTCGCGATGGTTCACAAGGAAGGGTTCTCTCCGGAAGAGCAATACCGGGTCAGCGGTCACCAGGGGCCCTGGACCGACATCTACGCCGCCGCCGCCACGCTGTATCGCATGCTCACCGGCAAGACACCGCCGGATGCGATGGAACGGCTCGCGCAGGACACCCTCGAGCCCCCATCGCGCCTGGGCGTGATCCTGGCACCCGACCAGGAGGCTGCTCTGACGAAGGCGCTCGCGGTGCGCGCGCCGGCGCGTTTTCAGGATGTACGGTCCTTCCAGGCGGCCCTGTTCGCGACAGCGCCCCAACCGTCAGCCCAGCCGCCAGCCCAGCCGCCAGCCCAGCCGTCGCCATCGCCGCCACAGGAGCCGTATGGTGCGCGAGCCACACCGCCGCCGGGCGCCCGCACCGCACGGGACACCGGCGGCACACGCTGGATGGTACCGGTGCTGATCCTGCTGATCGCGGTGCTCGCCGCCGGGCTCGGCTGGTCGCTGACGCGACCGCCTGCTCAGCCGCCGGGCGCAGCGCAAGCGGGGCGGGATGAGGCGCCGTTCGCGGTGGCAGACGACGGCCCCAGCGCCGCGGACCTGCTCGCCGAGGCCGCGCGTGAAGCAGAGCTGGAGCGTCAGCGACAAGTCCAGGCCGAACGGCGGCGCGAAGCGCAGGCCGAACGCCAGCGCCAGGCCGAGCTGGAACGTCGGCGCCGGGAGCAGGAACAGGAGCGGGAGCAGGCGCGTCAGGCGGCCGTGGACCGTGCAGCCACCGCGGCTGCGGCGGCCGTGCGCAGCTACTACCGGCACGTGGACAACGGTAGTACGTCGGCGGCCATGGCGCTGTGGCACGAGGTCAACAATCCGGACAGCCTGCGCGGCCTCATCAGCGGCACACGCAACGCCGAGGTCCTGAGGATCGACCGTATTCGTCTGGACCGGTCACTGTTGAGCGCCGACGTGCCGGTGCTCGTGCGGGTCACCGGCGCGGACGGCCGCACGGAATGCTGGGTCGGCCCCATTGCCATGAACAAGTTCGGCGGCGCGTGGAAGATCGAAACCATGAAGGGACTGCGCAAGCGCGCCTGCCCATAAGTCCCGACGCCCGTACCTGTTGAACCTTTGAGCCCCTGAGCCTCTGCCTCGACCTGATGAGCGCTCTGCTCCGTGACAGTCCGCATCCCACACGCACCGTACTCGCCGGCAGCGCGGCACCGGCGATGCTGTTCGCGGCCATGATCACCGCAGCACCCGCACTGGCGAGCCCCCCGCACACCTCCGTGGGATCGCAGGCGATTCTGGAGCACTGCTGGTCGTCCGCACAGCTCCGGGGCACGGCACGGGACCAGATACTGCTGGAGCTCGAAGACGCAGCGCTGTTCAACCGCGCACCGCCGGCGCGCACCAGGCCGCTGGTGCCCGCCCAACCCTTGCCCGCCGAGCTCCGCGGCTCCATCCGCAGCGTCGCCCTGCCGCCGGGGGACAAGCGCATCGCACTGACCTTCGACCTCTGCGAGATGGCGAGCGATGTCACCGGCTATGATGCGGAGCTGGTCAATTACCTGCGGCGGCACCGGGTACGCGCCACGTTCTACGCCGGCGGCAAATGGATGCGCAGCCATCCCGAGAAGACCAAGCAGCTGATGGCAGACCCCTTGTTCGAACTCGGCAACCACGCCTGGACCCACGGTAACCTCCGCTACCTGGCAACCGACGAGGCCGCGGAGCAGATTCTCTGGACGCAGGCCCAGTACGAGCTGCTGCGGGAGGAGCTCGCCGCCTCCGCCTGCGTGCGGCGGCTGCCCGCGGCGGAGCTCACTGCCATTCCGCATCGGCTCCTGTCCTTTCGCTTCCCCTTCGGCACCTGCAATGACTCCGCCCTGCGGCAGCTCGCGCAGGCCGGTCTGCCCGCGGTGCAGTGGGACATCGTCACCGGTGACCCGACCCGCAGAACATCGGCAAAGGACATCGCCCGGCGCATCCTGAATAACGCCCGCCCCGGCTCCATCGTCATCGCCCACGCCAATGGCCGCGGCTGGAGCACGGCGGAGTCCCTGGATCTGTTCGTGCCGCGGTTGCGGCAGGCGGGCTACGCGTTCGCCACCGTGTCCGAGCTGATCACCGCCGGCAGGCCCCATATCGTCAACCAATGCTTCTGGAGCCGACCCGGCGACAATGACTATGTCGACGGCAGATACGGCAAGGGCACCGAAAAGCCCTGGCCCCGCTGAGTGCCGGGCCATGGCGCACTGCCCACCCCGGATCGGCCCCGTTGCCCTGGCCTCGGCGGTTCTGCTGCTGCCGCCGCCGGTCGCCGGCGTGCCGGAGCCGCGGGCGGCGCTGCTGGACTATTATGCCGCCGTCGACAGCGGCGACTGCGCACGCGCCGCAGCGCTGCGCCCAGGCTATGCCCAATCCGCCTGCGCCGCCATTGCCGGCACCCGCGTGCTCGCCGCAACGATCATTGCCCGCGAGGCCGGGCGTGCCGTGCTGTCGCTGAGCGTTACAGTGGACAAGCGCGACGGCCCAACACAGCGTTTCAACGGGCAGGTCGGGATGCGCCGATGCGGCGATCAGTGGTATGTCCCGAGCTGGGCCTTCTCCAATGCGGGCGGCAGCGACTTCACTGAGCGCTTTCTGAACGGCAGCCTGGATCACTCCACCGATTTCTGCGCCAGTACGGTGCCGGTTCCGGCTGCCGCGGACGTAGTCGCCTCGCCCGAGGCGCCGCCGGTGCCGGATCCGGCGCCCGCCGCCGTGGCACATGGCACGGTGACCGTTGGGTCGCCGTACCTGCTGGCGCGCTGCTGGACCGACGCGGACCTCGCCGCCCTGCCCCATGAAGCAGAGCTCACCACCGCCACGGCGCCGCTGCCGCCGCTGCGGCGGCAGCCTGCCGTGGACCGCTGGAGCGGCACGGCCCAGCCACCGTTCATGAACCTGCGTTTCGTGCGGCCCGCGGGGGGTGCGCGCCTCGTCGCGCTGACCTTCAATCTGATCGAGCGCCCCGGCGAAGTTGCGGGCTACGACACGGACCTCGTGCAGGCGCTGCGCTCGGCCCGCGCGCCGGCTACGCTCTTCGCCAGCGGGCGCTGGATGCAGAGTCATCCGGAGCGCACGCGCCAGCTGATGGCCGACCCCTTGTTCGAGCTCGGCAGCCTCGGCTGGGACCATCGCAACATGATCTTTCCGGAGCCCAACGAAGCGCTGCGCCAATGGCGCCTGGCCGATGCCGTCTACCATCAGCTGCGCTGGGATCTCTCGCACCGCCGCTGCACCGCTGATGCCCGCGGCCGGGAGGAGATGGCGCACATCCCCGCCCTGCCCACTCTGCTGCGCTTCCCATACGGGCGCTGCGACCGCTCCGCCCTGGCCGTGGCCGCCACCGCGGGCCTGCCCATCGTGCAATGGAGCCTGGTGCTCGACGACATCGCGCATGGGTCCAGCATTGAATCCATGCGTACGCGGGTCCGCGATGACCTCGCCCGCCGCGGCCCCGGGCTCATCGTCGTCGGGCACGCCGACGGTCGCGGGAGGCACACGGCCGCGGTCGTGCGCCTGCTGCTCGCCGACCTGAGCGCCGACGGCTACCAGCCGGTGACGGTCTCGACCCTGCTCAGCGCGGGCGAGCCCGTTGCCTACCCCGCCTGCTTCGAGCACCGCCCGGGAGACAACCTGGACTATGACGACCGGTTCTCTGATTGACGCGGCCGGCTGCGCGGCGGATGCCTCCGACAACCTCGGCGGCGGCCTGGTGCTCGGCACACTCCGCGACGGCGAGATCGCCGGACTTGCCACCGCTATGGCTGCGCTGGAGCCTTGGCGCGCCCTCGGTTACCAGCCCGCGGCCCTCGCGCACTACTGGCAGCGCCCCGATGTGGGCGCCTGCCGCATCGAAGTCCGGCTGAACGCGCGTTGCGCCGGCGCGCTGTGCGTAAGACCCCGCTGGCTGTGCGGCCCCTTTCTGGAACTGCTCTGCCTGCTCCCGCAGGCCCAGGGGCAGGGCGTGGGCCGGCGGATCATCGACTGGCTGGCGACGCGCGCCGCCGGCCTCGGCGCGAATCTCTGGACCTCCGTGAGCAGTACCAATCCGCGCGCCCACGCCTTCTATCGCCGCAACGGCTTTGTCGAGGCAGCGCGCCTGCCGCAGCTGATCGCCACGGACGCCGACGAGCTGCTGCTGCGCCGGCACCTCGGCAACCATCGCCCCGGCGTGGAGGACCATCCGTGACCGCCAGGTTCGCCGGATCGCTGCCGGGCGCCGGCCTCACGGTGGGCGCCGCCGAGGACCGCTCCGGCGACGAGCCGGACCCACGGCCCTTGGTGGTGCACTGGGCGTTGCCCGGCGGCGCCGGCCTGCTCGGCGCGGTCGCAGACAGCGTGCATGGCCAGGCGGACGAGCGCAAAGCAGGGCAGCTCGCCCTGGATGCACTGCGCCAGGGCTGGCGAGCCGGTCCGCCCGTGGCCCTCGGCGCCGAGGCGCTCGTCGATGCCTTGGATCAGGCTAACGATCTGGTGCGTCAGGTGGCCGCCCAGGCGGCGGGCGCTGCGCCGGCCCGGATCTCGCTCACCCTGCTCGCGCTGCACCGGGGCCGACTCGACTGGGGCCGACTCGACTGGGAGGGGCTCGACTGGGTGTCCGCGGGCGACAACGGGCTGTTCCTGCTGCGGGATGACGAGCTGGTATCGCTCATCGAGCCTGGCTTCCCGGCGACTGTTGCAGGCTGTGCCTATCTGGGCATGGAACGGCCGCCGGCGCTCGATCAAAGCCTGCGCCCACTGCCCCTGCGACCCGGCGACAGACTGCTGCTCAGCAGCCCGGCTGTCGCCCGGCACTTGCAGCCGCGCGACATCGCCAGTGCGCTGCGCTTCGATGCACAGCCGGCGGCACAGGAGCTGGTGGCCCTGACGGCCCCGGCGGCGCCGGGCCGGGCACGGGTGCTGGTGATCGCCACCCCACCGGCACTGCCGGCCGCTCCTGCCGTCGTGCACCCCCAGGGCGCAAACCGGGGCGCAAACCGGAGTGCAGACCGGGGCGCGCGCGCGCAACAGCTCGCCTCAGCCGTTGTGCCACGCAGCAGGCTGCCGCTGCCGCGCGACCCCGTCTGGCTCGCCGCGCTGGCAGCGACGGCCCTCGCCGTGGTGCTGGGCCTCATCGCCCTGCTCGTACACCTGGGCGCGCGACCCATGCCCGCCGACACTGCGCCGGCACCTTCGGCTGCCGACACCACACCTGCGCCAGCGGCGCGGGCGCAACGGTCGCCGCCGGCGCAGACGAATCAGGCTACCCCGGCGGCCGGAGCTGCGGAGATGCCCGCGCGTCCCCTGCAGTACCGCGACCTGCCTCCCGCCGGCGACTGAATGATTGCGCAGGAACCCACCGACCCACCCCGGACATCTCCGCAAGCGCCGTTCGACCACACCGACAGGGAGGCTGTGAACATGCCCAGCATCCAGCTTCGACGCACCGCGGCCCGTGGCGCCGCTCGCAGAAGGGCGACACCGGGCCGCTTTGCTCGCGAACCGGCGTCGCGCGCGACCGCCCGCGCCGTGCTCCTCGGCCTGATCGCGGGGCTCGCGCTGCCTGCGCAGGGCGAGCGGCTGCCTGGGACCGCTGCGGCAGCGCGCTCCGCATGCCCCATTACCACGGGCACCGGGCTGCCGGGCCAGCCGCCGGGGCAGCGATCCTTCGCCGCCTGGCGCGCCGCCTTCGAGCGGGCCGCCGTCACCTGCGGCATCCGCCCGCGCGTCGCCGCCGCAGCCTTACAGGCGGCCCGACTGGACCCGGCCATTGCGCGGCTCGACCAACGCCAGGCGGAATACAACAGCACCTTCATGGGCTACCTGCATCGGCGCGTCAGCGATGTACTGGTGCAACAGGGCCGCGCGCGCCTGCAACGGCACGCCACCCTGCTGCGCGGCATCGAAGCGCGCTACGGCGTTGCGCCCGAGGTGCTGGTGGCCCTGTGGGGGCTGGAGTCGGGCTTCGGCGCCAACCAGGGCGATACACCCGTGCTCGCTGCCCTGGCGACCCTCGCCTACGACGGGCGCCGGCGGGAGTTGTACCAGCGACAGCTGCTGGCGGCGCTCAGGCTGCTCGACGCCGGCGACGTCGCCCCTGTGCAGCTGCGGGGCTCCTGGGCAGGCGCCATGGGCCAGGTGCAGTTCATGCCGACCACCTTCGTCGCCCATGCCCTGGACGCCGACGGCGACGGCCGCCGGGATCTCTGGGGCTCCACCACCGATGCGCTGACCTCGGCAGCCAACTACCTGACACGCATTGGTTGGCGAGCGGATCAGCCCTGGGGCATCGAGGTGACTCTGCCGCCGGATTTCGACCCCTATTCCGCGGAGCTGAACGTGCGCCGCGACACGGCAGACTGGGCAGAACAGGGCCTGCGCCTCGCCCGGGGAGGTGCGCTGGCTGATGCCCTGGGGCGCCTGCCCGCGCGCGGCGCCGTGGTGCTGCCCTCGGGCATCGAGGGGCCGGCGTTCCTGGTGTTCGACAACTTCGATGCGATCCTGGAATGGAACCGCTCGATCTTCTACGCGCTGTCCGTCGGCTATCTGGCGCAGCGGCTGGCGGGCGGTCCCACGCTGGTGGGGCGGGCGCCGCCGGGCGAGCAGGCGCTCAGCCGCACCGAGGTGATGCGGTTGCAGGAGGCGCTGAACGCCCTCGGGCTGGACGCGGGCGAGCCGGACGGCATGGTGGGCGCCCAAACGCGCCAGGCACTGCGCAGGTATCAGGCCGGGGCCGGGCTGACGGCGGACGCCTATCCCACGCCGGCGCTGATTGCGCGCATCCGGGCCGAAGCCAGGGGCGAGGCGCCAGGCGCCCTGCCGGCGACGGACCGCACATCGGTGCGCGCGCTCCAGCGCGGGCTGGAACGGCTCGGCTACGACCCGGGTCCGAGCGACGGCCTCATGGGCACGCGCACGCGCACGGCACTGAACGCCTACCTCAGCGACCGCGGTCAGGCGCCGGTAGCCCGGCCCAGCCGGTCTCTGGTGGAGCGTATCGCCACTGAAGGCGAGGCGGTGGCAGAGACGGTGCTGGAATCGCCCGAATAGACCGCGGGACGCACCGCCGCTGTGCACGTCGGGCGACAGCGCGGCCTGAGATCAGTTGGTGTGGTCGCCCTGGCGCAGGGAGTCTACCCGGCTCTTGCGCGCGCCCGTGTCCGGATCTTCGTAGTACAGCGCCGAGCAATCGCTGTTTGCGTAGACGCGCTTGCACTGGTACTCCCGGCAAGTGCCGTAGCACCAGCACACCAGATCCCCTGCGGTCTTCCAGCGCCCCCGGATATAGTGCTTCCCGTCGCGCTGGAAGTATGCGGTGCCATTGTCGGCCTGATACTCCTTCCAGCCATAGGGCTCGGCGACATCGATGCGCCGCCCGTACGCCGTACGGCCGCTCAGCAATGCGCGCAGCTGGGCTGCGCTCAGGTAGCCGCCGCGGCAGCGGCTCGTCGCCGCGGCCGCGATCAGGCGCTCAAGCCGGCGCTCCGCGTCGACCCGGTGAGCGCAGCCGTTGGCCGCACAGGCCTCGAGGTAGCGCCGGTAGGCGGGGACGCTGTCATCGGCCCGGGCGCGCGCATAGTCGGCGTCGTCCCGGTCCTCGCGAAGGCGCTTGTCGAGCTGCTGCTCCGCATCCGCACGGTGGCCGCAGCCGTCCGCGGCGCAGCCGCGCAGATAAGCACGATAGGCAGCCGCTGTGCCCACCGCGCGCGCCGCGCCGAAGGCGGTACGATCGCGGCGCTCGCGGGCGGCATCGGCGAGGGCCGCAATCCGCGCCTGGGCGGCGTCCCGGTGGCCACAGCCGTACGCCTCGCAGCCCTCCAGATAGGCGCGGTAGGTCGCGGCATTGTCGGCGGCGCGGGCCGTCGCATAGGCCGCGGCATCCTGTTGGTCGCGGTCGGCCTGCGCCTCCAGCGCCGCAAGCCGCGCGCGCGCGGCGGCGTGATGGCCGCACCCCCCAGCCGCACAACGCTCGAGGTAGGCGCGGTAGGCGGCCGCGGTGTCCTCACGCTGCGCCGCCGCGAAGGCTGCGGCATCCGTGTTGGCCCGGCTCTCCTGATACCCCTGCCAGACAGCAAAGCCGCCGCCGGCAAGGAGCGCGGCGACCACGGCGGCGGCGGCGATGCGCCTGGCAGCGTCGGCACCGCGCCGCGGCCCGGCGGGCGCCGCGGCGTCGCGCTGTGTGCTGCTGGAGCGCGGTGGCTCGGGCGATGCTTGGGACGCCTTTGCGGCGAGCTGCGCGAAGTGCTCCGGCGGCGGCATCCCCTCTGCCCCGACATCAGCCGCGTGTACGGTGCCGGCACCGGCCGTGTCCGCGTGCGTCGCCCCGCGCAGCTGGGCCTGAAGCGCCACCACCGTCTGCGGGCGCGCCGCCGGATCCATCGCGAGTGCGCGGGCAAGCGCGGTGCTCACCGCGGCGGACACGCCGAAGCTGGCGGCGGGCGCCAGATCGTCGGCATGCACCCGCTCGGTGGCCTCCGGCGGAGTGAGCCCCGTCAGCATCCAGTAGAGCACTGCCGCGGCACCGTAAATGTCCGTGAACGGGCCCTGCCTGCCGCTGCGGTGGTACTGCTCGAAGGGCGCGAAGCCCGGGCTGATGACGACGGACATGGAGCGCGAGCGCTCGCCCATGGCCAGCCGCGCGGTGCCGAAGTCCAGCAGGATGGGCCGCACGCCGCCGCTGTCGGTCTGCGCCAGATAGATGTTCTGCGGCTTGATGTCGCGGTGCAGAAAGCCCTTGTCGTGCACCGCGCGCAGGCCGTCGAGGATGGGCTGCATCAGCGCCAGCGCCGCCGCCTCCGGCAACCGGCGACGGCCGTCGGTGGCGGGCTGGCTGTCGAGGTGCTCGGCCAACGAGACACCGCGGTAGTAGTCCATGACCAGATAGGCGCTGCGGTTGGACGCGAAGAACTGGCGCACCCGGACGATGTTCGGATGGTCAAGCTGCGCCAGTGTCTGCGCCTCGGCGAGAAACTGCTTCAGGCCATAGTCGAACAGGCTCTGCTCGTCCAGGGTGTGCGGCAGCACCGTGCTGCCGTCGCCGCCGCGGGTGGCCAGATCGCGCGGCAGATACTCCTTGATGGCGACTGTGGTCTGCAGATGCCGGTCGAAGCCGAGATAGGTGATGCCGAAGCCGCCCGGCTTGCCGAGCACGCGCCCGACGCTGTATTGATCCGCGAGCACTGTGCCGAGCGGCAGCGCATTGGCCGCGCGTGGCGCAGTCTCGTCGAAGCCGCACTGCGGGCAGGGATTGACCCCAGCCTTCTCCGCGAAACAGCCGAAGCAGCGGGTCTCCTGCTCCGTATCACTCATGGTCGCTCGCTCTCCGTCTGACCCCGTCACGCCAGCGCCGCGGCGATGATCCCAAGGATCAGCACACCCAGCAGCAGCGCGCCGATCACCTTCACCAGCAGCGGTGTTTCATACTTGATCTGCGGTGTCGCCGCTACCGCGCGCCGATACCGCTCGGAGAAGACGCACTGGCCCTTGTCCGAGTAGAACAGATAGAGGATGTACCCGTTCAGCAGTGTGCCCACGGGGAAGGACAACAGCCCGATGACGGAGAAGATGGTCGCGACATTGCGCGCCCAGGGCCGCAGTTGATCGATGCCCGAGGCGATGTAGAAATCCAGCATCGCCAGTGCACCGAAGAAGAGGGCGGCGACGACGCCCGCGCCTTCCCCGTCCACCGCACCGGCCATCAGCATCATGAGGGCGGTGAGGACCATCAGACCGCCGCCGAGGTAGTACAACAGCCGCACGGACCGCACCGAGGCCTCGTGCGAGAGGTATTCGCGGCGCAGCCGCACCGCCGCGCCGGAGCCGCCTCCCACCAGATCCGCCGCTGGAGGCGCATAGGGATCGACACGCTGTACCACCTGCGCCTGGGGCAGACTCGGATGCGGCCCGGCCAGGGCACTGACCGGCTGCTGCGCCGGGCCGGGGGGCGGCGGGTCCGCCAGCGCCAGATCCGCGCCCTGCCCTGCTGCCGCTGAAAGACCCGCGGGCGCGGTGTATCGTGCCGGCGGCGCCGGTGACACCCCGTGCCCGGCATCGCGCAGTAGGCGCCGCAAGTCCTCAACCGTCTGCGGCCGGTCTTCGGCGCGCACCGCGAGCCCCAGGGCCAGCGCAGCGCTGACCGGCCGCGACACACCAAGCTGTGCCGCCGGGATCAGGGTGTCGTCCGGCAGCCGCTCTGCGGCCTCGGCGGGCGCGCGGCCCGTGACCATGCGATAGAGGACGGCCGCGGCGGCATAGACATCGGTCCAGGCGCCCTGCCGTCCGCGTCGGCTGTACTGCTCGAAGGGCGCATAGCCGGCCGTGAGCACCACGGACAGCGAGCGGCTGCGCTCGCCCACCGCCTGCCGGGCGGCGCCGAAGTCCAGGAGGATCGGCCGGGCACCGCCGCCCTCCATCCTGGCCAGATAGATGTTCGCCGGCTTGATGTCCCGGTGCAGGAAGCCTTGGGCGTGAACCGCGCGCAGCCCGTCCAGGATCGGCTGCATCAGCGCCAGCGCCTTAGGCTCCGGCATGCGCTCGTCCGGCTGGTGTGCCAGATAATCCTCCAGGGTCAGCCCGCGGTAGTAGTCCATCAGCAGATAGGCACTGCCGTTGGCCTCGAAGAACTGGCGTACGCGGACGATGTTCGGGTGGTCAAGCTGGGCCAGGGTCTGCGCCTCGATCAGGAACTGCTTGAGGCCGTAGCGGAACAGGCCCGCATCGTCACGGCTGTGGGGGAGAATCGTGGTCCGGTCCGGGCCCCGCGTGACCAGGTCCCGCGGCAGGTATTCCTTGACGGCCACCCGCGTGCGCAGGCCCTGGTCCAGCCCCAGGTAGGTGATGCCAAAGCCGCCCGGCTTGCCCAGCACGCGGCCGATGATGAGATGCCCGTTGACCAGGCTGCCCGCCGGCAGCGCATTGGCCGGCCGGGGCGTGTGGGTATCAAAGCCGCAATGCGTGCAGGGGCTGGCCGACCCCGTGTTGCGGAAGCAGGCCGGGCAGAGATTTGCAAAGGCCCTGTGCGTCATCTCGTGCGTCCTCCTGGTTCCCGCGCGCTGCGTGAAGCCCTACCCGGGCGCGCTGCGCCCCCTACTTCGGCCCGATGCACCGCAGCGCGGTACCGCGGCGTTCCGACGCGGCCCGAAGGAGCGACCGACCCACAGGGCGGTGCGGCTCTTCCCCGGCATGGCGGATCAACGTTAGAAGTTCTCCATCCATGGGGAGTCCGCCGCATCACTGTCGCTGCCTGAGCCGTCGTCTGGCGGGTTGCCTTCCTTGTCGCTGTTCCTACCCCCGAACGGCCACCACCAGCGGCGCTTGCGCTCGGACTCAGCGGCGGATTCCGTTTTCGGCTGATCGGACTGTTCCAGCGGGCGCCGGTCTTCGACCGGCGGACCACCCGATTCGGTCTTGCCGTCGACGGACTGTGCCGGCGGCTTGGGCGGCTCCGGCGCTTGAGCCGCCGGCGTCACGGGCACGTCGCGGCGATGGGACGGCTGTCCTCGCGGCGCCGCGGTTGACTCCCGCTCGGAAGGCGTCTGTTGGTCATGCTCGGGCTGATCCAACGTCAGTGCGCCGGGTGGTGTGTCCAAAGCTTCGCGCGGCGGCGACTGCGGTCCTTCCGGCTGGGCGTCTCTCGACTGCGAGTCAGTCCCTGCCTCTTCTTCCGCTGGTGGACCCTCGGCCTGCTGCGGCGCCTCCCCGGCCTCATCTTCATCCGGCGGATCCAGATAGAAAGTCTCTGTCGGCGGCTCGGGCACGGTGCCCGCCTCCATTTCATCAACTTCACCGACAGCAGGCTCAGGCGGCGGCGCCAGCGGCATGCTCAGATACAAACCGATACCGATGCCAATCAACAACAACGCCAGCGCCGCAATGCCTCGGGTGAGGCCCTTGCCGATGCGTCGGCGCCGCTGCGTCGGAGCCGGGGCGGCGGTGCTGCGCGTGCCGGCAGATAGCGCCGGCGCATGCGCGATGCGCGTCGGCGGGAGCGCGTCGCCGAAGGCGATGACGGTCGCGGTGGCGTTGTCCTGACCTGCTCCGGCGCGCTCCTTGACAGCGCGGATCAGGGCCTCCGCGGCGTGCTGGGCCTCGTCGCGCAGCAGCATGCCGATGTCGCTTTCGGCGAGGGTGCCGTAGACGCCGTCGCTCACCAGCAGCAGGCGGTCGCCGGCCGTGAGGGGCAGCGGGCGGACGCTGCGGTCCACCTTCGGGATATCACGCAGGCCAAGGAAGCTCACCAGCGCGTGAAAGTCGGGGTCGGCCTCGGCCGCGGCCCGGGTCAGGGCACCACGGGCCACCTGCTCGAGCAGCTCGTTGCCCTGGGTGTGGTCCTCGGTGCACAGCGTCAGGGTGTCACCGGCGGCCTGGTAGAGATAGAGCCGGCTGTCGCCGACGCTGATCCAGTGCACGCTGCCCTCGTGCACGACGGCGGCCACCAGGGTCGTGCCCACCTCGCCCTCCCCCTCGCGGGTCAGGGCCAGCTCGTACACCGCCCGGTTGGCGGCCGCCAGGGCGCGCTCCAGCGCCGTCGGAATATCCTCCTGCGCCGGCTTTTGCCGGTAGGCGGCCATGAAGTGCTCGACGGCAATGCGGCTCGCCTCGCGACCGCCGCTCATGCCGCCCATGCCGTCGGCGAGCACCATCAGGACGCCGCCATGGGTACGCAGGACGGCATCGTCGAAGCCGGCGAAGCCGAAGGCGTCCTGCTGCTCCTGGCGGCGGCCCTGCCACCAGGCGTTACCGGGTCTGATGTCCATGTTCTCTCCGCGGTGTCACTGGATTGAGGTTGCGCCTGGTCACAGGCTGACACGCAGCTCGCTCTGGCCGATGCCGATGAGGTCGCCGCTGCTGAGCGGCTGCGCGCCCTGCACATTGACGCCGTTCAGGCGGGTGCCATTGGTGGAGTCGAGGTCGCGCAGCACGATGCGCTGCTTCTCCATGGCCAGGACCTCGATGCGTGCGTGCCGGCTGGAGGCCTCGGGGTCGTCGCCGAGGGACAGGGCACAGCTCGGCGCGCGGCCGATGACGGCATCCGGTGCGAGGCGCAGCGTTACCCGCTCGCCGCTGCGTGGCCCGCCGATGATGGCGAGGGACACGCTCGCGGTGGGGCCTCGGTACGGCGGATTCGCCGGCCGCTGCGGCTGAGGCGGTGGTGGGGGCTGCGGCGTCGGCGTCTGCGCCGGCGGCTGGAAGGGCGCCGGCGGTACCGGCGGTGGCGCGGGACCGAGATCGAAGGCGTCGGCGGGCAGATCCGGGCCATGGCCTGCACCGCCGTCGGGGCTCCGGTCGTAGGCCAGGTCGTCATCCTCCGAGCCGTCTGCGGCGGCGGCCTTGCGGCGACGCAGGAGTAGCACCAGCCAGATCAGCAGCAGCAGGAGCACCACAACAGCCGCGGCGAGATAGGGCCAGTACAGCTCAAGCCATGTGGGTGGCGGGGGCGGCGGGGGCTCTGCCTCCATGGGCGGATTCGGATCCGGCGTCAGACGCAGATCGATGCGGTCCTGCAGCTCGAACCCGTCGCTCTGGAGTGTCAACAAGAGCGGCCTCGGCTCGTTGTCCAGCGGGCACTCGCCACAGCGCAGCGCGACCTTGTAGACCTCCATGATGCGCTGATTCAGGTCACTGAAGGCGGCTGGCAGATCCGTGGTGCCGCGACCGTCGATGATTTCGCCGCCGGAGCGCTGTGAGAACTCGCCCAGGGCGTTGAGGCCCTCGGTGACCTCATCGGACCCGTGCGAGCGCGTGGCATAGAAGACGGCGTAGATCGGGATGTGCTCCTCGTCGAGGAGGTCGAACAGCACACCTGGGCTGCCGAGGCCATCCGGCGCGTCGTCGACGCCGTCGGTGAGGGTCACGATGACCCGCCGCTCGGGCAGGTCCGCGCCGTGGCGGCGCGCAGCCAGCTTGATGCCCTCGGCGAGGCCGTGATGCAGGGCGGTCTTGTTGTCGGTGGGGGCGAGCGACCCGATGGCGTCCCGCAGCGTGGCCCGGTCGGCAGTTGGGCTGACCACCACCTCCACGGCCTCACCGAAGGTCATGAGTCCGACACGGTCCTGCGGGCGCAGCCGATTGACCCAGTCGCTGAGCGCCTGCCGAATCTTGGCGAACTCGTTCTCTGTCAGGGATTTCGAGATGTCCACCAGGAACAGGTAGAAGACCCCGCCGGTGGTGGTGTCGAACGCCTCCACGTTGCCCACCGCGGCCGGGTGCTCACCCACGCTGGCACTGAGTCGGTCGGCGCTGACGCCGCGCACGAAGCGGCCGTTCTGTGCGCGCACGTCCAGATACAGGGTGATGTCCGGCCCGAGGGAGGTCGCCTGGGAGATGCCCATCTCAGCAGGCGCCGCCGGATTCGAGGGGGTTTGCCCGGTTGCCTGCGCCGCCGCGCCGACGGCAAGCAGCCCGATCAGCCAGCAGGCGGCCAGGCGGGTCCATGTGCGCTTGGGTGGGTGTGGGGTCATGATGTCGCTCCGTGCCTGGGCAGGGCGTACGAAAACCGCGCCTGCTGCTGATAGTCGAGATAGGAGAGGATCGCTGTCGCGCCGATGAAGCCGATGATGGGCACCACGATGATCAGCCAGACGACGATCATGTTGGTGCCGCCCTTGGCCCGGAGTGCCTTCAGCTGGGCCTTGGCGCCGGCGTGGCGCCTTGCGCTGCGCGCGATCTGCCGCCGCGCGTGGTCGTAGTAGAGCGCGTGCGCATACATCGGCAGGACGAGGTTGAAGATGACCGACGACGTGAGATACGCGACCGTGCCGGTCTGCTCAACACTGAGGCTCGTGAAAGCAGCGGCGATCTCCATCGCGAAGCCGACCACGGTCAGGGCGACGAAGACCAGCACCAGCGCCGTGAGCCACATCCTGCGATAGAGCAGCCAGAAGACGTTGAAGAAGAAGGCGGGCCAGTGCCAGCGGATGCGCGCCAGGGGCGGCTGGTGCTCGAAGCGCTCGAAGCGCTCCAGGTAGTGCTCGGTGCTCTGCGGCCCGATCACCGCCGCATAGGCCTTGCGCAGCCGCGCGCGGTTCGCCGGGCTGTGATCGCTCGCCTGGATCGGCGGACCGTCCAGCCCCCGGGGCGACTCGCCCGCCTGCCCGGAGTCGCCGCCGCCGTGTCCGTCGCGCTCACCACGCAGGCTCTGCTGAAGCTCCTGCGCACTCTGCGGGCGCTCCGTTGGGGTCAATGCCAGGGCGCGGCGCAGCGTCGCCGCCACCCCCGGCGAGACGCCGAGCGTGGCCGGGTCCGCCAGGGTGTCGGCCGACATGCGCTCGGTGGCACTGGGCGGGGTCGTGCCGGTGATGGTCCGATACAGCACCGCGGCGGTGGCGTAGACGTCCGACCAGGGCCCCTGCGCGCCCTTGCGGTGATATTGCTCGAACGGGGCGTAACCCTCCGAGAGCACCACCGACAGGGAGTGACTGCGCTCGCCCACGGCGCTGCGCGCGGCGCCGAAATCGAGCAGTATCGGGCGCACGCCGCCGGCATCGGTGCGCGCCAGATAGATGTTGCCGGGCTTGATGTCGCGGTGCAGGAAGCCCTTGGCGTGCACCGTGCGCAGGCCATCCAGTATCGGCTGAATCAGCTCCAGTGCGGTCTGCTCGGGCAGGCGCCCGTCGCGCTGGCGGGCCAGGTACTCGGCGAGCGACAGGCCGTGATAGTAGTCCATCACCAGATAGGCGCTGCCGTTCGCCGCAAAGAATTGCCGTACCCGGACGATGTTCGGGTGGTCGAGCTTGGCCAGGGTACGTGCCTCTTCGAGGAACTGCGCGAGCCCATAGCGAAAGAGCTGGTCCTCCTCGGCGCTCTGCGGCACGACCGTGGTGCCGTCCGCGCCGCGCATAGCCAGATCCCGCGGCAGATATTCCTTGATGGCGACGGCGGTGCGCAGCTGCTGGTCGAGGCCGAGATAGGTGATGCCGAAGCCGCCGGGCTTGCCGAGCACGCGCCCGACGATGAACTGCCCGTTCAGCACCGCCTGCGCCGGCAGCGCAGCAACGGGCCGCGGCGCGCGCGGGTCGTGCCCGCAGACGGCAAAGGCACCCGCGGTCGCGGGGGCGGCAAAGCAGCCGGGGCAGAGGTCGGCGGCAGCGTTGATCGCCGGCATCACAAGCTCCCTTTGGAACGGCGCATCGCCGGCGGCGCATTGGCGCGCCGGCGCTGGATGGGTCAGCTGGAGGTGTCGTCGGCCACCGGCCAGGTGAAGCGATCTCCGCAGAACGGCACGAACAGCAGCTTGCTGGCGCCGAGCTCGATGACGTCGTACGCCGTCAGTGCCTGCGCCGCGAGGAGCTCATCCTCGTTGACGTAGGTGAGCCCCCGTGCATCGCCCGGCGCGATGCTGAAGCTGTGCTTCTTGGGGTTGTAGCTGACCACGGTGTGGTTCAGGCGGCTGATGCTCGCATCACCGCCGATGGCGATGTCCATGGACGGATCCCGGCCGATGAAGTTGCGCTCGGTGTGGATGCGGAAATCCCGGCCCTTATCCGGCCCTTCGATGCAGACGAGCCAGCCGACCACGGGGTCGATGCCGCCCAGGCGCTTGTTCCAGACCGCCCGCGTCGGCTCGGTGTCGTCACTCGGTGGCTCGCCGATGTCGCGGGCCGCGCGCGTGCGGGCGTTGTCGGGCATGGGTGCGGTGCCGGCGGCGGGCCGGGCGACACCACCGGCCGGCGCCGTCGGTGCTACATTGGGCGAGCGGACCGTGGGGGGGATGTTCAGCTCGACGCCGTCCACACCACAGAACGGACAGCTCGAGTGATTCTGGTCGTCGTAGAAATGGCCCTTACCGCAGGCAACTTGCGCCATGATGCGTACTCCGTGTGATTGCGACACTTTGTGTGTGGAATGGTATTGCGTCAGCCGGTTTAATGAAAGCCCGAATCGATGCGACGCGCGGCGCCTTTGCGGCTTGTCAATATCGATGCCCTTCGTCAGCGCAGGGTCACCGAGCCGTCTGCCGCGATGTTGATGGTGGCGACCACCTTCATCTGCTTTTCCCGGGACAGACGCACTTCCGGAAAGGCGTTGCTGCCGTCACGGTGGAACACCCGCCCCTGCACCAGCGCGACCCGGCCTGGATCATTGACCTCGAACAGCTGCACCTCGATCCGGTAATCGCCGGGGGGCGCATCCCGCACCTCCCAGACCTCGTTGCCGGGGCCCACCAGCGTGTCCTCGCTGAGCACCCCCGGCCGGCCGGCGATGATCTTGCGCTCGAAATAGAAGCGCGCTCCGCTCGGGTCGATGACGTGCAGATCCACGTCGTCCCGCGTGCTCCAGCGCACGTACAGCACCAGGAAGGTCTTGGCCAGCCTGCGCGCCAGCTCTGCGTTGCGCGCCTCGGCCTGCGCCAGCTGGCGGCGCAGCTGCGCCGCCTCGGCGCCGGTGGTGGCGAGCTGGCGCTCCAGGTCGGCGATGATGGCTTGATAGTCGATGTGCTCTTTGCGGTAGTAGGGCAGCAGCACGACCATGATGATCAAGAAGGCGGCCATCGCGCCGGTGATCACATCCAGCATCGACAGATTGAAGATGCTGATGTCGCGGTTGCGCGCACGCATGACCCGGCGCTCAGTGCACGAACACGGCAAGCGCCGTGTAATTGTCATGCTCCGGCTCGGCTTGCTTCACCAGGCGCCGCGTCATGTTGCGCAGCCAGGTATCAGGGTCGGCGGCCTTGGCCAGCTCGATCTCCATCTGCGTCTCCGTGACATATTCCCAGAAACCGTCTGTGCAGAGCAGGAAGGCATCGCCCGGGGCGAGCGGCACCGGCGCGGGAACCAAAGTCGGGCGCGGCTCTTCGTCGTTGCCGAGCGTGCGCAGCAGGCGATTGCGGTCTTCGTGGTGGCGGATGTCTGCGGCGCGTATCTCGCCCGCCTTCACCATCGCCTGGGGCACGCTGTGATCTTCCGTCTGGGCCGCCAGACGACCGCCCCGGAAGTAATACAGCCGACTGTCGCCGACGTGCCCCCAACGTGCCGCGCTGCCGTCGCTCACGAGGATCACCAGGGTGGTGCGCATCCGCTCCAGGGCCGGGCTCTTCTGCTGCTCGGCGTGCAGCGCCCGATTTGCCGCCTGCACGGCCTGCTCGATGCTGCCCGCCAACGGCGGCGTATCGGCGAGCGTGCCGAGGACACTCTGCACCGCGAGCCGCGAGGCCACCTCACCGCCACCATGACCGCCCAGGCCGTCGGCGAGCACCCAGCAGGCACCGCGGTAAGCGCAGCAATCCTCGTTGTACTCGCGCCCACCCGCATGGCTGATGCGGGCGGTGGTGAAGGCCAGTCTGCTCATGCGAAGCCTACCTCGAAGACGATTTCGGCCGTGGCCAGGTGAAAGCGCTCCCCCGGGCGCAGGATCACCGGCTGGCCGGACGGGATCGGCTTGCCGTTGATGAGCGTGCCGTGGGATGACCAACAGTCCTCGACGCTGAAGACGCGGCGCCCGGCATCGTAACGGACCAGCGCATGGCGCTTGCTGACAAGGGTGCGCTCCGGCGGCATCACCAATTGCACGAGCGCCGGGTCGCGGCCGATGGCGATGGGTCCTCGGCTGAGCGGCAGGGCGACACCGGCATAGGGGCCGTTCACGCCGCGCAGCACCGGGGCGCCGCTGCCGGGGGCGGGCACCGCAGCGGCGGCGGCCGGCCGATCCCGCCCGGACGGGGGCTTGCGGAGTGCGCGCGAGGTGCCCGACAGCGCCCGGGTCACGCCCTCGCGCACCACCGCGCGCCCGCGGCGGGTGGCGGCGAGCCCCACGGCAGCACCCGAGAGCACCAGCAGCAGCGCAAGCGCGACCACCACCAGGGGCTCGCGGTGCCATAGGTCCGTCAGCGCCCCGGCACGGCCGTAGATCACCTGGTACGGAATCGCATGGCGGTCCAGGAGACCGAACAGCTCATCGGCCGCCACTGCCCAGCCGATGTTATCGCCCAGCGGCACCCGGCCGAGCTCCGGCTCGCCGTCATTGCCGACCATCACCACGGCGGTCAGCGCCTTCTGCGTGTTGATGCCGAGGACGCGCCCGTAGGCATCGAACAGCGGCCCGCCGGAGTTGCCGGGGTTGATGCCGGCGCTGTGCTGAAGCAGCCGGGCCGCGCGCGGGTCGGTGGACGGCGGATAGACGCGGCTCACGACACCGGTGTCGGCGGTGGGATCGAAGAAGTCTGCACCGCGCACCCCCTCCGAGTCGTCGGCAGCGCCAGGAAACCCGTACGCCCGCACCGGGTCGAGCTTGCGCGCGGTGTCCGCGGAAGCAAAGCGCACCGGCGGGCGACCGAGGGGTTGCGCCGTCTCCAGCAGCGCGATGTCGCGCTGCGCATCATGGGCAAGCACCCGTGCGTCGATGATGTTCTCCCGGCCCGGCCCCACCAGTACCGCCGCCCGCCCGCCGTCGGCGGTGCATTCCACCACGTGCCAGTTGGTCGCGGCGTGTCGGCTGCGCCCGCCGCGCTGTCCGATGACGAAGCCCGAGCCCGTGCCGATACCGCCACGTTGCGGCTGCACGCAGATGACGCGCACGGTCGCGGCATCCATGTGGGCCAGGACGCGGTCGCTGGTCGCCGGCACCGGCGCGGCACTCAGCGCGCAGGCGCCGAGCACGATCCATCGCATCCAGCCCGCCCGGCACCGAGACCGCCATCCAGCGGCGATGCCCTGCCGGTCCCTGCGGAGACGCCAAGTCTGCATCGGATTTTTCACCTGTTCCCGGCCTGTGCGGAGCGGCGCGTCGTCGCGCACCCGACTGCCCATTACGGCCACGGCTACGGGGACTCCATTGCAGCGACGGCCCGGCGCGCGTCGGCATCACCCTGTGCGGCTGCGAGGCGGTACCAGTCGAGAGCGGCCTGACGGTCCCGGCGCACCCCCTCACCATTCTCGTACAGCACACCGAGGTTGTACTGTGCGCCCGCATGCCCCTGCTCCGCGGCGCGCCGGTACCATGCCGCCGCTTCCGCGTCGCTTTCAGGGACGCCGCGACCGCGCTCCAGCAGGACACCGAGATTGAACTGCGCCGTGGCGTCATCCTGTTCCGCGGCGCGCCGGAACCAGGTCGCCGCGGTCCCCTCGTCCTCTGCGACCCCCCGGCCGAAATAGTACATGACGCCCAGCTCGCGCTGCGCCAGCGCGAGACCCTGCTCCGCCGCCCGGCGCAGCCAGTCCGCAGCCGCGGCGTCGTCCTGCGCAACGCCCCGTCCGGCTTTGTACATCAGGCCCAGATTGAGCTGCCCCCAATCGTTTCCCTGCGCCGCCGCACGCCGATACCAGACAACCGCTTCGGCGTCGTCGGCGGCGACGCCGTCACCGTCCCGATAGAGCGTGCCGAGGCTGTCCTGTGCGTGCGCGAGACCCTGCTGCGCGGCCTGTCGGTGCAGCTCGAAGGCGCGACGATAATCCTGGGCCACGCCCGAACCCAGCTCGTACATGACCGCCAGGTTGTACTGCCCCCAGGCATTGCCCTGATCGGCGGCCCGGCGATACCAGCTGACAGCCGTTCGGGCGTCCTGTGGGACACCCCGCCCGTACCTGTACAGGCTGCCCAGGCTGTCCTGGGCATCCGCGTGGCCCTGCTCCGCGGCGCGGCGGTACCAGGTCGCCGCTGCCGCCTCATCCTCTGCGACGCCTTCGCCACGCTCATAGACGTAGCCCAGGGAAAACTGGGCGTCGAGGTGGTCCTGCTCAGCAGAGGCCCGGTACCAGCGCACCGCCTCGGCGCGGTCTTTCGTTACGCCGGCGCCATAAAAGTAGGCTTCACCGAGCAGGTACTGGCCGCGGGCATGCCCCTGCCCGGCGGCAAGCCGGTAGTGTCTGACCGCCGTTTCCATATCCTCGCGGACACCGCGGCCGGACTCGTACATCCAGCCGAGGTTGGTCCGCGCGTCCAGATCGCCGCCGTCGGCGGCGCGCCGATACCAAGCGACCGCCTGGGCCGGATCCGCGGCGACACCGCGACCCATCTCATACATCCAGCCGAGGTTGTTCTGCGCCTGTGCGTCGCCCTGCTCGGCGGCCAGCCGGTACAGACGGACGGCTTCGACATCATCCTGAACGACGCCCCGGCCGTTCGCGTACATCAGGCCCAGGTTGTACTGTGCGGTCGCGTCGCCCTGCTCCGCTGCGCGCCGATACCAGTACGCCGCCTCCGCGTCGTCCCTGGGCACGCGGTCACCGCGCCCGTAATGCACGCCCAAATCGTTCTGCGCGCCCGCATCCCCCGCTTCCGCCCGCCGGCGCAGCGCGGCCACTTCGGCAGGCTCGTCAACCGGCGCGCGCCGCCCGGGCACGGGCGACGGCGGGGTGTCGGACGCCGCTGCCAGGTCCGGCACCGCAACGTCGGCCGAGCGTGCGGTTGCGGGTGTCAGCGCCCCCGGATGCTGCGCTTGCTGCAACGCGAGCAGCGTCGCCAGCGCCAACGCCAGGGCCAGCAGCGGCAGCGCCACGAGCCAGGGCGAGCGCCGGGAGCGGTCCGCCGCCGCGGCGGCGCCGACCACCGGGCGCGCATCACCGCTTGCCCGCGGCGCCCGGTTCGGGCGCGTTGCCGCCGCGGTGGTCCGCTGTGCGCCGCCTGCGGCTGCGCCCTTCTGCGCCGGCTCCGGCGGCGGAAACGGCAGCTCAATCCACTCATCCGCCGGCGGCATGCCGCGCAGCAGTTGCTGGAGCTCGGTCACCGTCTGCGGGCGGGCGTCTGCCTGCATCGCCAGCGCGCGCGCCAGCGCGCTGCTCACACCAGAGGAGACGCCGTAGTCGCTGGCCGGCTTCAGCTCGTCCTCGGCCATGCGCTCGTTGGCCGGCGGTGGGGCCTGGCCGGTGAGCGCCCGGTAGAGCACCGCAGCGCCGGCATAAATATCCGTCCATGGGCCCTGCCGACCCTTGCGGTGGTATTGCTCGAAGGGCGCATAGCCGTCACTCACCACCACCGACAGCGAGCGGGAGCGCTCGCCCATCGCCTGACGCGCGGCGCCGAAGTCGAGCAGGATCGGCCGCACGCCACCGGAATCGCTCTTTGCCAGGTAGATGTTCGCCGGCTTGATGTCGCGGTGCAGGAAACCCTTCGCATGCACCGCCCGCAGGCCATCGAGGACCGGCTGGATCAGCGCCAGCGCTGCCGGCTCGGCCATACGCCCTCCCGGCTGGGCTGCCAGGTGCTCGGCGAGCGACACGCCCTCGTAGTAGTCCATGACCAGGTAGGCACTGTTGTTCGCCTCGAAAAACTGGCGTACCCGGACGATGTTGGGGTGATCCAGCTGCGCCAGCGTACGAGCCTCGGTCAGAAACTGCGCCAGCCCAAAGCCGAACAGCGTCTGCTCCTCGACCGTGTGGGCCATGATGGTGCTGCTGTCGGCGCCCCGCATGGCCAGATCCCGCGGCAGATACTCCTTCACCGCCACCCGCGTCTGCAGGTGCCGGTCGAGACCCAGATAGGTGATGCCGAAGCCGCCCGGCTTGCCGAGCACGCGGCCGATGACGAACTGGCCAGCTAACTGGGTCCCGGGTGCCAGCGCGTTGCCGGGCCGATCGGTGGCGGGATCGTAGCCGCAGCGCGCGCATGGGCCGTTATCGGATACGGCTGCGTCACGCGGCGTGAAGCAGCCGGGGCAGATCTCTGCAAGCTCCTGTTCGGTCATCGGTCAGGTCCTCGGCTGATGGGCACCGCAGCGCGGTGCGTGTGCATCTCTCCGCGGTGCGTGGGGACGGGCGAACGCCCAACTCAGTCCGCAATGAGGAGGGAAGCATAGATATATCCACTCGCGTCCGGGCAGTGCAGCCAGTGTCTGCCCGAAGTAAGGCGTTCTCCCTCCAGCAGGCGATCGCACTGCACCACCTCCCCCGGCGCGAGCTTCGCCACACGCCGTCCGCTTGACGAGCTCGGCGACGAGCGCACCGCAACGCAGCAGGATCGTCGCCGGCGTGTTGACCTGCACGCTCCTCCGCCCCACGCTGCTCGCGCAGTCGGCGCAGGCGCGCCTCCTCGGCCTCGTGCTCACGGGCGAGGGCAGCGAGGGGCGCTGCTTCGGCAGCGCGGCGCTCGGCGGGCTCGCGCTCTCGCGCCGCGGCCTCGGCGCGCAGCTCAGCTGCGGAGGCCTCCATCTCTGCACGCAGCGCACGCAGGCGTTGCGCCTCTGCGCGCTGTGCCGCAGCCGTTTCGGCTCGTCGGCGCTGTGGGCGACGATCGTTGCAGCGTCAGCGGCACGCACGGCCAGAGCCCGCGGCAGATACTCCTTGATGGCGACCCGGGTCTCGAGGTGGCGATCGAAGCCGAGGTAAGTGATGCCGAAGCCGCCGGGCCTGCCGAGCAGCCGGCCGAGCAGCCGGCCGAGCAGCCGGCCGAGCAGCCGGCCGATGATGAACTGCCCATGCAGCAGGGTACCGGGGCGCAGCACATTGGGCGCTCGCGTCACCGCAGCGTCGAAGCCGCAGACGGCACGGGGTGCGTCGCCGCGCGAGGCGTCGAAGCAGCCCGGACAGAGGTCGGCGGTGCAGGACTCGAACATGCTCGGGGCCTCAGAGCTCGCCCAGCAGCGTGAGCACCGCGACCCAGCCCCAGAGCGTCATGGCGACATCGCCGACGACAACGAGCTTGGAGAGCACGCCCCAGACCTTGCTGCCCGTGAAACGGTCCGCGGCCCGCCAGGTGCCGACCAATGCGACGACGCGGTAGGCAGTGAACAGCAGGAGTACGAGCAGCAGGACCGGTAGGGATTCGACGAGGTTCAGTGCGAACCCCACGAGCACCGACACCAGCACCAGGTAGAGCCAGAAGGTCTTCGCCAGGCCAAAGTCGCCCCGCCACAAGCGGGGAAAGAACGCCTGCGAGCGCTGGCTGCCGCCGGCGCCGGCATCGGCGGTGTCCTCTGACCGGAACGCGGCAGCCGGCGGATCGTGCCGTACCGGCGGCGGCGGTGCCGCACCGGCGAGGGCCTGCTGGAACAGCTGCACGGTCTGCGGGCGCTGATACGCCTCGACTTGCAGCGCATGCCCAATGGCATCGCTCACGGGGGCAGAGATGCCGTAGCGGCTGGCGGGCTCGAGGGTATCCCGGCTCATGCGCTCCGGTGCGGGCGGCGGCGTGCGGCCGGTGAGCATGCGGTAGAGCACGGCACCGGCGGCGTAGAGGTCGGTGGCCGGCCCCTGGCGACCGCGCCGATGGTACTGCTCGAAGGGGGCGTAACCGTCGGTAACCACCACCGACAGGGAGCGCGAGCGCTCGCCGATGGCCGTGCGCGCGGCGCCGAAGTCGATCAGGATCGGGTTGACGCCGCCACCCTCGATCTTGGCCAGATAGATATTGGCGGGCTTGATGTCGCGGTGCAGAAAGCCCTGGGCATGTACGGCACGCAGCCCGTCCAGCACCGGCTGCATCAATGCCAGCGCGGTGTGCTCGGGGACACGGCCGTCAGGCTGCGCCCCAAGATACTCCGCGAGGGACACACCACGATAGTAGTCCATGGCCAGGTAGGCGGTGCCGTTGGCCTCCAGGAACCGGCGCACGCCGACGATGTTCGGATGATGCAGCTGCGCGAGCGTGCGGGCCTCGCGCACGAACTGGCCGAGCCCGTGGCGGAACAGATCGCCCTCCTCCTGGCTCTGCGGCAGGATCGTGCTGCCGTCCGCGGCACGTACGACCAGATCGCGCGGCATATACTCCTTGAGCGCCACGCGTTGGCCATCCTCACGGTCGAAGGCGAGATAGGTGATGCCGAAGCCGCCCGGCTTGCCGAGCACCCGCCCCAGCAGGAACTGATTGCCCACCAGCGCACCCAGACCGATGGCACTCGGCGGTCGCGGCTCGCGTGGATCAAAGCCGCAGTACCCGCAGACACCCGCCGAAAGCGGCGCGACGAAACAGCCGGGACAGAGGATGGCGGGGTCAACTGGTGACATGCGGAAGCTCCCTGTCATTCCTTGTCCGTCGGGATTATCGCCCATTCATCGGGCGCGGTCATTAGATCGAGCCCAGTAATTTGTCGCCCCGCCCGTTGTCGCCCAGTCCGGGGACAGCGCTCCCTCAGGCGGTTGCGTCGCCCACGTGCAGTCGGTTGATCAGGTTGGTCAGCGTCTGGTTGCCGGCGCGGTTCAGGGCGGACTCCTCGCGCGCCTGCACCAGGTTCAGCAGCAGCACCAGCACGGCGCTCTCCATCAGGGCCACCAGCGTCGTGTAGAAGCTGATGCCGAGCGCCGCCGCGATGTCGGCCAGCGGCTGCTCGGTGGCGGTCGGGTCGATCTGGCTCAGAGCCAGCGCGATACCCACCACGGTGCCGATGAAGCCGATCGTGGGAATCACCCACACCAGATAGCGCAGCAGGGCGTAGCGCAGGTCGAGGCGGTGCTGGATCAGCTCCAGGCTGCTGTTCAGCACGCTCACGGTCTGGTCCACGGAGCGGCTGGCCATGAACTGCAGGATGCAGAGATCCACCAGGCTCGGCAGAAAACCGTGCTCCTCGTCGTAGCGATGCTTCACCGCGGCACGGATGGGCGCGAGGTTGTGCACGCCGAGCACGGTGCGGTACTCCTGCGGCAGCAGCCCGGCATGGGTGAGCGCCAGCTCGCGCTCGGCGATGCGCCAGCGCACGAAGAGCTCACCGAGGCCGACGAAGAAGAGCAGGTGCATCAGGTTTTGCACCGTGAACGGATACACGAAGGGCGAATGCGCGGGCGGCACCGCATGCCGATCCAGCAGCAACACCGCGGGGCCACTGCCGGCCGGCAGTGCCAGCGACAGCGCAGTGACGAAGAGCACACCCGCCAGCAAGGCGAGCGGCAGCACCAGCAGGCGGTCCGGCTTCTCCCAGAGATCGCTCATGCGCCGCAGCCCGGGCACGGCGAGCCTACGACCTTGACCCGTCCGCACTCGCAGCGCTCCAGCTCCCGGTGCCCGGCGGCGGGCGGTGGCCGCGGCGCTGCCGCGTTGCCGACAGGCTGGCCGAGCTGCGGGTACTTCATGCGCAGAGACTCCAGCAGCTCACGCATGCCGATGCTGACGTTACCGAAGCGGATGCGATCGAGCGGCGAGACCAGCTCCTGCCGCAGCGGTACCTCGCTGCCGTCCGTGAGCACACGGTAGGTGCCGTTGCGGCTCTTGCAGTCCGTGAGCAGCAGCTTGCCGTCACCGAGGAAGCTGAGCTCTGCATGCCATGTGCTGACCGTCTCGTCCGCGATGGCGATATCACAGCCGCGGTCGCGCCCGATGGTGAACTTGTCTTTGCTCCGCTCCAACGCCCTTGCCTCCTACCGCAGCCGCTCCCGGTCACAGCCCGTCGGCCCGCCTGCGCGCAGCGGGCTTCGCGACGGCTCCTGCCGATACAGGCGCGGATTATAGCGGCTCCCGGTGCAGCGCGAATCAGCGCCGTGCCGGCTTGCGCCGGCCGCCGGCGTCGCCGCAATCGCGAAAGACCAAGACGGTGCCGCCCATGGTGATGCTGTTGCCGTCGCCGAGATTCTGTTTGGTGATCGGCCGACCGTTCACGCGGGTGTGGCTCCGTACAGAGAGGTTGTTGATCTTGTAGCGGCCGTCTTCCCAATAGATGACAGCCTGACGCCCATCCGCGGCCTTGTCCTTGAGCACCACCTGGTTGTCCTGGTGGCGCCCGAGATAGATGAGGCTCCGGCCGTCCAGCGGGTAGTACCAGCGCATGCCCTTCGCCTCCAGCCAACGGCGACGCGGCGCGCTGCCGGCCGCGGGGCGATTCTGTGCAGGGCTGAGGGCGCCGCGCCTCCAGTCCCGGTCGAACTCGATCCGGACTTCGGGAGGCCAGGCCCGCAACATGCCGGACCCCTTGCGGTAGTCTTTAAACAGCAGAATGAACAGGATCGCAAAGCCGATCCCCACGAAGATCACTACTGCAAAGAATGTCGCGGCGGTCATGGCCTTTCCACGATGATGGATGTTCCGCAGGGCGTGCGCGGGACGGCGTCCGGGACTCACTCACCCGCAAAGGGGTCGCCGCCAGCCATGCAGACGCTCCACTCCAGTATACGATTCCGGGGATGTCGCGACACGCAGCACCCCAGCGCCACGCCCCATGACAGGCAGATTCAGAGGCTTAAGCCCTGCTTGCAGCCGCGCCCCCGTGCGCCACCGCAGCCTCAAGCTCCCCGGGCTCGGCCGTGTACTGATCAGCCACCGCCCGCCGCTGTCCTGCGCACTCTTGGGCGCGCGCAGCCCTGGATCATCTTCAGCCCGGGCGCCCTCACCCGCCCCGGCGACTACCCGGCGCTGCTCGGCGCCCTCACCGCCGCCGGCGCCGTCGTGCTGACGCTGGACTACCAGTGGCCCAGGCTCTTCGCCGGCGATGCTGCCGAGCTCGCCAACCCCCTGCGCGCGGTCTGGCGCCTTGACAGCGCCCGGCTGCCGGCGCGGGGCATCGCCAGGCACGGACTGCCGTCGGCACCGCGGCGCCGCGGCAGTGCACAGGGCCCGCCGATCCGCATCCTCGGCTACAGCCTCGGCGGCTGGGTGCTGTCCGCCGGCTTCGATGCGCCCGTCCGCGGCCGGGCGCTGGAGATCGCCCTGCTTGGCACCTCGAGCCTTCGCGAGCCCTGGCGGGCGCCCAACCGCCGCCGGCAGCGCATCCGCCTGCTCGCCGGCACCGAGGACGGCGTCATCGACCCAGCCGCGCTCAGCCAGCTCTCCGCCGCCCTCGCCACCGACATCGATCATCACCGCGCCGAAGCACCCGATACCGCCAAGCACAGCAGAACACAGGGACGCCCAACGATGCACACCCTCATCACCCGCCACAGCGCCGACCACCGCTCCCGGGTCCTGCGCCCCGACGGCGAGGCCGGCGCCGAGGCCGAGCTGGCCGCCCCGGACCAGGTGCAGGTGCCGGGCCGGCCGAACAGCCACCTGCTCGCGGACCTCACCTGGTACCTGGAGCAGTTCCTGGACTACCACATCCTGCTGGTCATCGCCCGCCCCTGCGGCGAGGACGACGTCGGCTACCACGCCCTGGCCCGCCCGCTGGTGGAACAGGTGCAGGCCCGCGGCCTGCCGGTGCGCGTGGACGTGCTGCGCCCGCCCACCTTCGCGCAGCTCCAGGCGCACCTGCGCCGCCACCCCGGCCGCCACCACATCGTCCACTTCGACGGCCACGGCGGCTATGGCCCGGCCTCCGGCACGACCGGGCACGGCGGCACACCCCACAGCTTCCGCGGCGTCGAGGGCCGGCTCATCTTTGAGGACGCGGCGGCCGCGCCGGACCCCATCCCCGCCGCCAAGCTCACCGCCCTGCTCGGCGAGCACCGCCTCCCCATCATGGTGCTCAACGCCTGCCAGTCCGCGCGCATCGACGCCCGCGCCGATGACCCCTTCGCGTCCGTCGCCCGACCGCGCCGACACGGACTTCCAGCAGGTCCTCGACGCCCTGGACGGCCACCCGCTGGGCATTCGTGCCGTGCTGCTGCGCCTGGCCGACACGCCGCCCAAGCAACTGCACGCCGAACTCGAGGCCGCCTTCACCGGCGCCGACGGCGACGACAGCACGCGGCGCATCTTCGCGGCGCTGCACCTGCTGGACGCCGGGCTGCCGGACGCCTACGCCCCGCTGCTGGCGCTGATCGGGCCGCACCGGCGGTTTCTGGACATCGATGATCTGGAACAGATGGCCAAGGCCGCTGGCACGCCGCTGCCGCGGGCGACGCTGGAGCAATGCATCGCCGCACTGGAGGCCGGCGGGCTGCTGCAGCACCAGGGCCAGGGCATCCACCAGCTACACCCAGCGCTGAGCGGCTTCCTCGCCGAGGGTTATCCGCCGCCGGAGCCAGCGCGGCGGGCCTTCGTGGACTTCATGGGCCGCTATGCCGATCGGCTGGCGCCGAAGAAGCTGTACGAGCAGCGTGGCCCCTTCGCGGTCCACGGCGGGAGCTTCCACCAGGCCCTGGCGCTGGCGCTGGCGGCGGCCCTCGGCATGGACCGGGACGTCGCGGCGCTGACCCAATCCCTCGCCGCCCATGCCCAGAACCTCCGGGACCTCGCCGCCGCCGGGCGGCTCTTCGAGGCGTTCAAGGACCACTGCGAGGCGCGAGATGATCAGGACTTGCTGGCCGGCGCCTACCACCAGCTCGGCATGATCGCCAAGGCACAGCGCGACTTTGCCGCTGCCGGAGCATGGGCCTTGAAGGCGATCGGCGGCCTCGCGGGGGTCAACGACCGACACAGCCTGGGCATCGCGCTCGGCAGCTTCCTGCGGATCCTGCGAGCCGCCAATGCCGCAACCCAGACCCAGCCCCGGCAGGCCTGGCAACAGGCCGGCCGGGACCAGATCGGCGACCTTGCCGAGCTGGAGCGCCGATTCGCGGAGCAACCGACCGATGCCTGGCCCCACCGCCGACCCCGCCCGCAACCGCGCCCTGCTGCTGACCCGCGAGCGTGCCGAGCGCGTTCAACTCGTTCCGAAGCTCTGCTTGGGAATGCGGTCACGAAGCTCTGCTTGAGCCCGGGAAGCAGAGCTTCCCGACCCGGTTCCCAAGCAGAGCTTGGGAACCAGCGGAGCCTCTCATGTGTGAGGTCCCGTTCCGACTGTGCCGGCCGCTGACGCCCCCGGCGCGGTGGCGCAGGCAGCCGTGTCCGCGGCCGGACCACGCCGAGTGTTTCGGTCCATCGGGTAACGGCCAGCCACGCCTGCAGCCAAGCCTGGCAATCAGCCGCTTACATGAGCGAGTCATGGGTGGCAAGCCCACCCAGCGCGCTTTGGCACCGAGCGCGTCGGGCGTCCGCGCATTAGGCCGTCTGTCGGGCGGACTGCATCGGGCTTCTCCGGATGGTCATCTCGGGCGCAGATACTAACGCGATCCCGTGTCGCCGTGCTTACCCAACGACAGCATCGACGGCGGGCGCCTTCCGCCCCCTGGTCTGCGCCGCCGGCAACCTCGAAGGATGTCGCCTCTTGGTCAAGGCCAAGCGCTGGTACAGCCCCGAGCAGTCTATTCCCGAGCGGTCTATATTCACCCGATGTCGCCCCACCCAGCCCAGCCGCGCCCCGCGCCATGACCGGCAGATTCGGACGCCCCAACCCGGCACCGGGCCGCGGCATGGTCCGCCACCGGCGCCTGCGCCTGCCCGGCCTGGGGCGTATGCTGATCAGTCACCGCGCGCTGCGGAGCCCACGCACGGCCGGTGCGGACAGCGCGCCTGGGGCGGCACTGCACACCCCGAGGCGCGCGCCGCCCTGGATCATTTTCAGCCCCGGCGCCCTCACCCGCCCTGGCGACTATCCGCAGCTGCTGGCCGCCCTCACCGCCGCCGGCGCCGCGGTGCTGACGCTGGACTACCACTGGCCCAGGCTCTTCGCCGGCGACGCCGCCGAGCTGGGCAAGCCCATGCGCACCGTCCGGCGCCTGCGAAGCGGCCGGCTGCCGGCGCGGGGTCTCGCCCGGAACAGCCTGCCGCCACCGCCGCGCAGCCGCGGCGGCGCGAAGGTCCCACCGATCCGCATCCTCGGCTACAGCCTGGGCGGCTGGGCGCTCGCCGCGGGCTTCGACGCGCCGACGCACGGCCGGTCGCTGGAGATCGCCCTGCTCGGCGCCTCCACCCTGCGCGAGCCCTGGCAGCCGCCCAACCGCCGCCGCCAGCGCGTGCGCCTGCTGGCAGGCACCGAAGACGGCGTCATCGACAGCGCGGCCCTGAGCCGGCTCGCACAGGCCTTCGCCACCGAGATCGAATGGCTCGACGGCGTCAACCACTTCGGCCTGCTGAACGATGCCGTCGGCGCGCCCGACTTTCGCGCCCGCGACCGCACCACCCGCCTCAGCCGCCGCCGGTGCGCCGAGCGCGTTGCCCGCCGGCTTCTCTCGGCACGCAAGCGCCGGCCGGCGGCTTGAGCCCGAATAGACAGCATCCGGCGCCGGCGACACAATATCCCGGCAGCACTCTGAGCGACCGCGGCTTGGCCCATGGAGACACTTGGCAAGATCCTCATGTTCGGCGGCCTTGGCCTGATGCTCTTCGGCGCCATGCGCCTCAGGGCATCGCGCCGCGGCCTGCTGCACCTCATCGCCCGCGGTGGCCTCTTCCGCGGCCCAGAGGCGAGTGCGCCCGATGCGGAGGAACGCCGGCGAGCGCTGAACGCCCTGGCCCTCGGCTTTGCCTACCTCGGCGGCGGGCTGGCGCTGACGCTCATCGGCGTGCCCTTGGCGCTGCCGCCGTCCGCCGACTGTGCTGCGGGGGTGAGCGCCGCCGGCGCCATTCAGAGCGCCTGCCGCGATGGAGCGAGCCCCGGCGCGGCCTTCTGAGGGCGCCGGCGGACCGACCAATCCCCACATTCGGCTCCGACGCCCCCGCGTCGGAGCCGACTGCGGTCGCTCCAACACCCCGAATGGGTTTCGCTGCGCTCTACCCAGCCTACAAAGCGTCTCTGCGGCCCAGGTCGCTAGTTCGGACCGGTGCGGCTGATGATCCGGCCGGACTCCTCGCCGAGCTTCTGAAGCGCAAACACCCCGCTCATCTCCCGTGCCCAGTCGGCGGCGAGCCGGCTGGAGGCCTTGGCCTGAGCTTCATCCTCGAACACGCTCACGGTGACGACGCCCGGCAGACCGTCGCCGCCGAGACCGGTGACGATGACCTGATAGCTGACGAAGCCGTCAAGGGCACTGAGCTTGGGCATGAGAACAGCATCCGCTTTCTCGCGCAGGAGGTCCGGATGCCCTTTGACGAGCTGGTAGCGGCGAATCGAGCTGTACATGGCAGGGGGCTCCGGGGCAGTGGTTGCAGACGCCTGAACAACCATAGCCAATTCTCGGGACATCGCACGACAGGCGGGCGCGGAACCCGGGCCTGAGTTGCTTCAGCGCAGGCAGGCTCAACCTGTTCCAGGGACGGCTGCCGCATCGCGGTTGTAGAGCACCGGCATCCGTCCCCGCCAGGTGGCCCACAAGGCATCGTCGGTGATCAGCGCGGCCATGCAATGGGCGACGTTGATGCGGGACGTGGCGCCGGCGTCGAACAACGGGCTGCGGGTCGGCGCGGGGTGGAGGTCGTAGGGGCTGACGGCGTCCCGATCGACGAGACTGTCCGGACGCAGCGCGACCCACTCGATGCGGGGATGCTGTGGGCCGATGTCGGTGCGCAGGCGCTCCGCCGCCTGCTCATTGTCGGCATGGGGCGGTACCAGCGCCCGCAGCAGCGCGAGGACGAGGCGCTCGCGGGCGCCGCGGGGCTCGTCGAGATCGCGGTGGGCGACACCGGCGGAGGACATGAGCACGAAGCGCACCGGCACAGACGGGTCGCCGGCCTCGATGGCCCGACAGAGGCGCCGGACCGCGTCGGTCACCAGCCGGCGCGGTGGCCCGAAGACGCCGCGCAAGGTCATCCGGTGGCCGAGACAGGAGGCGACCGCCCGGCAGCCCGCCACCCGCTCGGCGAGTGCCGCGTCCGAGAGGTCCAACAGGCTCGCCACCGCCAGTTCCAGGCCCGTATGGCGGCGGAGTCCGTCGGGCAGCGCGTCCGCCGAGCGGACGATGGCCCGGACGCGCTCGCCACGGGACAGCAGCTCGGCAAGCAGCAGGCGCCCGGTGGCCCCGGTGCCGCCGACGACGAGGATGGTCATGGGAAGCCCGCCAATGCAGGGCCGCGCCCGGCGCCGACAAGAGGTTGGCGCGCCGGCAGACCCGCCGCCCGCCAACAGCGCACTGCCCTACTCCCCCGACTGGCCGCGGGTATTGAAGGCCACCTGCCAGGGCCCCTCGTCCCCCACCAGCGGGAGGGCGGTGAGCTCCAGGGTGCCGACCTCGCTGACGGAGGCCCGCAGGCGCACCGGTACCACCTCGCCGCGCTTGCGGCCCTCCGCCGGCAGGTTGGTCTGGATCTCTTCCAGCTCTTCCAGCTCGTCCTCGGGCCATTCCTCCAGGAGGTCGCCCACCTGGTCCTCGCGGCGCACGCTGGAGCCGAAGAAGCGAAAGCGCACCGGCTCGCCCACCACCAGCCCGAATTCCTGGGGCGCGGAGACGGGCTCGGAGCCCTCCTCCAGCCCGAAGGGCACGACGCAGAGCGCCTGGAGCTCCGGCTCCATGCCGGGGATGGCGGGCATGCTGCGCTCGACACCGACGTAGTAGGAGTGCGACGTGCCGCCGCGGATACGTACGCCGCCGTGCTTGCGCACATAGGCATAGAAGGCGGCGCCGCGGGCCACGGCGAGGTCCAGGTCCCGCGCCTCCAGCAGCCGTGCGGGCGGGGCGTCCTCGGCGGCGAGCCAGTTGTTGATGACGTCCAGCACCCGCTCGCGCAGCACGCCGGCGTTGAACACGCCGCCGTTGAAGAGGATGGCGGTGGGGTGCAGGAAGGTGGCCCAGTGCGCGTGCTCGACGAAGCCCTCCAGGTCCTCCGTGGCGCCCGCCTGCCTGGACAGGAAGGCCGCCAGATGGCGGGTCACGGCCGGGTCCTGGGCGAAGGGCAGCCCGACCTTGGTGAGCGCGCCGCGGGCACGCTGGGTCGGATGCTCGGTGACGGCGACCTCCGGGAAGAAGCCGTCGATGAGCACGGCGGCCACCTCGGCCCGGGTGAGCTCGGTGCGGATGCTGCCGCCGATGAGCTTGGCGCCGCGGCTCGGCACCACCACCGGCACGGCCTCCAGACTGTCGTCCGCGAGCAGCATCTCCTTGGCCTGGCGGCAGCCGTGGGTCAGGGCCTGGAGCTGCCAACGGTCCAGCTCCACACCCTGGGCCTTGAGCTTCTGCTTCACCAGGTGCGCCAGCGTCAGGTCCATGTTGTCGCCGCCGAGCAGGATGTGCTCGCCGACGGCGACGCGGGTCAGCTCCAGGGTGCCGTCCTGCTCGGTGACGGCAATGAGGGAGAAGTCGCTGGTGCCGCCGCCGACATCCACCACCAGGATGATGTCGCCCACCTTGACGTCGTGCCGCCAGCGGCCCCGGCTGTCGTTGACCCAGCTGTACAGGGCCGCCTGCGGCTCCTCCAGGAGCACCAGGTGCTCGATGCCGATGGCGCGGGCGGCCTCGGCGGTGAGCTCCCGCGCGGCGGGGTCGAAGGAGGCCGGCACCGTCACCGTCACCTCCTGCTCACCCAGTGGGTCGAAGCCGTGCAGGCCGTTCCAGGACTCCCGCAGGTGAGTGAGAAAAGCGACGCTCGCCTCCAGCGGCGACACCTGCGGGATCTCCTCCGGCACCTCCGGCGGCAGGATGGGCGCCTTGCGGTCCACGTCCGGATGACACAGCCAGCTCTTGGCGCTGGAGACCAGCCGGATGGGCGTGCTCGAGCCCTGCTTGCGCGCGAGCTCGCCGATGACCTGCTCCGCCGGTGCCGGCCAGGGCAGGCCGAGGTCGCCGGGCCGGAACTCCTCCGGGTGCGGCAGGTAGAGGAAGGACGGCAGCATGGGCCGCTCCTCCACCGAGCCCGGGTCCACCAGCTGCGGGATGGGCATCAGCTGCTGCTCCACCTCCTCGCCCTCGCACTTGGCGATCTCGACGAAGGACAGCGCCGAATGGGTGGTGCCGAGGTCGATACCGATGGCGAAGCGACTGCTCACAGCTCCACCTCCGCGGGTGCCAGGATGCGCACGTCACGGCTGCCCGTCACCTTGGGCAGCCGCACCTCGGTGGCGCGCCAGCCGCGGTGCATGAGCGCACCGGTGAAGGGGGGCTCACCCACGACATTGCCGATGGGGCGCACGGCGGACGGGTCGAAGCCGCGCTCCAGCGTCACCTGGCTGCCCTCGGCCTCGGTGCGCACCGGGGCGATGCTGAGATAGTCCTTCAACACCTTGTGGCAGCCATCGTGCACCACCCGGGCGGCGGTGCCGATCTCCTGGTCCGAATAGTGGGTGATTTCTTCCTGCAGGAAATCCACGAAGCGGCCCTCCTTCTGCAGCAGCCCCAGCAGCACCAGCGCCGAGTCCGGCGGGGCCTCCTGAAGCTTGGCCGCGGGCTGCGGCAGCGGCGGCGGCCGCGCGCCCGCACCGCGGCCGGGCAGGGGGCCGGGCAGGGAGCTGGCGCCGTCCACGTAGAGATCCGTCAGCAGGCGCGCGTACTGCGCATCCGCCAGCGCCCGCGCGAAGCTGTAGGCGGCGATGGGCAGGCGCTTCAGCACGATCCAGGTCTTGCGCGCGGCAACGCCGAGCCAGTGCCAGGCGATGCCGAGCCAGATCTTGACCCTCGCGCGCACGGGCTTGAGGCGCTCCGCAATGGACGACGTCGGTTCAGTCATGCAATCGGACCCTCGGGGCAGGATGCGGATACTGCGGCGCCGCCGGCCTGGGCGGCGGTACCGGGCGGTCGGGATCGGCGCGCCGGGCCGCGCAGCCGCGCATCTTACCGCGCAGGCGCAGGGTCTTCATCTGCGCGCGCACCGCGCCCGGGGGATGCCGGCGCTGATGACAGGGAAACCGAGGACGCCGGCGCTGGCATAATCGCGCCTGTCTATCCGAACTGCCGACCCGATGTTCCATGGGCCAGCACCCAGCCGCACGCGCCGACAATGGCGCACCGCCCCTCGACCCCACACCCGCCGAGCGCGCCGAGATGATCGCCGTCGCCGCGTACTACCTCGCCGAGCGGCGCCGCTTCGCCCCCGGGGGCGCCGAGGCCGACTGGCTGCGCGCCGAGGCGCAGATCGACCGCATGCTGACGCAGGCCCGCGCCGCCGGCGTCGGGCGGGCGGCCTTCGACCGGCTCGGCCTGCGCAACGCCCTGCAGCTCTGGGCCGACTGAGGCCGGGTCAGCCGGGCTCGGCATCCGAGCTCCCGCGCGTCGTCGCCGCTCCGTCCCCACCGCGCTGCTGTGCGCGCAGCAGCTGCTCGATGCGCGCGAGCCGCCCCTCCATGGCCTCCGTGTGCTCGCGGATCCAGTGCACCTCCCCCGCCTCGCCCGTGCCGTTGAGCCGGTCCATGCGCTCGTGCTCCTTCTGAAGTGTCTCCAGCACGATACCGATCATCATGTTCAGGAAGATGAAGGCGATGACGAAGATGAAGCTCAGGTAGTAGGCCCAGCTCAGCGGGTAGACCGCCATGGTCTCGTACATGACATCGGTCCAGTCCTCGAAGGTGGCCACGCGAAAGAGCGTCAGCATGGCAATGGAGATGTTGCCCCAGAGCGTTTCATTGATGCCGTGAAACAGGATGCTGCCCACCGCCGCATAGATGTAGAAGATGATGAACATGAGCAACGACACATAGCCCATGCGCGGCACGGCGCTGACGAAGGCGTTCAGCAGCACGCGCAGCTCCGGGATGATGGAAACCAAGCGCAATACCCGGAAAATACGCAGCAGCCGGCCGAGCAGCGCCATCTGGCTCTCTTCCACCGGGATCAGGCTGGCCACCACGATGATGAAATCGAAGACGTTCCAGCCCTGCGAGAAGAACCGGCGCAGATTGCCCTCGGCGAGCATCCGCACCGTGATCTCCGCGAGGAAGAACAGCGTCACCGCCACGTCGAGGACGTTGAACACCGCGAGCACGCGGGGCTTTACGTCATAGGTGCTGGCGCCGATGACCAGCGCCGAGACGACGATCACGACGACGACGAAGGTTTCGAAGAGCTTGTTGTCTTTAAGCGCGGCAAAGCGGCGCTGCAGGGCTTCGAGGGACGACATCTGGGCCTCTCGGAACGGCGGGTCGGTACAAGTCGGCAGGCTGGGGACGGGTGCTCCGGGCCGGCGCCGCGGCCACTCAGGTCAGGCCCTGGGTCCGGGACCGCAGGGGTTCCCTGCCCCCGGGGGCCCGGCCGGTCATGGGCCGAATCCGCAGGCGGCTCCGGAGCCGGCGCGGCGCCGCCGACCTCACGCTTGCGGCGCCTGAAATGGTGCCTGTGGACGGCTCCCGGGAGGGGCTCTGGGGTCTTGAGCAAAAGCCCGGGGCGGCCTGAAGGGCCACCACAAGCCAGGTTGGCAACGGCCGCAGGATGTCATAGTATCCACGGCGACTGACAACAAAGAACCCGACGACAAGGTATCACGGGTCAGCCGCAGCTCCCCGCCCCATCGAGCCCGGCATTACACCACCACGGCAGCATCGCCGAGGTCACCACCGCCAAAGTGAGGATTCGCATGTCTGCGCAAGAAGGCCGGCGCGGCCGCAGCAGCACCCGGGGTCGCCTAGGCAAGCTCATTGCAGTTGTCCTGTTGTTCGTCTTCGGCGTGGCCTTTGCCGGCGCCTTCAACGCCGGTATGGCCTACACCAACGAGATGGAATTCTGCGTCTCGTGCCACACCATGGAAATCAATTACAACGAATATAAGGAAAGTCTTCACTACAAGAACCAGTCCGGCGTTCAGGCCACCTGCGCCGATTGCCATGTGCCGAAGCCCTTCGTGCCGAAGATGATCACCAAGGTCATCGCGGCGAAGGACGTCTACCACGAGATCATCGGCACCATCGACACGCCGGAGAAGTTCGAAGCCCACCGCTGGGACATGGCCACGCGGGTCTGGGACAAGATGCGCCGGTCCGACTCCCGCGAGTGTCGCTCCTGTCACGAGTTCGGCAACATGGACCTCTCCGAGCAGGGGCGCTCCGCCCGCAGCCGCCATTCCCGGGCGGAGGAGAAGGGACAGACCTGCATCGACTGCCACACCGGTGTCGTGCACCTGGAGCCCTTTGAGCCGGACGACGACGCATGAGCGCCGCCACCGATGCCGCCACCGGCCCCCGCGCGTCGATCACGCGACGTGCTCGCCACGGCCTGCGTCACGGCCTGAGCAAGCTGGCCCCGGGACTGGCACTGACCCTTGCCCTCGGCACCGGCCCCGCGCTCGCCGAGGCACCGGCGACGAGCGCTGACGACGGTGTGCAGGCCGGGAGCCGGGTCCGTTCACCGGAGGCGGCACGGAGCGATATCGCTGGGGATCACGACGGCGACCTCGGCAAGGACCTGCGCATCGCCGCAATGATCGACGACGCGCACCAGGTGGAAACGCTGCTCGCCACCGGCGCCGACGTGAATGCCGCGAGCCGCTTCGGCAAGACGGCGCTGATGTTCGCCGTGGAGGGCGGCAACCTGAACACCACCGCGCAGCTGCTCAATCACGGCGCCGACGTCAACGCGCGCACCGCCGCCGGCTGCACGGCACTCACCTTCGCCGCCGAGAACGGCCACATCGGCCTGACGGCGCTGCTCATCGAGCGCGGCGCCAACGTGCACGACCGTACCCGCGCCGGCTGGGACTCGCTGATGATCGCCGCGCGTTACGGCATCGCGCAGATGGTGCAGCAGCTCCTCTTCCGGGGCGCAGACCCCAAGGCCGCCGACAAGGATGGCCGCACAGCGCTGATGCAGGCCGCCGTCCGGGGCCACACGGACGTGGTGCAGCTGCTGCTCAACGCCGGCGCCGACGTGGACGCCCGCGACAACGAGGCGGCCACCGCGCTTATCATCGCCGCCGACGCCGGCCACGTGGACACGGTGGAGACGCTGCTCGCCTACGGCGCCGACGTGAACGCCCGCGACGCCCTCGGCGCCACGGCGCTCATCTGGGCCGCCAACCGCGGTGATGCGGCTGTGGCAAGGACCCTGCTTGCCCACGGCGCCGACCCGAACATCAAAGATCACGACGGCAACTTCGCGCTGCGCGAAGCCGTCGCCACCCGACACAACGACCTCATCGCCCCACTGCTGGAGCACCGCGCCGACCCCGAGCTCACCGACGCCGAGGGCAGGACCGCCGCGGACCTGGCACGGGTGAGCGGTAACGACGAGGCCGTAACCGCCCTGATTCAACCCTAGGCTCAACCCTAAGCTCAGCCCCAATGGCTCAGCCCCAATGGCTCAGCCCCAATGGCTCAGCCCACCAATGGCTCAGCCCACCAATGGCTCAGCCCAAATGGTGCAGCACCAGTGGCTCAGCCCCAGCCGGGGCTGCACCGGTGCCCAGATGCACGGATCATGCGACCGCGAGCGGTTCCGCAGTCCGGCATGGCGGAGCGTCGCACCTCCGCCCGATCCGCAAAGCCTGATCATTCCGTGAAGGAGGAAGTATGGCCAAAGCAACGATGATAACGGCCCTTGTGAGCGGCGCACTGGCCCTGGGCCTGTCCGCCGGCGCCATGGCCGACGACGACATGCCCACGGGCAAGATGCTGGTGGACACCTGCGCCGGCTGCCACGGCACCAACGGCAACAGTGTCGGCCCGGCCTCGCCCACCATCGCCGCCATGGACCCCTACGTTTTCGTGGACATGATGGTCGCCTTCGCCGAGGAGGACACCTACTCCACCATCATGGGCCGCATCGCCCGCGGCTACACCGAAGAAGAGTACGAGCTGATGGGCGAGTACCTGCACAGCCAGCAGTTCCAGCCGGCGGAGCAGGAGTTCGACCAAGCCCTGGTGGACAAGGGTGCCGAGCTGCATGACAAGTATTGCGAAAGGTGCCACATCGAGGGCGGCAAGCCGGTGCCGGATGAAGAGGATTACTACATCCTCGCCGGTCAGTGGACGCCCTACGTCGAGTACGCCATGAGCGACTTCCGCGAAGACCGGCGCATCCTGCCGAAGAAGATGGGCCGTAAGCTGGAGCGCATGCTGGAAGCGGAGGGCGAAGAGAGTCTCGCCGCCCTCTACGCCTTCTACGCCGCGTACACGGACTTCGAGAGCTTCGGCGCCGGCGACGATGACGACGACGAATAAGCGAGCAGGAGGACCAGCCACATGAGCATGAACAGACGTGATTTCGTCAAAGCCACCGGCGCCGTCGCGGCGGTGGGCGCCCTCGGCGCGCCGACCATTGCCCTGGGCCAGGGCAAGAAGGTCGTGGTGGTCGGCGGCGGCACCGGTGGAGCCACCGCGGCCAAGTACATCAAGATGGCGGACGACAGCATCGACGTCACCATCATCGAGCCGAACAAGGACTACTACACCTGCTACATGAGCAACGAGGTCATCAGCGGCGTCCGCCAGCTGGATGACATCAAGCACGGTTACGACGGCCTCAAGGCCCGCGGCATCAAGGTCGTCCACGAGGCCGCCACCGCCATCGATCCCGAGGCCAAGGTCGTCAAGACCGCCTCCGGTGAGTTTCCGTACGACCGCTGCATCGTCTCCCCGGGCATCTCCATCCTCTACGACAAGATCGAGGGCTACAGCAAGGACGCGGCGCAGAAGATGCCGCACGCCTGGAAGGCCGGCGAGCAGACCAAGCTCCTGCGCAGCCAGCTGGAGGCCATGGACGACGGCGGCCTGGTGATCATCGCCGCGCCGCAGAACCCCTTCCGCTGCCCGCCCGGACCCTACGAGCGCGCGAGCCAGATCGCGCTGTACCTGAAGGAGGCCAAGCCAAAGTCGAAGGTCATGATCCTCGACAGCAAGCAGAAGTTCTCCAAGCAGGGCCTGTTCACCCAGGGCTGGGAGCGCCTGTACGGCTTCGGCACCGACAACAGCATGATCGAATGGCAGCCCGGGCCGGACGCCGGCGTCAACCGGGTGGACCCGGAGACCATGACCGTCTACACCAACTTCGACGAGTACAAGGCCGCAGTGGTCAACGTGATCCCGCCGCAGGCGGCAGGGCAGATCGCGCTGGACGCTGGTCTGGCGGACGACAGCGGCTGGTGCCCGGTGGACATGAAGACCTTCGAGTCCACCCAGCATGCGGGCATCCACGTCATCGGCGACGCCGCCATCGCCACAGCCATGCCCAAGTCCGGCTATTCCGCCAACAGCCAGGGCAAGGTGGCCGCCGCCGCCGTGGTGGCCCTGCTGAACGGCGAGGAGCCCGGCGTGCCCTCCTACGTCAACACCTGCTACAGCATCATCGGCAAGGATTACGGCATTTCCGTCGCTGCCGTGTACCGGTTGAGCGAGGACGGCACCACCATCGCCGGTGTCGAAGGCGCAGGCGGCCTCACGCCGTCGGACGCACCGGACTTCGCCCTCGCCCGCGAGGTGGAGTACGCCTACAGCTGGTACGACAACATCGTGCACGACATCTTCGCCTGATGCCGAGCGGGCGCCGGTCAACGGAATAAGGCCCGCCCGCCCAGCGCAGCACCGACGTGCAAGGGGCCGCAGGGCCCCTTTTTTGTGCCTGCCCACCGGCGCAGCCAAGGCGCCGGTGACGATGCCGCACAGGCCGACTGATACCGCGCAATATGCGCGGAGTCGCGCCTGTCTCGGCCCGCGTTGCCGCGGCATAATCCGCAGCCGAGACGGGTTGGACCCGCGCTGACGGTCAGCGCGCTGTCATCACCCAGCCGGCTGCATACCCCAAAGAGGGCGCCCGTGGACTGAGCCGGAGACCCGCTGAGCGAGGTCGCGGCACGTCTGCACCGACAGCGCCTGCCGCCGGTCCGAGTACCGGGTCTCCTCGCCTTGCACAGGCAATGCCGATCCACGGCCATCGCCGCAGAACAACAGCACCAGATCACCGCCGGAGAGAGTAGATGTCCACGCACACCGACCAAGATCCGAACCTCTGGAAAATCCTCTTCTGGCTCTTGTTGGCCTGCCTCATCGGCGTCTATCTGATCTACGACCATCACACCGGCCTGGTGCAGGCCAAGCTCGGGCGCGCCGAGGCCGCCCTCGCCGATGCCCGTGGGCGTCTCGCGTCGGTGGACAGCGAGCTCGCCGAGCGGGCCGAGGCCACCGCGAGCGCCGAGCAGCGGATCGCGGCACTGCGCAAGGAGCACAAGGCCGCCTCCGAGGCACTGGAGGCGAGCCATGCCGACGCCTTGTCGTCCCTACAATCCCAGCACGCAGACGCCGTCCAGGGCCTGAAGTCCGAGCACTCCGCCGCCGTCGAGGCCATGCAGCACGAGCACACCCAGCGGGTGAGCCGGCTCGAGAGCGACCTCGCCGCAGCGCGGCAAGCGGCGGCGGACATGGAAGCGGCGCTGGCCACCGCAAGCGAGGAGCGTGCCTCCATGGAGCAGGAGCTCGCGCAGAACAAGGCCTCGGTGACGGCGCTCAACGAGCGGCTGGTGGAGATCACCGAAGAGAACCACGAGCTGAACGCCAAGCTCGCCGCGGACAACGAGACCATCGCCGGCCTCAATTACGAGCTGAACAGCGCGAACCAGCTGGAAGCGGCCCTGCGCGACAAGCTGGAGCGCGGCGCCGCACGCCAGGAGCGCCTGCAGACCCTGGTGGACAAGGAGGAGGCCGCCATTCTCGACCTTCAGGACAAGCTCGTGGCCTTGACCCGGGAGCGCGAGGTCCTCGCCGCGCGCGCCGACGACGCCGCCAACAAGGTGGCCGGCGAGCCCACCGAGTGGCAGGAGGAGCTCGCCGCGAGTCAGGCCGTGGTCGCCGAGCTGAAGGCGGAGCTGGAAGCGGCGGTGCAGGAGCGCGAAGAGGCACAGGCCAGGGTGGCGGCCGGCGCCGCCGACGACGGCGCGGCCGAGGCCCGCACAGGCGAGCTGGAGGCAGCCCAGACCCGCATCGAGGCCCTCGAGGCGCAGACGGCGGAGCTGGAGCAGCAGCTCGCCACCCGCGATGCGGCGCTTGCCAAGGCGCGGGAAGAGGCTGCCGCGGCCGCCGATGCCGCGGACACCGCGGCGCTGGAGGCGAAGATCGAATCGCTGCAGGCGGAGCAGACATCCCTCGCCCACGCCCGCGAGGCCGCGGAAACCGCCGCCGCCGAAGCCCAGGCGGCCCTGGAGCGCGAGCGGGCGGCGCTCGCGGAGATCCGCGCCGCCCTCGACGCCGAGCACGCGCAGCGCCTCGCCGACGCCGATGCCGAGCTGACGGAAGCGAAAGCAGCGCTCGCAGAGCAGCAGGCGGCGCTGGCAGCCGAGCTTGAGGCGGCCCGCCAGGCGCAGGCCGACGCAGACGACGCCGACTCGGCCCGCATCGCCGAGCTGGGCGCACAGGTGGAGGCATTATCCGCCGACCTCGCCGAGGCCGAAGCGGCAGGTGCTGCGCTGGAGGCCAAGCTCGCCGCCGCCGAGGCCGCCCACGGCGAGGCCCTGGCCGCGGCGCAGGCCGCCGGCGAGGCCTCGGCCGAGCGCATCCGGGCACTCTACAGCGAGGCCGCGGAGCTCGGCGGCCGACTCACGGACGAGGGCATCCTGCTGAGCCTCGCCGGCGACGAGCTGCAGTTCCCCTCCGGTGCGGCCACCCTGCCCGAGGGTGACCTGCCGGCGCTGGACCGCATCGCCGACTTCCTCAAGGCACAGCCGGGGCTCACCATCCGCATCGAAGGGCACACCGACAGCTCGGGCAGCGCGGAGATCAACCAGGCGCTGTCGCTGGCGCGGGCCGAGGCGGTGATGCAGGCCCTGGTGGCGCGGGGCGTACCCGCCGGGCGCATCAGCGCCGCCGGTCTCGGCGCGGAGCGGCCCATCGCCGACAACGCCACCGAGACCGGTCGGCGCGAGAACCGCCGGGTGGAGGTCTACGCCGTGCGCCAAGGCGAGGGCGAGGGCTGAGCCCGCAGGGCCTGCACCGGCCTGCACAGACCGCCGCTCTGCTCCCTCTGCTCCCCGGTGGCGCGGGCTTTCGGGCGGCGTCCGGCCGGGTCTTGAGCCTGAGAGATGCTGCTGAGCCTGTGCGGTGCGTGGGGCGTGGGGCGTCCGCGCCGGGCATCGAGCCCGGCGCGGACGCGGGCCGACAGGATGTCGGCGCTCCCAGGTCGGCGCTCCCAGGTCGGCGCTCCCAGGTCGGCGCTCCCAGGTCGGCGCTCCCAGGTCGGGGCTCCCGGGTCGGCACTCCCGGGTCGGCGCTCCCGGGTCGGCGCTGCCCGGTCAGGACTCCCGGGCGTTCAAGCCGACAGCAGTCGTGCCAGCCGATCGAGCGCCGGCGGCTCGCGGCTGTCGATGAAGATGGCCCGCGCCCGCTCGGCCGGTGTCAGCGCTTCGCGTGCCCCGAGCTGGCGCTCCAACACCGCGAGGTCCGCCTCGGAGGCGTCGTCCCCGGCGGCGTAACGCCCGGCCACGCGGCGGCGCAGCACGGACACGGGCGCATCCAGCGCCAGAATGTCGAAGGGGCAGCCGTGGGACTCCGCCAGCAAGCGAAACGCCCGGCGCCGCACCGCCGACAGAAAGGTGGCATCCACCAGCACGCCATAGCCCAGCCGCAGGCATTCGCCGGCCAACTGCAACAGACGCGCATAGGTGCGCTCGCCGGCATCGGCGGCGTAGATGCCGGCGCCGGGCTGCGCGTCGGTACGCGCCAGGGGCGGGAGTCCGAACAGGCGCTTGCGCTCCACGTCCGAGCGGATGTGAATGAGCGGCAGCTGCGCCGCCAGCGCCAGGGCGAGCGAGGTCTTGCCGGACCCCGAGAGCCCGCACAGGATCATCAGCCGCGGTGCCTCGGGCTGGCAGCTCAAGGCGAGCGCCCGGCGCACATAGGCGCGCAGGGTGTCGTCCTGCGCAGCATCGCCGTGGTGGTGCTGGGCCGCACCGATGGCGGTGACCTTGGCCCGCACCATGGCCCGGTAGACGCCATAGAACCGCAGCACGGCCAGCGCGGCATAGTCGCCGCTGTGCATGAGATAAGCATTCAGCAGCCGGCGCGCCTGTGCCGTCTCCCCCGCCTCGGCGAGGTCCATCAGCAGGAAGGCAAGCTCGCTCGCGGTGTCGATCCAGCGCAGGTCGGGGCTGAACTCGATGCAGTCGAAGATCAGCGGCCGGCCGTCGAGCACCGCGATGTTCCCGCGATGCAGGTCGCCGTGACCCTCGCGGATGTGCCCGTTGCGCCGACGCGCCGCCAGGGTCTCGGCGAGAACCTCCGCCTGGGTCCGTGTCCACTGCTCCAGCCGCAGCAGCTGTGCCGCGAGGTGACCTTGCGGGGTGACGGCGTCGCGGATCACCGCGAAATTCTCCACCATGAGTGCAAGCACCTGCGCCGGCTCACCGTAGTCGGTGTCCCGGGCGGCGACGGGCGCATCGGCATGGAATGCAGCGATGCGTGCCGCCAGTGCATCGGCGATCTCCGGCGTCAGCGCCCGCTGTGTCAGGAGTGCCGATTGCGCGAAGCGGCGCATGTGCACGGCATACTCCAGCACCGGGCCGTCGCCGCCGAGCTGCGGCGCCTGCGGCGTGCCCGTGATGGCGACGACGCCGAGGTAGAGCTCGGGCGCCAGCCGGCGGTTGAGCCGCACTTCCTCGTGGCAGAAATGGCGGCGGCGCGCCAGCGTGGAGAAATCGAGGAAGCCCAGGTCCACGGGCTTCTTCAGCTTGTAGGCGTCCTCGCCGACAAGCAGCACCCGGGAAATGTGCGTCTCGTGCACGGCGACTTCCCCCGCCGCCCCCAACCGCTCCCCCAGCCGCTCCACCAGCGCCGCTTGCCGACGGTCAACAGATTCGCGCTCAGAGGCGGAATCAGCGCCCTGGGTGCTTGCGCAACACACTGTTTCTCCCCATGATTGGGACATTGAGACACACACAATCAGAGCCGAGGTCAACCATGTCCATCGAACGCATCGTGCTCGCCGTCGCCGGCAGCTTCATCCTCATCTCCGTCATCCTCGCCTACACCGTGAGCGAATGGTGGCTGCTGTTCACCGGCTTCGTGGGCCTGAACCTGCTGCAGTCGGCCTTCACGGGGTTCTGTCCCCTGGCGACCATTCTGAAGAAGTTCGGCAAGGAGCCGGGCCCAGCCTTCTGACCGGCCTTATGCGCCCCTCGTCGAACGGCGGCTCGCACCTCCGAGCACGCGACAAAGGCCCCCGAGCGGGGCCTTTTTCGTTGCACCTGACACGCCCGGACCGCTGCGGTGGGCCGGCGCTCGGGGCTCATTGCAGATAGCGACCCGCGGAGCCCAGCATCGCCGTCGCCAGCCCGAGGGCGAGGTTGATCAGGATGATGCGCCGGATGGTGGCGACCCGTGCCGCCGCCCCAGCCCAGTCCTGCTCGCCCACGCGCTGGCCCAACGCCCGATAGGGGACGAAGTAGATGTAGGCGAAGAGCGCCGTCATGACCAGCGCCAGCGCCATCATCACGTGCACATGCCAGCCCATGGCGCCGTCGTAGATGCCGAGGAAGATCCAGAAGCCGCTGGCCCAGAGCACCACGACGGCGAGCCACACCCAGACGAAGAAGCGGTCGAACACCGCGAGCAGGAGCGGCAGGCGCTGCGGCGGCTCCAGACGCCGCTGGGCCGACTGGCGCAGCGCGAAATGCGCGAAGAACATGCCGCCGATCCAGATCACGGTGGCAAGCTGATGCAGGGCGATGGCGATGGCGAGCTGAAGCGTCATGGTACTGCGTTGCTCTGAGGTGACGAGAACCGGTCGGGAAAAGGCTGGGTGACGGCCCGGGCTGCGCTGCGGGCCGGCGCGGTCCGCGGCTCAGCGCGCTGCCGGCGCTGCCGCCGCGTCCAGCAGCACCAGTGCATTGCCGCCCACGGCCACCCGCGCCACCGGCAGCCCCTCCCCCGCCTGCCAGCGCGACACTGCCGCCTGCTTGGCGGCGCCGGTGACCAGCACCAGCATGCGCCGCGCGCGGCACAGGGCGGACGGCGTCAGCGACACCCGGTCCGGCGGTGGCTTCGGTGCATCATGCACCGGCATCACCAGGGGACCGGGCCGGATTTCGTGGTCGGGGAACAAGCTCGCGGTATGGCCGTCCTCCCCCATGCCCAGCAGCACCAGATCGAACGGCATTGCGGCCGCCACCACGGGCTCGTAGGCGGCGGCCGCGGCATCCGCGCCCAGCTCCGCCGGGATCGCGTGCACCTGTGCCGCCGGGATGGGCACCTGCCGCAGCCAGGCGTCCTCCACCGCACGGCTGTTGCGCGCCGCGGCGTCCGGTGGCAGGCAGCGCTCGTCGCCGTGGTAGAGATGCCAGTGTGCCCAATCCGCCTCCGCCCCGGCGAGCAGCCGATAGGCCGCGAGCGGCGTCGAGCCGCCCGCGAGCACCAGCCGGAAGGCGCCGCGGGCGCTGATGGCCGCCGCGGCGGCCTCCAGGACCATCTCTGCCGTGGTGGCGGCCACGGCGGCTGCGTCTGCAAGGACGCGTGTCTCAACGCCGGTCAACTGCATGCTGTCCCCCTCTCGATCTGCCCGCTGCGACGGCGCCCGCCGCGGCCGCTGGTCCGCCATGGCCCCGCGCGCACGTGCCGCTGTCCGGGCCCTATGGTACGGGCTGACGGCCATCCTGGCCCAGTCGCGAAGCGGCCGGGCCTGGGCAATGGCCCTGCCGGCACCTACACTGCGGGGCTGCGTCGGCGCCGGCGGCCACTGCAGTGTGCGCCGGAGCCCGCCCGCCCTGCCCGGCCCGATCCATTCCATCTGCCTGATCCGTTGCGCATGTCCCGTCCTGATGTTCTCCTGATCGACGCCTGCGACGCCGCACGCTACAGGCTGCGTCTTGCGCTCAAGTCGCTGGGCGCCGAGGTGCGCCAGGCGCGCAGCGTCGAAGCGGCGCTGCCGACACTGCGGGCGCGCCAGCCCGATCTCATCATCACGGCGCCGACGCTGCCGGGCATGAATGCCCTGGACCTGCTGGCGCTGCTGCGCACGGGCACCGTCAAAACCCCGCCGCCGCTCGTCATCCACTGTCCGGACGGCGATTGGCCCCTCGCCGAGGCCGCCACCGCCCAGGGCGCCCTCGCCGTGGTGTGCGGGGACGCGCTGGGTGCGCACCTGTCCGGATGGCTGCAGCAGGCAGCCTCAGCCCGACCGCCCAGCAGCGACGCCGGCCCGCTGAAGGCCCAGCCACGCCCTGCCGGCACCGCCCCGGACGCCGCGCCGCCGACGCCTGCCACCTCGGCCACGCTGCCAGGCCCTTCACCGCACGCCCGGCCGACAGCCCGGACGCACTGCTGGGGGCAGACACTCGCCGGCACCCTGCTGGGGCTCCTGATGGGACTTTGGATGGGATGATGTCGGCCGAGCGATGCGCATCTGCCGGCCGGTGAGGGTGCGCAATGAGCTTGACGCCCGGGGTGTGGTCCAGTACCACTAACTTTGCCGATGCGTCGCCGGGGGGCGACGCGCGAGCCGCTGACAACCGAACGAGGACGAGCTCCATGGCAGAGACGATGCAAGACATCCTGAATCCCGGTGCCAACGCCCGTGACCCGGACTTTCCGGACGCACCGGAGGATTGGACGCGCGCGAGTGCCGAGGCAACCGCCAAGTCCGAGTCGATCGAGCTGACGGACGACCACTGGGCCGTCATCCGTGCCTTGCAGCACTTCTTTGCGGCTGATGAGGCGCCGAGCGTGCGGGCGGTGCACGACGCCCTGGATGAGCGCTTCCACGGCAAGGGCGGCATCAAGTACCTGTACGGCATCTTCCCGGGTGGACCCGTTGCCCAGGGCTGCCGGCTGGCCGGTCTGGAGCCACCAGCGGGGGCCGTGGACCCCTCCTTCGGCAGCGTACAATAGCTCGTCGCGGGCAGCTGCCGGAACGGCGGGAGCACAACCGCCGTCGACAGCATCACGGCCCAAATACAGGGCGCACAGCAACCCAAACAAGCAGGCCGCGGACCATGCAGGCACCGGACGCGGAGGACACAGGCCCCTTCCAGGGGCTGCGGCGCTGGCTCGGACTCGGGCTGCCGCCACGGACCATCGAGCTGCGCTTCGATCTGCCGCCGCGCCGGCGCAAGGGCCGGCGGCCGCCGCTCACACCCGAGGCCGCGCACGAGGCCCTGGGGCGGCACAGCGCGACCCCCGAGGAGTATCTGAGCGAGCTGCTCAACATCGTCTCGTCGTTGAATCGGTGGCCGCTCCAGGCCAAGCGCCGCATGGCCTTGCTGGAAGCATTGGCCGGTTGGTTCTACGCCGCCGCGGCGCCGGCACTGGTGCAATTGCTGAGCGAGGGGCGCGGTATCCCCGAGCCGCCCGGCCGGCGCCAGACCCTGGAGCTGCATGATCGCTGCGCCACGGCCCTGTTGGAGGGCTACCGCGCGCTCTTCACCATGGACTACCAGGCGAGCAACTTCTTCTACAGTCGGGCACGCACACGCGTGTATCGCTGTGCCTGCCGGGCGCTGGAGCTGCTCAAGCTGCGCCAGCGCATCGCCGGTGCGCGCTACATGCAGCTTGAGCCGTCGGCGTGGCGCATCGCACACACCCTGTTCGCCGCCATGCGGGCCTGCGAGCCCGTAGACAAGGTCATGGACGCCCTGTCCCTGCGCAACCAGGCGCTGGACCGCCGCACCCAGGCCTCGCTGCGTCAGCACTACGCATCGCTGGCCACCTACGGCATTCTGGACCAGTCGGCCTGGCCCGAGCACGAGCAGACCGCCATCGATCTCTACAGCGCGGCGGTGCCTGATGCCATCCGCCTGCTCGACTACGATCCACACCTGGACCCCAAGCCCTGGCATCTCTACGCGAGCTGCTACGACGAGGGTCCGCCGCAGCGACACCCCCCGGACGACGCACGCAACGCGCCGACGCTGCTGCTGGATCACCATGCCCTGGCGGCCAATATCCGCGCCGATACCCGCGCCCTCTCGGGTGCCATCGCCGCCGGCGATACCCTGCGCATCCCGCCGCGGCTGGCGCGGATCGATGCCGAGCGGCGCACGGCCGTCGCCTACCTGCTGCAGCGCAACCTGCGCCCGCCGGACGACTGGAGCCAGGACACGGCGAGCGCCGAGGAGCATCGGGACCTGCGCATCTACGTCGGCTTCGACGAGGCCCGCGATCACCTGCTCGCGGTGTTGCAGCGCGACGATGGGCGCCTCAAGCGCTCGCGGGAGCTGACGGATCTCTTCGCCAAGCGCTCGGCCATGATCGGCGAGGACGACTCGGCCACGCGCCAGACCCTTTGGTACGTGCTGCGCGACAACCAGGACAGCATGCGCATCAAGACCCAGGAGACGCGCTTTACCAACCGCATGTTCGTCGGCAACCTGCTCGCCTATGGGTTCGGCGATCAGGTCACGAAGGCGCCCCGTGTGGGCAAGGTGAACCGGATCTACCGCCCCATCGCGGGCATCGTCCTGCTGGACATCGACTATCTGGCCAACTTCGCGGCACCCGTGCGCCTGTACGCCTGTGCGCCGCCGCTGAGCCAGGAGAGCGCCGCAGACGCCACCGCGGCACCGGCGACGGAAGAAGAGCTCGAAGGCGAATCTCTCACCTGCCTGTTGACGCACCATCCGCAGCAGGGCTGGGGGCTGATCACGCCGCCGCAGGAGCGGCTTTGGCGCGACGCCCAGGTGTGCCTTCGCATCGGCAAGCGCCTGAGCCGGGCACGGCTGGGTGAGGTCCAGGACGTCACCGATGAGTTCTGTCGCTTCCAGATCTCCTCCGCAGCCTTTCCACGCAAGCCGCCCAGCTATCCGCAGGCCACCGCCGCCACGCGACCCCAGGCTGCCACCGCATCCCTGGGTTGAGCACAAGGCCCGCTGCCGCTGCGCCGGCGGGGCCGCGCCAGGCGCGCGCATCGCCCGGACTGCGCCGGCGCCCTACGTGTCAACCTCGCGGCCGGCGCCGAAGCGCGCGCTCGACTTCAGGCACAATAGGCTGAGCCTACATGGCGGCCGGCAGCACCGTCGCCGATTGCCGCCCGCACCTCACAGCGATCCGGAGCCGCCATGGAGCCCAATGCCACCCTTGTCTGGACGCAGTACGGTCTGTGCGTGCTGGCCATCGGCATCGCCGGCGTCAAGCTCACCGACTACGGCGATTCCATCGCCGACAAGACGGGGATGGGCGGTTCCTGGGTGGGGCTGGTGCTCATCGCCACGGTGACCTCGCTGCCTGAGCTGGCGGCGGGTATCACGGCTTCCACCGTCGCACTGCTGCCGGATATCGCCGCCGGTGACGTCTACGGCAGCTGCGTCTACAACCTGGTCCTGCTCGCGGTGCTGGATCTGTTCAGCCGCCGCGGCCCCATCCTGGCCCGGGTGCAGCGCCAACACGTCATGACCGCGGGCTTCGGCATCCTGTTGATCAGCATTTCCGGGCTCGCGCTGCTGGCGGCCGAGGCGGGCCTGTCCACCCTGGCCGGGCATCTTTCCTGGGGCACGCCCGTGATCGTCCTGGTCTATGCCGTGGCCATCCGCACCCTGCACGGATACAGGGAGGACGTGGTGGAGGAGTTCACGGAGCAGGAGCCCGACCGCTACGCCGAGCGCAGCCTCAAGTGGGTTGCAAAGCGCTACGGCATCGCCGCCGCCGTGGTAGTGGCAGCGGGCGTTGCCCTGCCCTATGTGTCCGAAGATCTGGCGGTGGTGATGGTCTGGAACCAGTCCTTTACCGGCACCTTGTTCACGGCGCTCAGCACCTCGCTGCCGGAGCTGGTGGTGACCCTGGCAGCACTGCGCATCGGGGCCGTGGACATGGCCGCCGGCAACGTGCTCGGCAGCAACATGTTCAACATCCTGGTGCTGGCGGTGGACGATCTGGTCTACACCCAGGGCTCCTTCTATGCCGACATCTCGTCAACACACCTGGTCTCCGCCTTCACGGCGGTGGCCATGACCGGGATCGTCATCACCGGCATCTACTTTCGACCGCGCATTCGGGTGCTCGGCATCGGCAGCTGGGCGAGTCTCGCCCTGATCACGCTGTTCGCGCTGAACACCTGGCTCACCTATCATTTGGGGGGCACCGGCCACTGAGGGTATGCCGCAGTGAGAAAGCCCGTGCTGGAGACGGCGCACCTGCTCCATGCCAGCAGCGCACGCCTGCGGTTGCGCGTGCCCTCACGCCGCCATGATGCGGCCTGGCTCGGCGCCGTGCGTGCGACGCTCGGGGCGCAGCCCGCCGTCACCGAAGTGCGTGCCGACCCGGGCCGCGGGGTCCTGACGCTTGGATTTCGGGGCGCCGCGGGCACAGACCCGGCGGCGCGAGCGGCGCTGCTGGCCACCGCCGGTATCCGCATTGCACCGCCGAACGCTCACCGCCGACTGGCGGAGGCCCCGGCCGCCCACGGCCTGCGTGCGGACCGCCGCACCATCGCACTCGGTGTGCTCCTGCTGCTGCTGGCGCGTCACCTGCTGCGCAGCGGCTGGCTCGCGCCGGGGCTGGCGCTGCTGTGGTTCCTGTGGGAGAGCTTTCCGGCCCTGCGCCGCAGCGTATCGGCCACGGGCATTGTGCTCCGGCGGGGCTGAGGCGGTTGGACGCGCCGGCGCGGCTCAGTCGTCCGCGTCCGGGAAGCGGCGGCGATCACGCTCGTCCACGTCATCGTCCATCAGGATGCGCTGGCCGTCGCCTTCCAGGTCTTCGAACTGCCCACTGCGGGCGGCCCAGAACAGCACGCCCACGGCAACCAGCCCGAGTACCAGCATGCCGGGAATCAAACCGTAGATGACTTCCATCGCTGCCTCCGGGCGGTGTTAGGGTCAGAGTGCGTCGGTGGTGGCGCTCAGCGTTCGCCGCGCCCCGAAGCCCCCTGCTCTCTGTTGGTGAAGCCGCTGACGAAGCCGCGGATACGCGCGGAGTTGCCGATGACGGCGAGCGAGCTCAAGGGCATGGAGATGGCCGCCACCAGGGGTGTGATGAGCGCGGCCATGGCCAGCGGCACCATGATGAGATTGTAGGTGATGGACAGCCCGATGTTCTGGCGGATGACCCTGAGCGTCCGCCGCGCCAGGCGTCCGGCGTCACGCACCCCGGCAAGCTCATGCCGGATGAGGACGATGTCGGCACTGGCGATGGACACGTCCGTGCCGCTGCCGACGGCGATGCCCACGTCCGCCCGCACCAGCGCCGGGGCATCGTTGATACCGTCTCCCACCATGGCGACCCGCTGGCCGGACGCCCGCAGGCGGCCGATCACGGCGTCCTTGTCCGCCGGCAGCACCTCCGCGATGACCTGATCGGCGCCCACCTCCGCGGCAACGGCTTCGGCGACCTGCCGGCGGTCACCGGTGAGCAGGGTGACGTGGATGCCGTCGGCGCGCAGGGCGCGGATGGTCTCGGCGGCATCGGCCCGCGGGCGGTCCTGCAGCCGCAGCTCAAGCCGGTGGATGCCGTCCACGGCGCAGTGCACCAGGCCCTCCGTGTCGCCTTCGGCAGTGTGGCTGACCGGTGCCGCGTTCTCGACACCATGGCGCCGCAGCCAGTCCGGCGTGCCGATGACGACGGCTTGCCCCGCCACCAGGCCGCTGACCCCCAAGCCGGGCTCGGCCATGAAGTCCTCCACCGCAAGCCCCTTGTGGCTGACGCCGGCGCTCTCGGCGAGGTCCACCACCGCCCGCGCCACCGGATGCTCCGAGCGCCGCTCCAGGGCCGCGACGGCTGCCAGAACCTGCCGGCGCGGCTTGCTCAAGCTCGCCGGCTCCCTGAGGGACCAGGCGCCGGCCGCATCCTGCGCGGCGACCACCTGCGGGCGGCCTTCGGTGACCGTACCGGTCTTGTCGAAGACGAAGTGGTCGATGCCGGACAGGGTCTCGAGCACGGCGCCGTTCTTCACGAGTATGCCGTTGCGGGCACCCGTGCCGGAGGCCACCGCGATGGCCATGGGCGTGGCGAGCCCGAAGGCACAGGGGCAGGTGATGATGAGCACGGCGGTGGCCGCCATCAGTGCCGTCTCGGCATCCTGGCGCACCCAGAACGCGAAAGTCAGCGCCGCGAGCGCCAGGGTGACGGCCACGAACCAGGGCACGATGCGGTCTGCGGTGCACTGGATGGGTGCCTTGCTCGCCTGCGCGGACTCCACCAGCTGCACGATGCGCCCGAGGGCGCTGTCGCGCAGCACGGCGGAGACCCGGACCTCCAGGACACCGGTGCCGTTCAGGGTGCCCGCCGAGACCTGATCCCCCACCGCCCGCGGCACCGGCGTGGACTCGCCGGTGAGCATGGACTCGTCGACGCGCGAGCGACCGCGGATCACGCTGCCGTCGGCGGGGATGGTCTCGCCCGGGCGCACCAGCACCAGGTCGCCGGGGCGCACGGCGCGGATGGGTACGATGGACGCCTCACCGTCCTGAAGCAGCGTCGCCACCCGCGGCTGAAGATCCAGGAGCCGCTGCGTGGCGGACACCGCCTGACGCTTGGAGATCGCCTCCAGGTAACGACCCACGAGGATCACGAACAGGAAGTTGACCACCGTGTCCCAATAGACGTGTCCGCTGCCCGTCACCGTCACGTACAGGGAGTACAGGTAGGTGATGGAGGCGCCGATGGCGATGGGTAGATCCATGCCCAGGTGCAGGCGACGCAGCCCACGCCAGGCGCCGGCGTAGAAGGGCCAGCCCGCATAGGCGAGCGTGGGCGTCGCGATCAGAAAGCCGATCCAGTGGAAGAGGCCCCGAAACTCGCCTTCATCCGCGCCGGCGTAGAGTGCGATGGAAATCCACATGAGATTCATCGCCGCGAAGCCGGCGAAGGCCATGCGATACAGGAGCCGGCGGTTCTGGCGCTGGAGACTCCCCTCCGCTGCCTGTGGATCGAAGGGCACCGCCGAATAGCCGAGCTCCGCCAGGCGCTGCAGCAGCGCCGACAGCCGCACGCGGGTGCTGTCCCAGGTGACCCGCAGCCGCCTGCCCGTGAGGTTGACGCGGGCCTCGCGCACGCCATCCACCTGGGCGAGACCCTGCTCGATGAGCCAGACACAGGCGGCGCAATGGATGCCCTCCACCAGCAGGTTGACCTCGCACGCCTGCGCTGAGCCGCTGACGACCTCCTGCTGTACCTCGTCGAGATCGTAGAGCTTCAGGTCCTTGGGCGGCTCCGGCGGTGGACCCAGCACCTGCCCCTCCGGTGCGCGCCGATAGAAGCCCTCCAGTCCGGCGGCGTGGATGGCCTCGCAGACGGCGCGGCAGCCGTGGCAGCAGAAGTGGCGCAGGGCGCCGCCCACTGTTGCGCTGATGCCGGCCTCCGCCGGCAGTCCGCAGTGCCAGCAGGGCTCGGGCGCGGTCTCGGCTTCGCCCGCGCCGTGCGTGGGCTGCGACAGTCGGGCGCTGTCTTGAAAGGCGGTCACTGCGTCAGCTCAGGCAGCCTGGACGGGGTGATGGACCTGCCCCAGGGGGCGAGCAGGCGCGGGAGGCGGATGGTCGGAAGACGCCGGTGCAGGACCTGCGATGGTATGGGCAGACCCGGCGGCGCCCGCAACCGGCGCCGCCCGTTCTTACCCTTGGACTCAGGGTCGGGCGGCTTCAGGGCTGGGCGACTTCAGGGCTGGGCAACGCTGATGCGCTCGGCGAAGCTGTGCTGAGCGCCGCCGTCCTGCACCGACACCACCGTGTCCCAGACGCCGCCGAGCGGGAAGCTCACCTCCGCCTCATAGAGCCCCGGGCCGACCTGGGTCATGGGCTGAGAGAAGTCCCGCTCGGCATCGGACGGGCGATAGGCGAAATAGGTTACCGCCTCCGGGCGCACCGGCTGCCCCACCTTGTCCACGGCGGCGAAGCGCACCCTGCCCGCCTGCTCTGCGCGGATATCCATTGGCGTATCGATCTGGATAGTCCACTGCGGGCCTTCTGCCAGGCGCGTCTGGATGGTGCGCTCAACGTCCCGGCCCCGCTCATAGTAGTCGTCACGGATCAGGCCGGGATTGGTGGCAATGGCGAGGGTCACCATGGTGATGTTGGCGCCGAGCACCACCAGAACCGCGCTGATCCAGCCGATCACCCAGGGGTTTTTCCAGGTCCAGCGACGCGCAGGGCGCTGCCCTGCCGGCGCATCCACCGCGCGCGCGCCGCCTGCGGCGGCAAAGGGTTGGTTCTGCATAAGCGATCTCAATCAGGGTCTGGGACCGAAGAAGGCGCTCTCGCGCGTCGCCTGCACCTCCGTGCCGTCCGGCTGCGTCGCGCTGGCGACGAAGGTGAGCGGCACGCTCTCGGCGTCGAGATGATCCCGATCAATCTTGACGAAGACGATACCGGGGTTGACCTCGCCATGCTTGGCCGCGATGGGCTCCTCCGCACCCGTCACCGTCACCGGCACGTCCGCCTCGACGGACACCGAGACCATGAGGTCTTCGTTGGTCTTGTTCAGCACCTTGAGCGTGTATTTGTTCTGGATCGAGCCGTCGCTCAGCTGGACGAACAGCGGGGCGCGCTCGTGCAGCACTTTGAGCTCGATGGCGGCCAGCGACGACAGGCCGTAGATGATACCGGAGAGCGCCAGCACCAGAATGGCCCCATAGACCCAGACGCGCGGGCGCGCGATCATCGGCGGCACGGACTGGCCTTCGATCTCGTCCAGGGAGGCATAGCGGATCAGCCCGCGCGGGCGGCCCAGCTTGTCCATGACGGCGTTACAGGCATCAATGCAGAGGCCGCAGGTGATACACCCCTCCTGCTGCCCGTTGCGGATGTCCACGCCCGTGGGGCAGACGGCCACGCATTGATTGCAGTCGACGCAGTCGCCGGTGGTGCGCGTGGCCTCGGTCTCGCCCTTCTGCATGCGCCCACGGGGCTCGCCGCGCCCTTCGTCGTAGGTGGGCACCACGGTGGTGCGGTCCAGCATGACCCCCTGGATGCGCGCGTAGGGGCAGAGCCAGAAGCACACCTGCTCGCGCAGCCAGCCGGCCAGCACATAGGTGCCTACGGTGAACAGCGCCACCGCTGCATAGACCGCCGCGTTGGCATTACCGACAAAGAAGTCCTGCCACAGCTTGCCGGCGCCGTAGAACCACGCCACGAAGCTGAACCCCGTAACGAAGCCGATCACCATCCAGCTCAGGTGCTTGATGGCCTTGACACGAATCTTCTCCGCGGTGAGCGGTGCCGAGGCCAGCTTGCGGCGTTGCGCGGGGTTGCCCTCGAGCTTCTCTTCGATGAGGGTAAAGACATCGGTCCAGACCGTTTGGAAGCAGAAATACCCGCAATAGACCCGCCCCGCCAGCGCCGTAGCCACCGCCAGCAGGATGGCGAAAAACAGCAGCAGCAGCGACAGCATCCAGAAGTCCTGGGGCAGCACCGTCACGCCGAACAGGTGATATTGGCGGTTCGGGATGTCGAAGAGCACCGCCTGGCGACCGTCCCAGCGCAGATACGGCCCAAGGAAGAAGATCAGCCAGACAGAGGCGGCCAGCCACTTGATGGTGCGCCAGCGACCAGATATGCGCTTGGCGTGGATGGTTTCGTTGCCGGTGTTGACGTGCCACTGCTCCGCCTCGGCATAGATCTCATCCATCCCTGCGGGCTGTGCCCCACCGGAAAGGTTCTCAGACATCGGGTCCACCGTCGTTCTTTCGCAGAGCCGTGAAGTCCGGCCGCATCAATCGCCATCGGCGCGCACGCTGCCGCTTCGGCACCCGCGAGACACTTGCCAAAAAAAACGGGGATCGCAGCGATCCCCGTGCTCCGCCTCTCCTCCCCGATTGTCTTATTCTATTGCTGCTCGCCCTCGCCCTTATGTCGCTCTGCGTCTTCGTTCATGAGCTTCACGACCTTGAAGCCCAGATAGACGAAGATGACGATGGCGATGATGACGCTGAGAATCGAGCCCCAGAAGACCGCGTCTAAGTGCATGCTCTCCTCCTCTCCTCGTGTCGATTCCGCGGCAGGCCCCGTCAGCCACCGCTGGCTGACGCGCGGCCTGCGGCCTTATTGTCATTGTCCGCCGCCCAACTGGTGCACGTACACCGTCAGCATCTTGATCTGCTGCGGTGACAGCTTGCCCTCAAGCTGGCCCTGCTGGGAGAAGGCCGGCATCACCGCGTCGCGCGTCTGCTCCACACCGGACTGGTTCACGCCGTACTTGATGGTGTGCTTCGCGCTCTCGTAGCCGCCGGGCCTGAAGCGCCAGATGCTGTCGGTGAGGTTCGCGGCCCCGACCGTGACGATGTCGCCGTTCGGCAGCTCCGCGAGCACGCCGTTGGCCTCCGCACCGTGGCAAGCCTGGCAGCCCTTCTCGTTGTACAGCGCCCAGCCCGCCTCACTGCCCTCGCCGTCTTCGGCCAGGTCGACCACGAAGTTTGCGAGCTGGTCGATCTCGGCTTCGGTGAGGATGTCGGCGTGGGCGGTCATGGCGCCCTTGCGGCCGTTGCTGATGGTCTCCGTGATCTTCCCCAGCGAGCCACCATAGAGCCAGTCATCGTCAGCGAGCACGGGGTAGCCCGGGTTGCCCTGGCCGCCGCTGCCGTGGCAGCCGGCGCAGTAGTCGCCGAACAGCACCTTCGACGACGCCAGGGTGTACTGGAGCAGCCCTGGGTCCTCGATGATCTCCGCCGGGGTCATCTCGGCGATCTGCTCGTCATATTGCGCACGCACCGCCTCCACCTGCTCCACACCCTGTTTGTACTCCTTGATGGAGGTCCAGCCGAGGATGCCCCGCGTGAAGTCGTTCTCCCCGTCCGACTGACCCGGGAGCGCCGGCCACATGGGATAGAGGATCGCATAAAGCACCCACCAGGCCACGGACGCCCAGAAGGCGATCATCCACCAACGCGGCGGCGGGTTCTTCAGCTCGCGCAGGTTGTCGTCCCAGAAGTGGCCGGTGTTATTTTCACCGGGGAAAGGGTTATTTTCCGCCATCGTTGTCTCCGGAATCTTCGATATCTTCTTCGAAGGGGATGTGCTTTCTGGATTCGAGTGAGTCGCGGTTCTTCGGCCGGAACACCTGGAAGTAGGCGATGACCATCAGGACGAAGATGACGACGGTGAGAATCAGGCCGACCCAATCAGTCGCCGTCATCGCGCCCCAGTCGGTCTGGAAGTAGTCCGACATCTTATTGCCGGTAATCGACGCCGGGTTCCAGCTTCGCCATGATGCCCAGGACCTGAAGGTACGCGATCATCGCGTCCATTTCGGTCTTCCCCTCGACGAGGGCCGGAGCGTTCTCGATGTCTGCATCATTGTAGGGCACGCCGATGGCACGGAGGCCACGCATGTGGCGCTGCATGCGCTTGCCTTTGACCATGCGGTCCTGCAACCACGGATACGCCGGCATCACGGATTCCGGCACCACAGAGCGCGGGTCTACGAGATGCTGGCGGTGCCACTCGTCGGAGTACTTACCGCCGAGCCGTGCCATGTCCGGACCGGTGCGCTTGGAGCCCCACTGGAACGGATGGTCGAACATGGACTCTGACGCCAGCGAATAGTGCCCGTAGCGCTCGCGCTCGTCGCGGAAGGGCCGCACCATCTGCGAATGGCACAGGTAGCAGCCTTCGCGCTGGTAGATATCGCGGCCGGCGAGCTCCAGGGCTGTGTAAGGACGGACACCGTCACCCGGCTGCCAGTTCCACTGCTCCTTGCCTTCCGCGTTGACCGTGACAATGGGCTCGGCGCCTGGATTCTCCTTGTTCCAGACGATTTCCGGGAAGCGGTTGGCCTCCTCCGTGCTCTTCAGGTAGAAGAGCGGCACGATCTCCACGATGCCACCGACGGACAGCACGATGGCGACCACGATGAGCATCCCCCAGATGTTGCGCTCCAAACGCTCCTGAAGACCCTTCGGAGGGGTGTTGCTGTCGGACATTGCAATACTCCAGATTCTTGTCTTAGGCCTTGGGGGCTCAGGCTGCGGCGGGGGTGAGGCCACTGGCGCGCGCTTCGCGCAGGCTGCCCTGGACCGAGGCCTTGCGCACCGTCATCAGGATGTTGAACAGCATGATGACGGCGCCGAGCAGGAAGATACCGCCGCCCACGGCGCGCATGGCGTAGTACGGGTGCATGGCGGCGACGGACTCGACGAAGGTGTAGGCGAGCGTGCCGTACTCGTCATAGGCCCGCCACATCAGCCCCTGCATGATGCCGGACACCCACATGGCGACAACATAAATGACCGTGCCGATGGTGGCGGTCCAGAAGTGCACGTTCACCAGACTCTCCGACCACATCTCCGTGTGCCAAAGACGCGTCATCAGGTGGTAGATGGCCCCGATGGAGATGCCGGCGACCCAGCCCAGGGCACCCGAGTGCACGTGGCCGATGGTCCAGTCCGTGTAATGAGAGAGGGCGTTGACTGTCTTCAGCGACATGACCGGACCCTCGAAGGTGGACATGGCGTAGAAGGCCAGCGCGATGATCAGAAAGCGCAGGACGTAGTCGGTGCGCAGTTTGTCCCAGGCACCGGACAGCGTCATCATGCCGTTCACCGCGCCGCCCCAGGACGGGATGATCATGGCAAGCGACACAGCGGCCCCGAGCGAGCCGGTCCAGTCCGGCAATGCGGTGTACTGCAGGTGATGCGCACCGAGCCAGACATAACCGAACATCAGCGCCCAGAAGTGAATGACGGAGAGGCGGTAGGAGTAGACCGGGCGATTCGCCTGCTTCGGCACGAAGTAGTACATGATGCCGAGGAAGCCCGCGGTGAGGTAGAAGCCGACCGCGTTATGGCCCCACCACCACTGGATCATGGCGTCCTGGACGCCCGAGAAGATGCTGTAGGACTTGAACAGGCCCACCGGAATGGACAGGCTGTTCACGACGTGGAGATAGACGATCATCACCATCATGCCGAGGAAGAACCAGTTCGACACATAGATGTGCGAGGTCTTGCGGATGGCGATGGTCATGACGAAGTTCGCGGTGAAGGCGAGCCAGACCACAGCGATGAGGATGTCGATGGGCCATTCCAGCTCGGCGTACTCCTTGGACTGGGTGAGCCCCAGCGGCAGGGTGAGCACCGCGAGCACGATGACCGCATTCCAGCCCCAGAAGGTGAACCAGGCGAGCTTCTCGCTCCAGATCCGCACGCCGCAGGTGCGCTGGACGGTGTAGAAGGCCGTGCCCATCAGGGTACAGCCACCGAAGGCGAAGATGACGGCATTGGTGTGCACCGGGCGCAGACGGCCGAACGACAGGTAGGGGCTGTCGAAGTTCAGGAACGGCCAGGCGAGCTCCGAAGCGATGTAGACGCCGACAGCCGCACCCACGACCAGGTACACGACCGCCATGATCGTGAACCAGCGTACAACGTCGAAACTGTATTTTTGTTCGGCTAGCCGATCGGCAGTGGCTTCCATAGGACCCTCTAACGGACTAGAGAAAAAAGGACTTTCGCTTGGGGTTTTCCACCCTGGAAATCGTGCGCTGTGACCACAACGCCAAGACCGCGCAATGACAATTCATCACCGGGCGAAAGTCAAGCTGAGGACCACGGTCGGGATTGGGGGCAGGCCCCGGAAATCGCGATTTTCTTGATCTCGCACAGGTGGATGAGGCAATAGCCCTGTCAGCGTAACCCCTTATTTCTCTGCCATTTTTGATGGCGCGGGCGGGGCTCGCCGGCAGTGCTGGGCGGACGGGCCGTGCCTGAAGCTCCTGGCTCGCAGCTTGCTTGACGGCAGCGCTGGGCGGGCGCGCCGCGGGTACAGTCGAGGCGGGGCGCAGACACCCCGCGAGCAGCCGTGCGGATGCCCCATCGGACACCCACCGGACAGACCCGCATGCGGGTGCGCCGCGCGCTTCGGGCTACTTGAAGAAAGACTCCACGGAGAAGCCCTCCTTCTCCAGGATGTCGCGCAGACGGCGCAGGGCGTCCATCTGAATCTGGCGTACGCGCTCCCGGGTGACACCGAGCTCGTTGGCCACGCGCTCCAGGGTCGAGTGCTCGTAACCGTGCAGCCCGAAGCGCCGCTCCACCACCTCGCGCTGTTTGTCGTTCAGCTTGTCGAGCCAGTGATCCAGGTTGGTGTGGATGTCCGCGTCCTGGATGTCGTCGCTCGGGTCCTGCGCGCTGTCGTCGGGCAACATGTCCACCAGCGGCTTGTCGGCGTCCTTGCCGTAGGGCGTGTCCACAGAGGCGATGCGCTCGTTCAGACCGAGCATGCGCTTGACCTCGCCGATGGGCTTGTCCAGCAGCTCGGCCACCTCCTCGGTGCTCGGCTCGTGGTCCAGCTGCTGCGCCAGCATGCGGGTGGCCTTGAGGTAGACGTTGATCTCCTTGACCACGTGGATGGGCAGACGCACGGTGCGCGTCTGGTTCATGATGGCCCGCTCCATGGTCTGGCGAATCCACCAGGTGGCGTAGGTGGAGAAGCGAAAGCCCCGCTCCGGATCGAACTTCTCGACGGCCCGGATGAGTCCCAGGTTCCCCTCCTCGATGAGATCCAGCAGCGGCAGCCCGCGGTTCAGGTACCGACGGGCGATCTTCACCACCAGCCGCAGGTTGCTCACGATCATGCGCGAGCGCGCCTGCTCGTCCCCCTGCTGGGCGAGGCGGGCGTAGTGGACTTCTTCCTCGGCGGTGAGCAGCTTGGACTCGCCGATCTCGTTCAGGTACAGCCGGGTGGCATCGAAGTCGCCGTCACCGGCGGAGAAGCGGTGCGCCGGGGCCTGCTCCTCCTCGTCGGCGTCGGCGTCGTCGTCCGCGTCATCGGCAGCGGCAAGCTCGGAGTCGGTGTCCTGCGGCGCATCCTCGCCCTCTCCCGAGAGCAGCATGTCCTCGTCCTCCGGCAGACCTTCCGTGTCCGGCGCGTCATCGCGTTCTTGCGTGGACATGGGACACCCCTCAAGCGGCTGCGGCATGCGCTCGGGCTACCGGCGCACCCTTGGTAACGGTGCCCACCTCAGCGCGACGGCGGCAGGAAGCGAAGCGGATCCACGGCGACGCCGTTGCGGCGGATCTCGAAGTGCAGCAAGCCCTCGCCGTTGGCCGCACGACCGGCGACGGCAACACGCTGGCCGCGCTTGACGCGATCGCCTTCACGGGCGAGCAGCTCGCGATTGAAGCCGTAAGCGCTCAGATAGCGGGCGTTGTGCTTCACGATGATAAGGTTGCCGTATCCCTTGAGTCCACTGCCGCTGTAAACCACTGTTCCGTCGGCAGCCGCGCCCACGGGCGTGCCCTCGGCGACGCCGATGCGCACGCCCTGGCGGGTGCGGTCCCCGCTGCGGAAGCCCTGCCGGACCTTGCCTTGGACAGGCCAGACCCAGCTGATGCCGGAGCTCGCCGCGTCCGCTCCGGCCGCTGCCGCGCTGGTGCGCGCGACGGTCTTCACCGTGCGTGCGCGCTGCGGCGTGGAGGAGCGCCCGGCGCTGCGTTGGGCGACGCTGCGCACGGGGCTGGAGCGCCCGTCCGGCGGCTCCACCCGCAGCAGATCACCGGCCACGATCACATAGGGCGGACCGAGACCGTTCCAGCCCGCAAGGGTGCGCATGCGGATGCGCTTGCGCTCGGCGATCTCGCTCAGGGTGTCGCCAGGGCGGATGCGGTAGTAGCCGGGCGGTGCCGGCCCATAGCCGTCGCGACTGTCCACGGGCGCGAGCCCGCCCGCGCCGCAACCGGCAAGCAGTGCCGCCAGCAGCAGACTCGCCGCAAGCGCCAGCGCGCGACCCGGACCGTGTCGGCACACGGCAGAGGGCGAGTCAGGCGCTTGCGCCCGGGCAGCGTGACGCGCTGAGCGCTGCGACTGCGGCCGATCCGGCGTCTGTATACGGCCGCCCATCAGGCGACCCCGCCCAACAGCGGCACGAAAGTGACGGGCTCCAGCACCTCGTGCCGAAAGCCGACTGACGTGCGTGTCAGCCGCACGAGCAGCTGACCATCCTGGCCATTCAGCGGCAGCACCATGCGCCCGCCGGGGGCGAGCTGGGCCGCGAGCTGCCGCGGCACGCCGTTTGCGGCCGCCGTGATCAGGATGCCGTCGAAGGGCGCATACTCCTGCCAGCCGAGCGCACCGTCACCGTACCGAAGCCGCACGTTGCGGCAGCGCAGCTCCCGCAGCCTGGCCTCGGCCCGTTGCCACAGCACGGCGAGTCGCTCGACGCTGTAGACACGCCGCACCAGGGCCGCCAGCACGGCGGTCTGGTAGCCCGACCCGGTGCCGATCTCAAGCACCGTGGAGCAACAGCCCGGCGCCAGCAGCGCTGCGGTCATCCGCGCCACCGTGTAGGGCTGGGAGATGGTCTGCCCGTGACCGATGGGCAGTGCCGCATCCTCGTAGGCGTGGGTCGCCAGCGCCTCGTCCACGAACCGATGCCGCGGGACCTGGGTCACGGCGGCAATGACACGCTCATCCGAGATGCCTGCGGCGGCGAGGCGCTCGCCGAGCCGCAGTCGCGCCCGGGCATGGCCCGGCACGCGAGACGCGGCGGTGTCCGTGACGACGCCGCCGGCCATCAAGGCAGTTCGTCCAGCCAGCGGCCGACGGAGGGCACCGCCGCGTGGCGCGTCAAGTCGATCTGGATGGGTGTCACCGACACGCAGCCCGAGCGCAGCGCAAAGAAATCCGTGCCCTCGCCGGCGTCCTGCTCCGGCCCCGCCGGGCCGATCCAGTACATGGGCCGCCCGCGCGGGTCTTCGATGCGGCTCACGGACTCCGCCTTGTGCCGGTGCCCGAGGCGAGTCGCGACCACCCCGCGCAGCGCCTGGAGCGGCAGGTCCGGCACATTGACGTTCAGGATGGTGCTTGGGCTCAGCTCGGCATCCCGCAGTCCGGCCACCAGGCGCGCCGCGACAGCGCCGGCGGTGTCGAGATGCTGCGGCTGGTGCGCGGCCATGGACACGGCAATGGCCGGCAGCCCAAGGAAACGGCCTTCGGTGGCCGCGGCCACCGTGCCCGAGTAAATGACATCATCCCCCAGGTTCGGGCCATGGTTGATGCCGGCCACCACCAGATCCGGCTCCTCGTCCAGCAGGCCGGTGAGGGCCAGATGGACACAGTCCGTCGGGGTGCCGTTAACGCGGATGATGCCGGAGTCCAGCCGCTCGGCGCGGATGGGGACGTCCAGCGTCAGCGAGTTGCTGGCGCCGCTGCGGTCGCGATCCGGGGCGACCACGGTGACCCGGCCGAGCCTCGACAAGGCGTCGGCGAGCACGTGCAGGCCCGGGGAGCGGTATCCGTCGTCGTTGCTGATGAGTATGTTCATGCTGCGCGGCTGCGGCGAAGCTGATCCCGGCCGGGCGCTGCGGGGCCCGGGCACCCGATGCCGTGGTGGGCGGCGGCGCCCGGTTTCCACCCCTGTCCGCAGGCCCCACATCAACGACTCTACAGGGTCGTGAAGGCGACGCGGCGCAAGCGTCCGGCGCCGTGGACATGATACCGGCATCGCCCCCGGGGTGGCGTTCTCGGCCCCCGCCCGACACATGTACGCGCCAGCCACCTCGCCCATCACATATCATAAGTCAGATGAGAAAACGGCTCCACGAATCTGATTCGGAAATGTTTCGCAGCGCGATGGGTGACGTCGAGCCGCTCGAGGCGAATCACGCCGAGCCCTTCCGCGAGCGCCCTCCCCCGGTGCCGCGCCCGCAACCGCAGGAAGACAGCGGCGACGAGCCGGTGCCGCTGCTGGAAAGCGAGGTGGAGACCCACGACTATCTGCTCTTCGCGCGGCCCGGCATCCAGAAGCGCGTCGTCGCCGAGCTCCAGCGCGGGCGCATCGAGCCGCAGCTGGAGCTGGATCTGCACGGGCTGCGTGTGGAGCACGCGCGGCGCGTGCTCGCGGCCTTCTTCGCCGACTGCGGCCACCGGCGGGTGCGCTGCGCGCGCATCATCCATGGCAAGGGCCGCGGCTCCGGCAACCGCCAGCCGGTCCTCAAGTGCAAGGTCAACTACTGGCTCAGGCTGCGGGAGGAGGTGCTGGCCTTCTGCTCGGCGACCCGCGGCGATGGCGGCACAGGAGCGGTGTACGTGCTGCTGCGCAACCCCGAGAAGGCGGAGCGCCGAGAAGGACGCCGATCGGGGCGACGCTGATCACCCGGCGCAGCGCCGGCGACGCCATAAGTCCATCCCCGCGGCATCCGGCCCGGCTGGCCGCCGCCGGCGTGGTCGGCCCGGCACCCCGCCCAACCGCGCAAGCATTGCACCCAGCGCGGGCTGCGTTTCCAATAGCGCCCCCCACGCTGAGCCAGGACCCGACATCGCCGTGATACCCCGCTTCGCTCCACCGCTTCGGCCCGCCGCCCGCCGGCGGTGGCTGTGGGCTGCCCTGCTGCTGTGCACTGCGGCCGCCGCCCAGCCCGATGGCGAGTCCAATACAGGACCCGATGCCGAGCCCCCGACCGAGCTCCATGCAGAGCCCCAGGCTGAGCCACCCGCGGCCACGACCACGGTCACCGGCGACGGCAGCCGCACCAGGGCCCTGGTGGAGCAGCGCCTGGAGGAGATCGAAGCGGCCACCAATCTCGCCGACGAAGAGCGCAAGCGCCTCACGGGCGAGCTCAACACTGTGCTCAAGGACCTGGCCGACGCGGCACGCCTTCAGGCCGCCGCCGCCGACTATGCCGCCGCCATCGAGCAGACGCCGGCGGAAACACAGGCCATCGGCAGCGCCCTTGCCGAGGCCGCGAATGCCCCGCCGTCGGCGGAGACCCTGGATCTGCCGGAGGATGCCGATCTCCCGATCGTCGAGTCGCGTATCAGCGCCGAGCAGGCGGAGATCGCTGCCCTGGAGGCGCGCATCGCCCGCCTGTCCGAAGCCCTGGAAGCAGGCGACCTGAATCCGACGCAGATCCGCGAGCGCATCGCCGCCATCGATGCCCGGCTCACCGAGCTCGGGCCGCCGGCGGATGCTCCGGACACAAGCGCCGACCCGGAGCGGGAGATCCAGAGCTGGGCGCGGCAGGCCCGCCGCTCCGCCCTGCGCGCCGAGCGGCAGATGCTGGAGCAGCAGCTCGTGAGCGCAGGCGCCCGCCGCGAGCTCACCCTCGCCCGGCGCGATGAAGCCCGCGCCGCCCTGGAGCGCGCCAAGGCCCGCCGCGCACTGCTGGAGAACCGGGCCGACGCGCTGCGCCGACAGGCGGCCGAGACCGTCCAGCAGAAGCTGGCCGACGAGCGTGCCGCCGCCGCCGGCGCCCATCCGCTGGTGCGGACCTGGGCCGAGCGCAACACGCACTTGGGCGAGGCGGTGGCAAAGACCACGGCGGAGCTCGATCAGCTCGACGAGCAGCGCAGCGACCTGGAGCGGCAGCGCGCGCGCATCGAAGAGGACTTCGCCAACGCCCGCGAGCGCCTGGAGGCCGCGGGCTTGAATCGCGCCCAGGGGCAGGTGCTCATCGAGCAGCGCGGCCGGCTCCCGGATGCCCGGCGGCTGCGCCGGTCCGCCGCGGAGCGTGCCGATCAGATCGCCGAGAGCACCCTGCGCAGCATCCGCTGGCGCGAGGAGCTGCGCCAGCTGGACGACCTCGATGCCTGGGTGGACACGGCCGTCGCCGAGCTGCCGCCGGCGCAGCTCGAGCAGGTGGACCAGGACCGGCTGCGCGCGGCGCTGCGCGCCCAGGGCGAAACCCGGCGCGGCCTCCTGCGCACCGCCCTGGACCTGGAGGACAGCTATCGCCGCGCACTTGGCGAGGTGGACTTCGCTGGGCAGCAGCTGCGCGAGCTGGTGCAGCGCTACGACCGGTACCTGTCGGAGCGCCTGCTCTGGGTGCGCAGCATCGGGCCGATCACTGAGCAGTCCTTCGCCGCGCTGCCGGCGGCGATCATCTGGGTCATCAGTCCGCGCAACTGGGCCGGCGTGGGCAACGCCCTGGCGACGGAGGCGACGCGCTCCCCGGCGCTCTGGCTGGGTGTCGGCGTGGTGGGGCTGCTGCTCTGGCGCAATGCGGCGCTGCGCCGGGCCATCCGGGCCAGCGCCGAGCCCCTGCGCCGCATCAGCACCGACCGCTTCCGCTATACCCTGACGGCGCTTGGGCTGACGCTCCTGGCCGCCGCACCCTGGCCGCTCCTGGCCGTGACGCTGGGCCATGTGCTGCGCATCTCGCCGGCGGCGGACGGCTTCGTCAAGGCCGTGGGCGCCGCGTTCATCGCCATTGTGCCGGCGCTCTACTATCTCCTCGCCTTCCGCATGCTCTGCCTGCGCGGCGGCGTCGCCGACCGGCACTTCCGCTGGCGCAGCGATACCCTGGTGCTGCTGCGCCGCTCGGCATACATCGCAGCGACCCTGCTGGTGCCGGTGGGCTTCATCGCCGCCATGCTGCACAACCAGCAGAATCCGGTCTTCGCAGCGACCCTCGGGCGGCTATCACTGGGCCTGTTCGACCTCGGCCTCGCCGTCTTGACCGCAGTGGTGCTGCACCCCACCCGGGGCATTCTCAAGCACGTCCTCGCCGAGCATCCGGACGCCTGGTACACGCGCCTGCGCATGCTCTGGTACCCGTTTCTGGTGGCGGTGCCCTTGGTGCTCGCGGGGCTCGCGCTCAGCGGCTTCCTGTACACCTCGGGCGTGCTGCTGCGATCGCTCGTCAACGAGCTCTGGCTGGCGCTCGGGCTGGTCATCGCGCACCAGCTCATCGCCCGCTGGCTGCTGGTGACGCGGCGGCGCCTGGCGCTCAACGCCGCGCTGGAGCGCCGCGCCCAGCGCGAGGCCGCCCGCGCCGCCGAGGCCGCCGGCGCCGAGGCGCTGGCGGTGCAGGAAGGCACCGTGGACCTGGCCTCGCTGGATGCGCAGACCCGGCGGCTCCTGAACCTGTCCATCTACGTCGCCGCCGCGGTGGGCCTGTGGCTCATCTGGTCCGAGGTGCTGCCGGCGCTCAATTTCTTCGACCGCTTCACGCTCTGGCGCTACACCGGCACGGTGGACGGCGTGGAGCAGGCCATTCCGGTGACACTGGCGGATCTCGGGCTGGTGCTGGTGATCATCGTCGCCGCCGTCATGGCCGCCCGCAACCTGCCGGCGCTGCTGGAAATCCTGCTGTTGCAGAGCAGCCGCGTCAGCGCCGGCAGCCGCTACACCATCATCACGCTGACGGGCTATGCCATCACGGCCGTCGGCGCGCTCCTGGTGTTCGGCGCCTTGGGCCTGTCCTGGGGTCAGGTGCAATGGCTGGTGGCGGCGCTCGGCGTCGGCATCGGCTTCGGCCTCCAGGAAATCGTCGCCAATTTCATCAGCGGGTTGATCATCCTCTTCGAGCGACCGGTGCGGGTGGGCGACATCGTCACCATCGGCGAGACCACTGGCGTGGTCACCCGCATCGAGATCCGCGCCACCACGGTGCGCAACTGGGACCGCCAGGAGCTCCTGGTGCCGAACAAAGAGCTCATCACCGGCCGCATCACCAACTGGACCCTCACCGACCAGATCAACCGCATCGTCATCCCCGTGGGGGTCGAGTACGGCAGCGACACGCGCAAGGCCCTGCAGATCCTCGCCGACGTCGCCCGCGAGAACGAGCACGTGCTGGAGGACCCGGCGCCGCTGATCACCTTCGAGGGCTTCGGCAACGATGCACTGACGCTGGTGCTGCGCTGCTATCTCCAGGACATGGACTATCGGCTCGACACCATCACCGCGCTGCACCAGGCCATCGACGACAGGTTCCGTGCCGCCGGTATCGGCATCGCGTTCCCGCAGCGCGACATTCACCTGCGCTCCGCACAGCCGCTCGAGATACGCCTGCACCGTGGCGCCCGCGCGACACCAGCGGGCACCGACGCGGGCTGAGCACGCCCAGCCCGACACGCCCATGCCCGCGCTCGATCGCCTGCACAACTGGTTCGGCCTCGCCTTCGCCTACCGCCTGGACGGCGCGGGCGGCGGCACGCCCATCGGCTGGGCCGACCTCACCGGCCCCTGGCCCCACGGCCAGACCTGGCTCCACCTGGACCTGCGCCATCCCAACGCCCGGCGCTGGCTGCGCGAGGACAGCGGCCTGGACAGCCTCACCGTGGAGGCACTCACCGTGCCCAGGGCCATGCCTCGGCTGGCCCGGCGCGGCGAGCACCTGCTGCTGGTGCTGAAGGGTATCGACCAGGGTCTCGACGCGGTGCCCGGGGACATGGTGGCGGCACGTCTGTGGACCGACGGCCGCCGCCTCGTCAGCTGTCAGACCGAGCGCCTGCGCGCCGTCGAGGATCTGCAGGCGGAGATCCGCCGCCGCACCGGGCCGGCGGACATCGGCGGCATCGTCGCGGACCTCGCCGACCGGCTCATGACCCACACCGACGACGTGCTGGAGGAGCTCCAGGGGGCCACACAGCGCATCGGCCGTGCCGGCAACCGCGCCCGCCACCCCGAGAACCTGGTGGCCGAGCTCGCCACCCTGCGCCGGCGCATGATCCTGATGCGCTTCCATCTCACGCCACAGCGCCGCGCCCTGAGCCAGCTCGCTGCCGCCCGCGAGTCCTGGCTCGGCGCTGCGGACCGCCGCCTGGTGCGGGAGGTCGTGCACCGCTGCCAGCACGCCATCGAGGGCCTCGTCGCCGCCGGTGACATTACCGAGATCACCCAGGACGAGATCCTGCAGCGCTCCTCCGAGACCACCGAGCGCCGCGTCTACTCCCTCACGGTCATCACCGCGATCTTTCTGCCGCTCAGCTTCGTCACCGGCCTGCTCGGCGTGAACGTGGCCGGCATCCCGGACGCCGATGATCCGCTGGCCTTCGTGATCCTGTGCCTGTTTCTGCTCCTGGTGGCCCTGGTGCAGCTGTGGCTGCTGCGGCGCAAGGGCTGGCTGTAGCAGGCCTCAACGAGCATGATCCGGCACGCGGCGACCCGGCATCAGCCCTTGTGCGCCTTCACCGGCAGCCAGATGCGGGTGACCAGTTGGTCCGCATCCGCCACGGCGTCCGGGCCGGCGACATACTCCTCCATCGAGCCGCGTGATCGCTCCCAGACGGCTTTGGTCATGCGCAGGTGGGCAAGCGCCGCATGCCAGGCCAGCTCCATGAAGTCCCAGCTGCCCTGCACCTCGGTCACCTGGCAGGGGCCGCCGTCGAAGCGCCGGTGCGTCAGCTCGCCCAAGTGGGCGTCGGCGGGCACCGGCAGCGCCATGTCGCAGCACAGGCGCCCGGACTTGGCGTCCGCCAGGTAGTACACCGAGAAGGGCGGGCCGATGGGCTCGATGCCATGCTCGGCGGCGGTGGCCGCAAGCCGCTCGAAGCCCGCGCGCATGGCCGCTGCCACCTCATCGCGGCCGCCGTCGAAGGGCAGCGTCAGCGCCAGCGTCTTTGCGCGCTGCTCGACGCCGCAGAAGCGGATGTCGAGCTTGGGTGCCCCCGGTTCCAGCAGGGCGCGCAGGCGCACCAGGCCCAGCTCGAAGTCTTTGCCGATGAGCTGCGCCATGGCGGGCGCCATGAAGCGCACCAGAAAGGCCATGCGCCCGCGCATGGTCCAGAAGACCTCGGTCGCGGGCACGTCCTCCTGCGTGGTCGCCCGGAATTCCCAGCTCACGGCGCCGGTGGACTTGAACGGGCGCTTGAAGTCGATGCGCTGCTCGATGCGCTCCGTTGGGTGCAGGGACACATGCGTGATGCGCCCGGCACCGATGAGCCGGCCGCTCCAGGCGTACCAGCCGCGCTCTGCGCCCGGGTCGTCGCTCCAGTTGAGCGCCGCATCGGGCTCGTGCAGCAGCCAGGGGCTCCACTGCGGCCAGCCGCGCAGGTCGCGCACTTGCGCGAAGGCAGCCTCCGGCGGGCAGTGGATGACAAGCGAGCGGCGCACGCTGATCTCCCCCGGCTGAAGCAGCAGGAAGACCAGCACGCCGACAATGATCAACAACGGCAGGGCAAGCAGATAGAGCATCGGGCGGGCGTGGCTGCGAGTCGGTGACCTCCGCCGCGCAGTCTAGCCGAAGCGGGCGCTGCCTGGGGGCGCTGACGCCTTCAGTACGGCATGCCGCCGCAGCCGGCGGCTCAGGACGACGCCGGGCGCGCCAGCAGCTGCTCGATGGTGCGCACCAGCTTCTTGCTGCTGGGCGACGTGATGCTGGAGTACACGTCCACGACCTTGCCGTCGCGGTCGATGAGGTACTTGTAGAAGTTCCACTTCGGATAGACGCCGGTCTGCTGCGCCAGGTACTGGTAGAAGGGGTCGGCCTTACCCCGCTTGACGCTGACCTTCTCGAACATGGGGAACTCCACCGAGTACGTAAGCCGGCAGAAGTCCTTGATCTGCGCCTCGGAGCCCGGCTCCTGATTACCGAAGTCGTTGGACGGGAAGCCCAGCACCACCAGGCCCTGCTCGCGGTACTTGTCGTACAGGGCTTCCAGGCCTTCGTACTGGCCGGTGAAGCCGCACTTGCTTGCGGTGTTGACCACCAGCAGGACTTTACCCTGGTAGGCCTCGCACAGGTTCACGGTCTCGTCGCCGGCGAGACGGCGCTTTTCGAAGTTGAGCGTCGGTGCGCAGTCGGCGGTGGCGCTGTCTGTCATGAGCAAACCTCCCAGCAGAAGCAGAATCGGGGTGAGTTGGTGGATGCGGATCATCGGTGCGCTCCGATTGTGCGGGTTAAACAAAACCTGGACACCGGCGATATGGAGGGGGCAGAACTGATCACAATGCCCTGACAGGCACCCTCCCACTCCGGGCCGTCAGCAGCCGGCGGTGCCTGTCCAAATCCTGTACAGCCTTTGAAATGCCGGCCCGTCGAACCAAGCTTGGCCGTTTCAGCATCAGACCGGTTTCAGAACAACGCGAGGAGCAGCATCCATGGCCGAATGGCTCGAAGGCAAGATCGCCGGTAAGCGGCACTGGTCGCAGGAGCTCTACAGCCTGCAGATCGACGCGCCGCTGCCGGACTTCACGGCGGGACAGTACATCAAGGTGGCGCTGGACGTGGACGGCGAGCGCGTCGGCCGCCCCTACTCCCTGGTGAACTCACCGGACGAGCGCCCGCTGGAGATCTATTTCAACGAGATCCCCGAGGGGCCGCTCACGCCCAAGCTCTCGGACCTGGAGATCGGCGACCGCATCTGGGTGTCGGACAAGGCGAGCGGCGTCTTCACCATGGACAATGTGGTCTCGCGCCGGCACCTGTGGATGCTCGCCACGGGCACGGCGCTCGGCGTCTATCTGGCCATGCTCAAGACCGCAGCGCCCTGGGAGCGGTTCGAGCGCGTGATCCTGGTGCACGGCGCGCGCAATGCCGGTGAGCTGAGCTACGGCGAGACCATCGCCGAGATCCAGGCGGCACACGAAGACGCCTTCACCTTCATCACTGCCCTCACCCGCGACAGCAGCGAAACGGCGCTGCAGGGCCGCATCACCAACCTGCTGGAGAACGGCGCGCTGCAGGCGGCCGCCGATGCCGAGATCAGCCCAGAGGACAGCCATTTCATGCTCTGCGGCAACTCGGCCATGATCAAAGACGTCCGCGCCTGGTTGGAGGCACACGGCATGCAGCGCCACAAGCGCCACGAGCCCGGGCACTACACCACCGAGCAGTACCACTGACGGCCCGCGGCGGCCCCGGCCGGACGACATGCTGAGCGTCCAGGACCTCGCCCAGGCCGCCGCAGACCTGGCGGCCACGCGCAGCCGCGCCGACAAGGTCGGACGGCTCGCCCAGCTCCTGCGCGGCGCCGATGCCGCGGACATCGGCACCGCCGCGCGCTGGTGCACTGGCGAGGCGGCATCGCACAGCCTGGGCATCGGCCCGGCCCAGGTGCGGGCAGCCCTGGCGACGCCGGCCGCAACGCGGCCGTCGCTGACGCTTGCACAGGCCACGGCGCAGCTCTATGCGGTTGCCGGGATCTCGGGCAGCGGGGCGAAGGCGCGTCGCGCCGAGACGCTCGCCGCCCTCTTTGCACAGGCCACCGACGCCGAGCAGCGGTACCTGGCCCGCCTGCTGCTCGGCGAGCTGCGCCAGGGGGCGCTCGAATCCCTGGTGCTGGACGCCGTCGCCGCCGCCTTCGACATCCCCGTCGGATGCGTCCGGCGGGCACAGATGCTGCGCGGCGATGTCGCGGAAGTGGCCGGCATCGCCCGCACCGAGGGCCGCCCCGGACTGGATGCCCTGCGGCTCCAGCTCTTCCGACCCGTCCTGCCCATGCTGGCCCAGCCCGCGGCGGACCTGGATGCGGCTTTGACGCAGCTGCCGCGGCCGATCCTGGAGTACAAGCTGGACGGCGCCCGGGTACAGATCCACAAACAGGGCGACTCCGTGCAGGTCTACAGCCGCCAGGGCAATGCCGTCACCGCCGCCGTGCCGGAGCTGGTTGACGCTGTCGCGGCGCTGCCCGCCCGCGAGCTGGTGCTGGACGGCGAGACCCTGGCGGTGGCCGCCGACGGCCGCCCGCTGCCCTTCCAGACCACCATGCGCCGCTTCGGCCGCCACAGCGACGACGCGACCCTGCGCGCCGCGCTGCCGCTGCGGGTGTTCTGCTTCGACTGCCTGGCCATCGAGGGCGAGACGCTCATCGATGCGCCTACGCACCGGCGCCATGCCGCGCTCACCGAGGCCCTGCCGCCGGCGCTGGTGATTCCGCGGCTCGCGGCGCCCACGCCCGCGGCGGCGGCGGCGTTTCTTCAGGCCGCACTCGACGCCGGGCACGAAGGGCTGATGGCCAAGGACCCGGCGGCACCCTACGCCGCCGGCGGTCGCGGCAGCCATTGGCTCAAGATCAAGCAGGCGCACACCCTGGACTTGGTGGTGCTCGCCGCCGAGTGGGGCAGCGGGCGGCGCAGCGGTCGGCTCAGCAACCTGCATCTCGGCTGCCGGGACGGCGCCGGCGGGTATCTGATGCTCGGGAAGACCTTCAAGGGGCTCACGGACAAGCTGCTGGACTGGCAGACGCAGGCGCTGCTGGAGCGGGAGATCGGCCGCGACGGCCCTGTGGTGCACGTGCGCCCGGAGCTGGTGGTGGAGATCGCCTTCAACGAGCTGCAGCAGAGCCGCCAGTATCCAGCGGGGCTCGCGCTGCGCTTTGCTCGCGTCAGGGGCTACCGCCGCGACAAGTCCGCGGCGGAGGCCGATCACATCGACAGCGTGCGTGCGCTCTTCGCCCGTCAGCTGGCCTATCGCGAGGCCGCCGACGACACCCCGCTGTCCGCTGCGGCCGGCGCCTGACGCCGGGCAGTCCGCATGACAGGCAGCCGTCACCACGCATCCGCACGCGCCGGAAGCCGCCGTCCATGACCACCGACCCGACGCACACCCCCGCGCCCGTCCGCCGGCTGCTGCTGGTGCTGGGGGACCAGCTGAACCGCGACAGCCGGCTGTTCGACGACACGGAACCGGACCGCGACCTGGTGTGGCTGTGCGAGGCGCCCGCCGAGGCGACGCATGTGCCCTCCCACAAGGCTCGCACCGTGCTCTTCCTGTCCGCCATGCGCCACTTCCGGGAGCGCCTGACCAAGGCCGGGCTGCGGGTCCGCTACCTGGCGCTGGACGCCCACGAGCACCCGGGCATCGACGCGGCGCTGGCCGCCGATCTCGACAGGCTTCAGCCCGACGAGGTCTGCCTGGTACAGCCCGGCGAGCACCGCCTGCACGCCGCCATCGCGGCTGTCTGTGCGCGGGCCGGCGTCCCACTGCGCGTCCTGGAGGACGGCCATTTCCTGTGCCCATTGCCGGACTTCGCGAGCTGGGCCGAGGGGCGCAAAGAGCTGCGGCTGGAGCACTTCTACCGCTGGATGCGCAAGCGCCATGACGTGCTCATGGACGACGGCGCGCCCGCGGGCGGCGCCTGGAACTTCGACAAAGACAACCGCAAGACCTTCGGCAAACAGGGTCCCGGCCTGCTGCCGGCGCCGCTCGGCTTTGCGCCGGACGCCGTCACCCAAGAGGTCATGCAGCTGGTCGAGGAGCGCTTTGCGGATGCCCCCGGGGGTCTGGATCACTTCGACTGGCCGGTGACGCCGGCGCAGGCGCAGGCGGCGCTCACGGACTTCATCGACCATCGGCTCGCCGCCTTCGGACCCTACCAGGACGCCATCTGGACCGGCGAGCCCTACCTGTATCACGCCCGCCTCTCGGCGGCGCTGAACCTGAAGCTGCTCGACCCGCGCGACGCCATCGACGCCGCCGTTGCGGCTTATCGGGCGGGTCGCGCGCCCATCGCCTCGGTGGAGGGCTTCGTGCGGCAGATCCTGGGCTGGCGCGAGTACGTCCGCGGCATCTACTGGCAGCGCATGCCGGGCTATCTGGAGCGCAACGCCCTGGATGCCCACCAGCCCCTGCCCGCCTTCTACTGGAGCGGCGACACCGACTACGCCTGTCTCGCCGACGCCGTAGGCCAGGTGGTGGCCCGCGGCTACGGCCACCATATCCAGCGGCTCATGGTCACCGGGCTCTTCGCCCTGCTGCTCGGCGTGGAGCCCAAGCAGGTCCACGCCTGGTATCTGGCCATGTTCGTGGACGCGGTGGAATGGGTGGAGGCGCCGAACACCCTGGGCATGAGCCAGTTCGCCGACGACGGTCTGCTGGCCAGCAAGCCCTATGCCGCGAGCGGCGCCTACATCCAGCGCATGAGCAACTGCTGCGCCGACTGCCGTTACGACCCGAAGCAGGCAGTGGGTGAGACCGCCTGCCCCTTTACGACGCTGTTCTGGGACTTTCTGGCCCGCCACCGGGAGCGCTTTTCAGGCCATCCGCGCACCGCACTCATGTGGCGCAACCTGGAACGCCTGGAGCCGGCGCGGCTGCAGGCCATTCGCACGCAGGCGGCGGCCCTGCGCGACGCCCTGGCGGCGGCCTGACCCGGCGCTGCTCCCTCGCACGCAACCCGACGCGGAGGATCGAGATACGTGGATGCGGATGTGATCGTGGTGGGTGCCGGCCTCGCCGGGCTCGCCTGCGCCCTGCGCGTGCAGCGCGAGGGGCTGCGCCCGCTCATCGTCGAGGCGGAGACGCGCGCCGGCGGGCGCATCGCCACCGATGTGCGCGACGGCTTCCTGCTGGACCGGGGCTTCCAGGTGCTCCAGACCTGGTACCCGGCCGCCGCGCGGCTGCTGGACTACGCGGCCCTCGATCTGCGCCCCTTCTATCCGGGGGCGCTGGTGCGCATCGGCGAAGACTTCCATCGCGTGAGCGACATCTGGCGGCGGCCCGCCCAGCTGCCGGAGATGCTGGTCTCGCCGGTGGGCAGCCTGGCGGACAAGCTCAAGCTCTGGCGGCTGCGTCGGCGCGCACTGCTCGGCGACCTGACGGATCTGTACAACCGCCCGGAGCAGCCGACCCCCGCCTTGCTCGCCGGGCTCGGCTTCTCTGAGCGCATCCAGGCGCGGTTCTTCCGGCCATTCTTCGCGGGCGTCTTCTTCGAGCCGGAGCTCAACGTCTCCTCGCGCGCCTTCGAGTTCGTGTTCCGCGCCTTCGCGCTGGGCGACACGGCGCTGCCGGCCCGGGGCATGGAGCAGATCCCACTGCAGCTCGCAAGCCGGCTCGCACCGGCACGGCTGCGCCTGGGCCAGCGGGTGGAGCGGCTGGAAGACGACGGCGTCCATCTCGCCGACGGCACGCGGCTGCGTGCCCGCGCCACCGTGCTCGCCACCGACGGTACGGCGGCGGCGGCGCTCCTCGGCCGCGAGGCCCCGGATACCCGCGGCACCACCTGCTTCTACTTCGCTGCGCCGGAGGCGCCGTTCGAGGGTCCGTATCTGGTGCTCAACGCCACCGGCGGGGGACCGATCAACAGCCTGCTCTGCCCGAGCAACCTGTCGGCCCACTATGCCCCCGCGGGCCAGGCGTTGGTCTGCGTCAACGTCTTCGGCGCCCGCCACAACCCCGACGCGCTGGAGACCGCCGTCCGCCGCCAGCTGCGGGAGTGGTACGGTGCGCAGGTGGAGGTCTGGGAGCGGCTTGCGGTGTACCGGCTGCCCGCGGCGCTGCCGCTGCAGGCGTCGGGCGTCACAGCGCCCCGGGGCGCACTGCGGGCGGGCGAGCAGCTCTGGATCTGCGGCGAGGCGGCGGCGCCGCCGTCCATTCACTGGGCGCTCGCCAGCGGCGACGACACCGGCACCGCGGTGAGCCGGGCGCTGCGCGCCGACAGCCCGGGCCCCAGACCGCACACGGCCGCATGAGCCTTGACCTGGGCGGCGCCGATGCCGCCGTGGGCATCGACGGCTGCCGGGCCGGCTGGGTCTGGTGCCGGCGCTCCGCCGCGGGCTGGGACGGCGGCGTCGCAGCGGACATTGCCGCACTCGCGCCGATGATCGAGGCGAGCGCGCTGAGCCTGGTGGACATGCCCATCGGCCTCGTCTCCGCAGGCGCTGCCGAGCGCCGCTGCGACCGCGCCGCCCGGGCACTGCTGGGCCGCCCCCGGGCGAGCAGCGTCTTTCGCCCGCCCTGCCGGGCCGCCCTGGACGCCGCCGACTATCGCAGCGCCTGCGCCGTGAACCGGCGGCACACAGGCGTGGCCCTGTCCCAGCAGACCTGGAATATCGCCGGCAAGATCCGTGAGCTGGACCAGCTGCTCTGCGCGGACAAGGCGCTTCGCGCCCGGCTGCGGGAGGCGCACCCGGAGCTCTGCCTGTGGGGCCTCGCCGGCCGAAGGTCCATGCAGCACAACAAGCGCCGGCCCGCCGGCAGGCAGGAGCGCCTTGCCCTGCTCGCCATGCTGGACCCGAGCTGCCCGCCGCATCTCGAGACCCTGGCCGCCGTCCATCCCCGGCGCGCCGTGGCAGCCGACGACATCCTGGACGCAGCGGTGCTGGCCGTCACCGCCGCTGCCGCCGTCGCGGGCACCCACTGCCGGCGGTGCCTGCCGGACGCGCAGGAGCACGATGCCATGGGCCTGCCCATGGAGATGGTCTATGTGCTGGCCTGATGACGGGCTGACCTGACGGGATGCGCGCCGGCGAGCATGCGCAGGCGATGCGACAGGTCGGTTCCATGCTGCCGGGGCGGCCATGCCCGGCGGCCCGGGCTTGGCTGCCGGTAAACCCCCAAATGGCTCCGCGGTTGCAGGCGCCCCATCGATCTTCTATGTTACCGCCGGCCGAAGGGTGCTGATCGGCGCGAGCCGCCCCGTGGCCGCGCCGCTTCCGACGCCGGACCGACACATCGGCACGGACCCGCAACGAGCGGGCGCCGGCGGGCTGCACGACCGCACGCACAGCATCCGAGCCCACAACAATTGCGATGTCCCGCCGCCAAGCCGGCGGCGGCCGTCGCCAAGCCCGGCCGGCATCAGCCGGCGGGCGGATTACCCCGTCAGGACCCTGGAGCGTCTGCACATGGCCCCGAAGCGCCCGTTTTCCCCGCGCACCTTCCCACTGCCCCTCCTTCCATTGATCCTCCTGCTGCTGCTGGCGCTTGCCATGCCGCTGGCGCTCGCCGACGAGGACGAGGACGACGACGAAATCGACCTGCTGGACATGGAGCCGGACCGGCAAGCCGGCGAGGTGATGTACCGCCAATGCGCGCTCTGCCATGGGCAGCACGGCCAGGGCATCCTGGGCGGCAAGTATCCGCGCATCGCCGGCCTGCCGGAGTATTACCTGCTCAACGCCCTGCAGGACTACCAGACCGGCGCGCGCGGCTATGACGCGATGCTCGTGGTCGGCGGCCTCAAGACCGCCGACGACCAGGACCTGGTCAACCTGTCGGCCTACATCTCGGACCTGGAGGTTGATCTCGACGTACCCGGCCCGGAGGAAGGCAGTGCGCGCAAGGGCAAGCGGATGTACCGCTACGACTGCCGCACCTGTCACGGCCGCAAGGGCGAAGGCAAGACCCGCAAGGAGTCGCCGCCGCTGCGCGGCCAGTACCACGAATACCTGCTGCGGCAGATCGAGATGTTCAAGAACAAAGAGCGCATCCACGCCGACGACCCGGAGGACGAGACCTTCGCGGCGTACGAAGACGAGGAGCTGCTGCATATCCTGGCCTTCATCGCGAGCCTCGACGACAAGGAAGACAAAGACAAATGAGCGCGGCGCCCCACCCCGCTGCGGAGAAGCGCCGCGTCAAGCTGCGTCGGCGTCCGAGCCGATCCACCAAGGAGTCAAGATCCATGACGAAAAGACTGCATACCTGCCTCGCCGCCGCCCTGCTGCTCGCGAGCTTCCTGCCGGCCGCCGCCGTCGCCCAGGAGCCGGCCGGTGCGCCCGAAGTCAACATGTTCGAGATCGGCCAGACTGTGCTCAAGATCGGGCTGGCGGAGGGCGTGACGCCGGACGATGCCATCGATGCCATGAACTCCAAGGCGGTGGAGCTCAACATGAAGCTGGTGGGCCACCAGAACGTCGGCAAAGAGCTTGAGAACCGGGGCGTCGACTCGCCGCGGCTGGAGATCTTTCAGTTCTGTCGTCCCGAGGACGCCGTCAAGATGGTGCGCTTCAACACCATCTACGCCGCCTACATGCCCTGCAGCATCGCCCTGGTGGAGGACAACGAGGGCAAGTACTGGCTGGAGATGCTGAACCTGGACATGATCATCAACGCCTACGAGCTGCCACCGGAGCTTCAGGCCATCGCCATCACCGTCAACGGCGAGATGCTCTCCATCATCACGGCCGGCGCCACCGGCGCCTTCTGAGCCGTGGTACACCGCGCGGTGACAGCCGGCACCGGCGGCCTGCTGCTGGCGGCAGGCATTGCCGGCGCGCAGGTGTACAAGGGTGTGGACGCCGACGGCAACGTCGTCTACTCCTCCTCACCCGCTGTCGGCGCCGACCCGGAGCGCGTGGAGCAGGTGCGCATCGACCCGGGCCCCACGGATGCCGATCGCGCCGCCGCCGAGCGGCGCATGCGGGCCATGCAGCCCCGCGGCGGCCCCAGCCAACCGCCGACGCCGGGGCAGCAGACGCAGCAGCAGACACCGGCACAGGCCGCCCCCCAACAGAACGCCGGCGGCACGCAGTCCTACGACTGGCTGAAGCAGGAGAGCACACAGCGCGGCGGCTCCACCAGCCGCACCCAGCGCAGCCCCGGCGAATCCCGCAGCCGCAGCGGCACGGGCAACGACGCCGAGCGCACCACGCGCTGAGACGCAGACCGGCGCCGCCCAGCATCAAACCGGCGCCGCCCAGCATCAAACCGGCGCCGCCCAGCATCAAGCATCAAACCGGCGCCGCCCAGCATCAAGCATCAAACCGGCGCCGCCGGACTTCCGCCGGCACGCGTATCGCACGCCCGCCAGCGGGCCCGCCTCCGCAACGCAGGCCGGGTCGGCTGGGGTCAGGCCGGCGCCCGGCCCCCGCCCGCGTGCTGCCGCGATGCGGCAAGCCCGCCCTTCAGCATCACCAGGTCATAGAGCTCACAGAGCATGAAATGGCGGTTGGCCGGCTCCCGCAGCCTGGCTACCGTCGGCTGGTGACCATCGCGCCAGCGCCGGGCCGCCATGCGGAATTCGTCCGGCAGGCGCAGATTGAAGGGCGACGGCCGCACCAACAGGCGCACCACCTGCTCGAACAACAGGGCGTACCGGTCGTCCTCAGGCGCCCGATAGAGGGCGGTGAGATCGCCGCCATACTGGCGGAAGAGCTGCAGGTAGTCCTGCACGTCGGGCTTGGTAGGGGACATGGAAGATCCTGTGGATGCCTGGGCCGGGCTCGCCTGGGTCTTTGAGCTTGGCAAGCAACGCGTTGCTGCGCGGAGACGGGGCCGCAGCAGGTCGGGACAGCGACAGCATGACCCGGCCTACAATGGATGCTCACCCGCTCTGGGACGTCATCCTGCGGGACGCAGCAAACACCGCGCCAAAGACCTCAAGCCCCTCGGGCGCCGAAAACCCGGGCTGCATCAAAGCCTAGGGCTGTACCCTGCGCCCCGGCCGCTGCGTCAGACCTGTCGCAAATGCCACAATCGCGGCAGGCTCGACGCAATCCCGACCACTGTCGCCATCGCCCAGGGCGCTCCATCACCCGTCGTCACCCGCGTCCACCTCAGGCGACTCGCGCCGGCGCAGCAGATAGGTGTCCATCAGCCAGCCCTTCTGCTCGCGCAGCGCCGCCCGCACCCGCAGCAGCTCGTCCAGCACCGCATCCAGCGGCCCCGACACCAGCACCTCATCCGCGGCGCCCAGATAACCGCCCCAGTAGATGTCCATGTCCTGGCCGACGAAGCGCTGGAAGGAAGCGTTGTAGTCCAGCATGACGACGACGTTGTGCACACACCCCGGGTCCACCTGCTCCGCCTCGCGTCCGGTGATGATCTGCACGGACTCGCCGACGCGGTTCAGCGGAATCCGGTGCCGTGCGGCGAGCACCTGCACGGCGCTGATGCCCGGGATGACGGTGACCCCGACCCGTTCCGGCAGCTCGGCGACCACGGCCTGCACCATGCTCACGGTCTGGTCGTACAACGCCGGGTCCCCCCACAGCAGCAGACCGGCGCTGTCGCCGTTGCCGAGCTCCCGGGTCAGGAGCGCCGCGAAGATGCGCCGCTTCTCGGCATGCCAGTCGGCGACGATGGCGCGATAGGCCGCGCCGTCACGGTCCACGGCCCGCGGTCGCGGCGGGCTCGGCACACGCACCTCCCGGTAGTCCCCGTGCGGGCGCACCCGTCGCATGATCTCCCGACGCAGCGCCGTGAGCTCGTCCTTGCCACGGCCCGCCTTCTCCAGCAGGAAGAACACGTCGACGCGCCGCATCGCGTCCACGGCCTGCAGGGTCAGGAAGTCCGGGTGGCCCGGACCGATGCCGATCAGGTAGCAGTGCTTCATGGCAGCCATCGCTTGAGTAAGGAGTCGCTTGAGGGGGAGGCATGAGCCGACGCGGACTGTCCAGTCAGCTTGACACCGGTCAACGGAAAGCCGGAATGACAGGTGTTTCACTGGCGGCGCGCGCTGAGCGCAGTACCATCCGGGACAGGCGAGTTGGAACAGGCCACGCCGCGCGACGCCGACCCCTCGGGAGCCGCGGCGCACAGGGCCGGGATCGACGCGAAGATAGATGGGGCTCAATGACGCGGCCCGGGTCGATCATCGACACTCTGCCGGATCAGAACCGCCGCAGCGCGCCTGCCGAGCATACCCCGGCGGCGTGCCGCCACCCCAACGCAGCCGCCGGTGCCTGTCCGCGGCCGACGCCCACCGAACCGGAGCCGATACATGCGCATCCTTTTCGTCCATCCCAACTACAGCGCCGGCGCCGCCGACATCGCCGGTAACTGGTCGCCGGCCTGGGTCACGTACGTTGCCGGCTACCTCAAGGCCGGCGGCTACATGGACTATCAGTTCGTCGACGCCCTGGTGGACGACCTGGACGATGAGCAGCTGCGCATCGCCATCCGCGAGGCCGGCGCCGACGTCGTCGCCACCACGGCCATGACGCCCATGATCTACGCCGCCCAGCGGGTGCTTCAGATCGCCAAGGAAGAATGCCCGGGCGCCGTCACCGTCCTCGGCGGCATCCATGCCACCTTCATGTTCAAGCAGGTGCTGGCCGAGGCGCCCTGGATCGATGCCATCGTCCGCGGCGAGGGCGAGTCGGTGACGCTGAACCTGGTGCGCGCCATCGACGAGGGCCGCTGGCCCAACGAGCGCGATCAGATCAAAGGCATCGCCTTCCTCGGCGACGACGGCGCCGTGGTGGCAACCCCCGCCGAGCCGTCCATCCGGGACATCGACACCATCAAGGCGGACTGGGGCCTGCTGGACTGGAAGAAGTACATCTACATCCCGCTGGGCGTGCCGGTGGCGACCCCGAACATGGCCCGCGGCTGCCCCTTCACCTGCTCGTTCTGCAGCCAGTGGAAGTTCTGGCGCGACTACCGCGTGCGCAGCCCGAAGGAGATGGTGGACGAGATCGAGGAGCTGAAGAAGGTCCACGGCGTCGGCTTCTTCATCCTCGCGGACGAAGAGCCCACCATCAACCGCGCCAAGTTCATCGAGTTCTGCCAGGAGCTCATCGACCGCGACCTGGACATCCAGTGGGGCATCAACACCCGCGTGACGGACGTCATGCGCGACGAGGAGCTGCTGCCCTTCTACCGCAAGGCCGGCCTGGTACACATCTCGCTCGGCACCGAGGCCGCGGCACAGCTGAACCTGGACCGCTTCGTCAAGGAGACCACCGTCGCGCAGAACAAGCGCGCCATCCAGCTTCTGCAGCAGAACGGCATCGTCACCGAGGCGCAGTTCATCGTCGGGCTGGAGAACGAGACCCGCGAGACCCTGGAGGAGACCTACCAGATGGTCATGGACTGGGGCGCCGACATGGCCAACTGGTCCATGTTCACCCCCTGGCCCTTCTCCGACATGTTCACGGAGCTGGGCGAGAAGGTGGAGGTCTTCGACTACTCCAAGTACAACTTCGTCTCGCCCATCATGAAGCCGGACAGCATCGACCGCGCCGAGCTGCTCGACGGCGTCATGGCAAACTACCGGCGCTTCTACATGAAGCGCATGCTCTTCCAGTACCCCTGGGTGAAGGACCCGTTCCGCCGCCGCTACCTCATCGGCTGCATCAAGGCCTTCTTCAAGAGCGCCTTCGAGCGCAAGTTCTACCAGCTGGGCCAGCAGAACTACTGGGGCCCGATGTTCAAGAAGCTGATCCGCTTCGACTACGACAAGTCCGCCTCGAAGATCGAGGAGCCGGATCACAACGCCTGGAAGCAGGCCCCCGCCGCCAAGCGCCCCATCGACGGCTCGGCGGTCAAGCCCGAGGTCGTGAAGAAGCGCGCGGCGGGGGTCAGCCAGCCGAGCGGCGTCATGGCCTCGGTCAAGGCCTGCGGCGGCGCGGAGCCGGCCCACGCGGCCATGGCCTGCGGCGGCGGCGACCAACAGATGACCGAGGAGCAGATCGCGCAGTACAACGGACCAAATCTCAACGGCCAACGCGAGGTCGCGGTGCCGATCTCCGAGATTGCCAAGCCGAAGGAGAAGGCGGCGCTGGCAGAGCAAGCGTAGTCACGCCGGTCAGGGGCCGGCACCAACGGCCCCGACCCCAACCGCAAGAACGCCCCCGGCCGGGGGCGTTTTCATGTCCGCTCGTGCTGTCACCAGCGCTCTCGGCGATTGCCTGGCCTGCGTGCGTGTCGATGCCGCGCCCGATCACGGCCAAGCCGACGGCGGCACAATCGGGTCCTTGGCCCAAGAGGTCGACATGGCTGGGTAGCACGGTGAACCGTGTCGAAGGCAGCCCTTCTCGCTCGATGGGCATGCTCCGCCTGCTCCACCGCGCCGGCGAGCTGATCGGGTTGCACCTGCCCTGCTGGACGTATGCAGCCGGAATCGGAACGTCACCCAACCCGAACCCAACAAAAAAAGGGGCTGCCCGAAAACCCGAGCAGCCCCTTGATTTGTTGGCGTCCCCACGGGGATTCGAACCCCGGTTGCCGCCGTGAAAGGGCGGTGTCCTAGGCCTCTAGACGATGGGGACTGAAAGCAGGTCCTGACACAAAACCGGCCGGGCGCTCAGGCGGCCGGCCGGCGGCGTCGGGACGGCTTGCCCGGGGTGAGCTTGTACGGATCAAGCATGTCCGGGGTTGGCGCGGTCCAAAGAGGCTTGTCTGGTGGAGCCAGGCGGGATCGAACCGCCGACCTCAACACTGCCAGTGTTGCGCTCTCCCAGCTGAGCTATGGCCCCAGTAAGCCGCGCACTATAATCCCCGAACGGCGATCTGTCCAGCCCCGATTGTCCGCGCCGGCGCCGGCGCTCAGCACCGGCGGCAACCGACAGTTGCCGACTCACTTGCGCGGCGCGCCGCGGGCATCCACTTTAGCAGCACCGAAATTTCACCACCGGAAGCCAATCCGTCTTCACCCACTGGGAGAACCCTACCGATGTTGAGAGTGTTGCTGTTCGTCGCAACGAACTTCGCGATCCTGACAGTGCTCTATATCGTGCTGAGCATCCTCGGGCTGTCCGCGCAGACCGGCAGCGGGCTGCTGATCATGGCGCTGCTGTTCGGCTTCGGCGGCTCCATGATCTCGCTGTTCATGTCCAAGTGGCTCGCCAAGCGGTCCATGGGGGTGCAGATCATCGAGCAGCCGCAGACCCCCTTCGAGCAGTGGCTGTTCGAGATCGTGCGCAAACAGTCCGAAGAGAGCGGCATCCGCATGCCCGAGGTGGGCATCTTCGACCAGCCCGACCCCAACGCCTTCGCCACCGGCTGGAACCGCAACGACGCGCTGGTGGCCGTCAGCACCGGCCTGCTGCAGCACATGAACCGCGACGAGGTGGAGGCCGTGGTGGGCCATGAGATCAGCCATGTCGCCAACGGTGACATGGTGACGCTGGCGCTGATCCAGGGCGTGCTGAACACCTTCGTCATCGTGCTCGCGCGGGTCATCGGCGGCTTCGTCGACTCTGCCCTGCGCGGCAACGATGAAAGCGGCGGCGTCGGTATCGGCTACTTTGTGGTGTCCATCATCGCCGAGATCGTGCTCGGCTTCCTCGCATCCATCATCGTCATGTGGTTCTCGCGCTTCCGCGAGTTCCGGGCCGATGCGGGCGGCGCCCGGCTGGCCGGCCGGGAGCGCATGATCGCGGCGCTGCGGGCGTTGCAGCGCGTACACGAGCCGCACGACCTGCCGGCCGGCGAGTTCGCCGCGTTCGGCATCTCCGGCAATATCGGCGACGGGCTGAAGAAGCTTTTCGCGAGCCACCCGCCGCTGGAAGAGCGCATCGCAGCACTGGAGCAGGCACGGGATTGACGCCCTGACCACCCGAAGGTTACTGCAAATCAGTGGCGGCCCCCGCTGCCGGTCGGCCACGGCCGGTCGGGGCCGCTGCGCAGGCCGCACTGCCGCACCCGCCTGACCATCGCCTGGGAGGCTGCACCAGGGGCGCAACTCGTCGGCGCAATCCGTCCGTGTACGCCCACGCCCGCCGATGGCTGCGGGCAAATTGTTATGATGCGCCCGCGCGTCAGGATCACTGATCCTGGCACCCGTCGCTCCCTGGAAACCTCGCCCATTAGAAGTCCTGCCATGGCCGCTCACCGCATTGCCCATCGCCATCGCCGTCACTCGATTACCGTGACAGCCCTGCTCCTGCTGCTGACGTGCGCGTCGCTGCCGGTCGCCGCATCCCTGGAAGCCGCCCGGGAGGACTGGCAGGCGGGCCAGATCCAGAGCGCAGTGGTCCGCCTCAAGGATCTGCTGCAGCAGAATCCGGACGACGCCGAAGCCCGCCTGATGCTCGGGCGCGTGTACCTCGATGCCGGAGAGCCCCTGGCGGCTGAGCAGGAGATCATGCGCGCCCGCGACGGCGGCGCAAGCGATGCCGAGACCCGCGCCGGCCTGGTGGAGGCCCTGCTGACACAGCGCGAGCTGACCCGGGCGCTGGAGTGGGCGGAGCCGCCGGCGGACGCCAGCCCTGCCCAGCGCGCCGAGATTCTGGCCCTGCGCGGGAGCGTGCTGCTGTCGCTGGACCGCGAATCCGATGCCGCCGAAGCGATCTCCGCCGCACTGGCCGCGGACCCCGAGTCGCCGCGGGCGATGCTCGGCGAGGCAACCCTGCAGCTGCGCCGCGAGGATGCAGCGGCGGCCCGGAGCACGATCCAGCGGGCCATCGAGCTGCATCCCGAGTCGGCGGACGCCTGGCAGGCGCTGGCGACGCTGGAGCGGCTCGAGCAGAACACCGAGGCCGCCATCGACGCTTACACCAGGGCGATCGAGCACGCCCGCAGCACCTGGCCGCTGCATTACCAGCGCGCGGTGCTGCACCTCGACGGGCAGAACCTGGAATCTGCCGCCGCTGACATCGACGCAGTGCGCGGCGAGCGCCCGCGCCTGCCGGGTCTCGACTACCTGGAGGGGCGTCTGCTGCTGCTCCAGGGCGACACCGCCGCTGCCGCAGAGCGCCTGGAGGCCTATCTGCGGCGGGCACCCAGTGACGTCACCGCCATCTACTACGCGGCGCTGGCGCTGCACCGGCTGGATCGCAACGCCCAGGCCGAGGAGTACCTGCTGCGGCTGACAGCAGCGGTGCCGAACAACATTCAGGGGCTGGCGCTGCTCGCCCGCACCCGCCTGGCCCAGGGCAATGCCGCCGGGGCCGAGGAGGCCATACGGCCGGTGGCCGAGTCGCCGCAGGCGACGCCGGCGGCCATGGAGCTGCTGCGCCGGGCGCTTGCAGCACAGGGGCGCGCAGCGGAAGCCGAGGCCCTCGTCGCCACGGCCGCCGAACGCTTCCCCGAGCTCGGCTCCGCACAGGTGGCGCATGCACAGCAGTTGCTGGCCGAGGGCGATACCGACGCTGCGCTGACGCTGCTGACGCGCGTGATCAGCGAAGAGCCCGACAACGAGCGGGCGCGGATGCAGTTGCTGCGCGCCCACATCGCCGCGGAGGACGCCGACGCCGCCATGGCCGCCGCCGACGCGTTCATCGAGCACGCGCCCGACTCCCCCATGGCACACACCGCCAAAGCCGCGCTCTTTGCCCAGGCGGGTGACCTGGATGCGGCCCGGGCCGCCTTCGCCAAGGCCCTGGAGCTGGACCCCACGTTCGAGCGGGCAGCGCTCGCGCTGGCGGCACTGGAGCTCGGCACCGACCGCCGTGACCAGGCGTTACAGACCCTCGACTCGGCGCTGGCCGCCGATCCCGCCAACCCGGACGTGGTGCTGGCCCGCGCTGCGCTCGACTTCCGCGAGGGCAACGCCGAAGACTTCAACGCGCGCCTGCAAGAGGTTCTCAAGCGCAATCCGGAGGCATTGCGTCTGCGTCTGGTGCTGGCGCGCAGCTACCTTGCCGGCGGCGACGCCGGCGCGGCCCGTACCCTGCTCAACCAGGCGCCGGCAGCGCAGCGCGACGCGCCAACTTTGCTGCTCCTGCGTGCGCAGGCGGAGCTTGCTGCCGGCGACAGATCAACCTCGGCGGCAACCCTCACCGATCTGGCCGAGCGCAACCCGACCATGCCGCAATACCGGTACATGCTCGCATCCCTCTATGCCCAAATGGGCGACCTGCGCGCCGCCGAGAGCAATCTGACAACGGGCCTGGAGCTGGACCGCGCCGATGCGCTGGAGCATGGGCGCCTCGCGACCATCCTGGCGGCACAGCCCACGGCAGCCGAGCGCCGCGCCCTGCTGGAGAAGCTCGCGTCGCGTGCCCCGGACCATGCGACGGTGCGTGCCGCCCAGGCGCGCTTTCTCGCCGATCAGGGCGACTTCTCCCAGGCGAGCGGCATGCTCACGGAGCTCGCCGACGCGCATCCCGATGACGTGACCTACACCCTGCTGCTGGCGGATGTCATGGCCCGTTCCGGACGCTCCGCACAGGCCCGCACACTGCTGGAGGGCTGGCTCCGGGAGCATCCGAAGAACGTCCCTGCGCGCATGGCGCTGGCCCAGCGCGGCATCGAGGACGGCGACCCCGGGCTGGCCATCGCTCAATACCGCCGCGTGCTGGACACCAACCCCAACAACAGCGTGGCGCTGAACAACCTGGCGATGCTGCTGGCCGAGGAGCAGCCGGACGAAGCCCTCGGCTACGCGGAGCGGGCGCTCGAGCTGAACCCGGAGGACGCGGCCTTCATCGACACCAAGGGCACGGTGCTGCTGGCCAAGGGCGACTACGCGGCCGCACTGCCACTGCTCTCCAAGGCACATGCCGGCAGCACGGACCCCAGCATCGCCTTCCGCTACGCCAAGGCGCTCGCGGGCACCGGCGACGCGGCCGGCGCCCGCCGCCTGCTGCTGAACCTCAAGGCGCAGTCCTTCCCGGAGAAGGCTGAGGCCGACGCGCTGTATCAGCGCCTGGCCGGCGGCAACTGAACCCAGACCGAGGTCCAGGGGGCGCCGTCAGGAATGGATTCGATCCGCATCCGCGGGGCGCGCACGCACAACCTGAAGGACCTGGACCTCGACCTGCCGCGGGACCGGCTGGTGGTGATCACCGGCCTGTCCGGCTCCGGCAAGTCGTCGCTGGCCTTCGACACCATTTATGCCGAGGGCCAGCGGCGCTACGTGGAGTCCCTGTCCGCGTATGCGCGGCAGTTCCTGTCCATGATGGACAAGCCGGACGCGGACCTCATCGAGGGCCTGTCGCCGGCCATCGCCATCGAGCAGAAGACCACCTCCCACAACCCCCGCTCCACCGTCGGCACCATCACCGAGATCCACGATTACCTGCGCCTGCTCTACGCGCGGGTGGGCACGCCGCACTGCCCGGAGCACGGCGAGCCGCTGTCGGCCCAAACCGTCACACAGATGGTCGACACTATCCTCGCCCGCCCCGAGGGCGAGCGCCTGATGCTGCTGGCGCCGCTGGTGGCCGCACGCAAGGGCGAGTACCAGCACCTGCTGACGGAGCTGAACGCCCAGGGCTTCGTGCGTGCGCGCATCGACGGCGCGCTGGTGGAGCTGGACGCCCCGCCGCAGCTGGATGCCAGGAAGAGGCACGACATCGAAGTCGTCGTGGACCGCTTCCGCGTGCGCCCGGACCTGCAATTACGGCTCGCTGAGTCCATCGAGACGGCGCTCAAGCTCTCGGGCGGCATCCTGCGGGTGGCCTCCATGGACGACACCGAGGCCGAGCCCGAGACCTTCTCCGCCAACTTCGCCTGCCCCGTGTGCAGCTGGAGCCTGGCAGAGCTGGAGCCCAGGCTGTTCTCCTTCAACAACCCCGCCGGCGCCTGCCCCACCTGCGACGGGCTCGGCGTGGAGCAGTACTTCGACCCCGCCAAGGTGGTCGCCCAGCCGCAGCTGAGCCTCGCGGACGGTGCCATCCGCGGCTGGGACAGGCGCAACGGCTACTACTTCGGCATGATCAAGTCGCTGGCGGCGCACTTCGGCTTCGAGCTGGACGTGCCCTGGCAGGATCTGGAGCCCTTCGCACAGCAGGTGGTGCTGCACGGCAGCGGCGACGAGAAGCTCAAGCTCAAGCTCCCGCACGAGCGCGGCACCGGTAAGCAGCGCAGCTTCGAGGGCGTGCTCGGCAACATGCAGCGCCGCTACCGGGAGACGGACTCTTCGACGGTGCGCGAGGAGCTGGCCCGCTTCATTTCCACCCGCCCCTGCCCTGCCTGCGGCGGCGCCCGACTCAACGCCGCCGCGCGCAATGTGCTGGTGGCGGGCAAGGACCTGGGCGCCATCTCCGCGATGCCGGTGGGCGAGTCACTCAGGTGGCTCGACGGGCTGCGGGAGGACGGCCGCCTTGCGGGCCAGCGCGCGGAGATCGCCGCCAAGGTGCTGCAGGAGATCGCCCAGCGGCTCAAGTTTCTCGCCGACGTCGGGCTCGATTATCTGACCCTGGAGCGCAGCGCCGAGAGCCTCTCCGGCGGTGAAGCCCAGCGCATTCGGCTCGCCAGCCAGATCGGCGCCGGGCTGGTTGGGGTCATGTACATCCTGGATGAGCCCAGCATCGGGCTGCACCAGCGCGACAACGAGCGGCTGCTGGGCACGCTCACGAGGCTCAGGGACCTCGGCAACACCGTCATCGTCGTCGAGCACGACGCCGATGCCATCCGCGCCGCCGACCACGTCGTGGACTTAGGTCCAGGCGCCGGCGCCCATGGCGGCGAGCTGGTGGCGGCCGGCACGGCGGACGAGATCGCCGCCGACCCGGACTCCCTCACCGGCCGCTACCTGTCCGGCGCCCTGCGCATCGAGATTCCCACCGAGCGCAAACCGGCCAAGGACGGCCATCAGCTCGTTATCCGCGGCGCCGCCGGCAACAATCTGCACGGCATCGATGCCGCCATCCCCGTCGGCACCTTTTGCTGTGTCACCGGCGTCTCCGGCTCCGGCAAATCCACGCTGGTGAACGACACCCTGTACCCCGCCGCCGCCCGCCGGCTCAATGCCGCGAGCCTGCGCGCGGCCCCGCACGCCGCCATCGAGGGGCTTGAGCACTTCGACAAGGTGGTGGACATCGACCAGAGCCCCATCGGCCGCACGCCCCGCTCCAACCCGGCCACCTACACCGGTGTGTTCAACCTGATCCGGGACCTGTTCGCCAATGTGCCGGAGGCCCGCTCCCGCGGCTACGGCCCCGGGCGCTTCAGCTTCAACGTCAAGGGCGGGCGCTGCGAGGCCTGCAAGGGCGACGGGCTGATTCGGGTGGAAATGCACTTCCTGCCGGATGTCTATGTGCAGTGCGACGCCTGCCGCGGCCGGCGCTACAATCGCGAGACCCTGGAGATCCGCTACAAGGGCAAGACCATCGACGAGGTGCTGGACCTGACGGTGGAGGACGCGCTGACCTTCTTTCTGCCGGTGCAGGTGATCCACCGCAAGCTCAAGACCCTGGTGGAGGTGGGGCTGGGCTACCTGCGCCTGGGGCAGAACGCGGTCACGCTGTCCGGCGGCGAGGCCCAGCGGGTCAAGCTCAGCCGGGAGCTGTCCAAGCGCGACACCGGCCGCACGCTGTACATCCTGGACGAGCCCACCACGGGGCTCCACTTCCACGACGTGAAGCACCTGCTGGACGTGCTGCACCGCCTGCGTGACCACGGCAACACCGTCGTGGTCATCGAGCACAACCTGGACGTCATCAAGACCGCGGACTGGATCATCGACTTAGGCCCCGAGGGCGGCGACCAGGGCGGGCAGATCGTCGCCGCCGGTACGCCGGAGCAGATTGCACAGATCGACGCCTCGCACACGGGGCGGTTCCTTGCGCCGTTGCTGGCGCGGGGCTGGTGAGGCGTCGAGTGGTGCGGCAGCAGCATGACGGCGACGGCGGCGAGCAGCAGCGCCAGCATGAACGCGGTGTTCTTTCAGAAGGGCCGGCTCAGCGACGCCGGCATCCGGACCTCGGGATAGCGCAGCAGCAGCGTGAAGGTGCGGGCGATGGCCTCCAGCCGAGCCCGACCGAATAACGGGTGGAAGTCCGGACCGCGCCCGCTTGGCGGACAGCACCGGCGACGCTGGAAATTGCCGTGCCACGTCGAAGGTGCTCCAATTCACGGTGCCTGGCCCGGCCGGCCTCCGTGCCCAGTGCGTACATCACCAAAGTCGCCGCCGCACCCGCCGGGCAGCCCCGAGCTCCAACAACCCCAGTGCCATCAGCACCGCCGTGCCAGACAGCGGGGGCGGCGACTTGTCCGGGGCGGACTGCCCAACCGCACTGCGTGCCGGCCTTACTGACGATGGTCCGGCCGCCACCGTCGGGGCCGAAGCGCCACGCGTAGAACGGAAACGTCACATACTCCGAACCGGACCAGTACGCGCTCTGGATGCTCGTGAGTGTGCCATCGCCGACGGTCTGGTCGCCGGTCTTGTTGTCGCCGAAACTACCGGGCAACGAGTCCGTTGCGCCAACACACACCTACGACTGCTGACTGCTTTTGGTCAACCGCCGATCGTAGGGCACGCCGCGAGTGTCCGTTATGAGACAAATACCTGCCGGCTCTCAGGGACAGCCTGACCGGCAGTTCCC